>CAZVTK010000082.1:0-20091 GCA_964629765.1 uncultured Mesorhizobium sp.
CCGCTCGCTGGTCATCAGCTCGCGCACCGGCTGGTCGGGGTCCGAGGCGAAGCGCACGTCGCGGTTGGTGAGGATGCCGACCAGCCTGCCGGAGGTGTGGCCGCCCGAGCCGCCATTGGCGACCACCGGAATGCCGGAAATCCCGTAGCTGCGCATCAGCGCCTGTGCGTCGGCCAGCGTCGCGTCCGGGCCGATGGTGACCGGGTTCACCACCATGCCGCTCTCGAACTTCTTCACCTGTCGGACCTGCTCGGCCTGCTCCTCTGGGGTGAAGTTGCGGTGGATGACGCCGATGCCGCCGGCCTGCGCCATGGCAATCGCCAGCCGCGACTCGGTGACCGTGTCCATGGCGGCGGACAGGATGGGGATGTTGAGCTCGATCTCGCCGGCGATGCGCGTCGCCACATTGGTCTGGCCGGGCATCACCGTCGAATGGCCGGGCTGCAACAGCACGTCGTCGAAGGTGAGCGCCTCGGCGCCGGTGATCGTCTCGATGATCCTTGCCATGCCACCCCTCAAAAAATACGGACGGGCCTGCGCGGCACGGATTGCTGCGGCGAGTCGGACGTCCATTCAGGATTGGCGGCGGCTGGTAACACGGATAGGACGGCATGGGAATGCACCGGAGCAGCGCAATTTCACGCCCGGGCGATCGCCCGCTGGCCGGAGGGCCGCGGCATGGTGCATGATCGCAGCGCGGGGGAAGCAAGCCTTATGACCGACACGACGACCGAGGCCGAGCCTTCCCTGTCGCAACCCGCCCTGTCCATGCGCCGCGAGGCGTTTGTCTTCACCGGCACGGGGCGTGAATATTTCGGCATCTGGATCGTCAACGTGCTGCTGACCATCGTGACGCTGGGCGTCTACTCGGCCTGGGCCAAGGTGCGGCGCAACCGCTATTTCTACGGCAATACGCGGCTGGCGGGCGGCAGCTTCGACTATCATGCGCGCCCCGTCCGCATCCTGGTCGGCCGCATCGTCGTGCTCGCCATCGTTCTCGCCTACAACGCGGCGGTGCAGTTCGTGCCCGTGGTCGGCGGGCTGATCGGCGTCGCCTTCCTGTTCGCGGTGCCGTGGTTCGTGATGCGGGGCCTGCGCTTTTCGGCGCGCATGACCAGCTACCGCAACGTGCGCTTCGACTTCACCGGCGGCTATGGCGGGGCGTTCCTCGCCTATCTGCTGGGCGGGCTGCTGACATGGGGCTCGCTGGGGCTGCTGGCGCCCATCGCCTCGCAATGGGCGTGGAACTACACGCTCGGCAATCTGAAATATGGCGACCGGCCGATCGCCTGCGACCCGCGGCTGGAAAAGCTCTACGGCCAGCTCGTCATGCCCGCGCTCGTGCTGGTCGCCGGCGCGATGGCGTTCATTGCCGCCGGCATCGTCATCTTCCTGCTGGTGAGCGGCATGGGCCTCGATTTCAGCGACCCGCTGTCCTCCGACATCGGCATTTTCGGCATATTGAGCGCCATCTACGCGGCGTTCCTGCCCTTCTTCCTGCTCTACGTGCTGGTCGGCATGCTCTACCGCGCCGGCACGCGCAACGTGGCGCTGAGCGAGACGGTGATCGACGGGCAGCATCTGCTCGCCTCCTCGATCCATCGCTGGCGCTATGCCTGGATCGCCATCTCCAACTTCTTCGCCACCCTGTTCACGCTCGGGCTGGCGCGGCCGTGGGCGGCGGTGCGCATGGCGCGCTACGTCGCCTCGGCGACCGTCCTTTATTCGGCCGGATCGCTGGACGACTATCTGTCCACGGTGCGCGAGGGCGCCGGGGTGGTCGGGTCGGAATATATGGACGTGGAAGGTCTGGACTTTGGCTTCTGAGCCTTCAGCGGCGGACGACGCGCCTCTCGTCGGCATCTGGCACCCAAGCGGGTCGAGCCGCGCGGTGGCGGCGAGCCTGCATGTGGGCGAGCTCGGCATCGTTCAGGCCCGCGACGTCGACGGCAAGCCGCTTGCCGCCTCGCAGGCGGGAACCATCGAAGTGACCGACCGCGTCGGCTCGATCGCGCGGCGTCTGACCTTCGCCGACGGCAGCATCTTCGAGACGCCGGACAATGACGGCGTCGACGCCATGCTGCGCCGGGCGCGCCGCCGCGTCAGCGTGGTGCCCCAGCTCGAACGCTACCGTCCGCGGCTGGCGCTCTTTGCCGTGCTCGTCGCCGCGCTGTCCTACGCCGTCTACCGCTTCGCGCTGCCGCTGCTGGTGGAGCTGGCGATCCTGCTGACCCCGCCGGTGGTGCCGAGCCTGCTCAGCCGGTCGGTGATGATCTCGCTCGACCAGAGCCTGCTCGGGCCCAGCACGCTGGACGAGGCGCGGCGCACGGCGATCGCCGCCGACTTCGCCGGCCTTGCCGCGCTGACCCCGCGCCGGGCGGAAGGCTACAGGCTGGAATTCCGGTTCGGCGGACCGGTGGGGCCGAACGCCTTCGCGCTGCCGGACGGGACGGTGGTGCTCACCGACGAGCTGGTCGAGATGGCGGGCAGCGACACCGAGGCGGTGCTGGGCGTGCTCGGCCACGAGATCGGCCATGTCGAGCACGCGCACAGCCTGCGGCGCATCTATCGCGCGGCGGGCGTCGCCGGCCTCATCATGCTGATCGGCGGCGACATCGGGGCGGGCGCGGAGGACGTGCTGGTGCAGGGCGCGGCGCTGATGTCGCTGTCCTATTCGCGCGGACAGGAACGCGACGCCGACCGCTACGCGGTGGAGCTGATGCACGCCGCCGGGCGCGACCCGCTGGCGATCACCCGCTTCTTCGACCTGCTGGCCGCCAAGCTCGGGGACGGAGGCCACGCCGACAGCTTCCTGTCCACCCACCCGCCGACGCCGGAGCGCGTGGAGGACACGCGCCGCCACGCCGAGGAGCTCATGGCCGGGCAGTGAGGCCCGGCCACTATCCCCGCCCCCTTACAGGGCCAGTTGGTAGGTGTGCGGCACGTAGCGGTAGCCCGTGTCCAGCTTCTCGACATAGCCGACCGACGGCCACGGCATGTGGTAGCCGATGAAGGGCAGCCGCTCGGCGGCGATCATGTCGAACACTTTCACACGCGTCGCCGCGCCGCCTTCCTTGTCCGTGTCGAAGGCCACATGCCAGTCGGGCCGCTGGAGCGAGGCGACGTAGTGGTTCGCCGTATCGGCGGTGACGACCAGCCCCCTGCCCTCCGAATCGAGCCGGAAGATCATGTGGCCCGGCGTGTGGCCCGGCGCGAGGATGCCCACGATGCCCGGCACGACCTCGCCGCCGTCGGCGAGGAAGGTCATCTTCTCCGCCAGCGGCTTGACCCTCGCCTCGACGGCCTTGGCGTTGTTCTCGGTCGGGCCCGACATGCGCTCGGGCGCGGTCCAGAAATCGTACTCGACCTGTCCCGTCACGTAGCGGGCGTTCGGGAAGGCCGGGGCGCCGCCTTCGGTCAGGCCGCCGATGTGGTCGCCATGCATGTGGGTGATGACCACGACGCTCACGTCCTCGGGCTTGTAGCCCGACGCTTCTAGTTGGGCGCGCGTCTGGCCCAGCCCGCCCTGCCGCGCGCCTTCGCCGAGGCCGGTGTCGAACAGAACGAGGTCGGCGCCGGTGTTCACCAGCGTCGGCGAAAAGCCGTTCACGAACCTGTCCGACGGCAGGAAATTGGCTTCCAGCAGCGCCGCCACGTCCTCGGGTTTCTGGTTGGCGCCGAAGATCGGATGCGGGCCGTCGCCCGGACGCCCGCCGTCGCGCAGCGTCGTGACCTCGAAGGCGCCCAGCCTGAAACGGCTGAAGCCGGGCGACGGTACGTCGGGCATCGGCACCTGCGCCGACGCGGCACGCACCATGATCTGCGGCATTGCAAGGCCGGCGAGGCCCGCCGCGCCCAGCCTGAACAGTCCTCTGCGGTCGGTCCTGATGCGCATGTCTCTCTCCCTTGCTGTGGTGGTTTCCACGCCTGCGCGACTAGGGTGAGAACCTGCGCGCTTCCTGCAAGGCCCTTCAAGCGAACGTGACGGCTCGCGCGCCATTGTGATCGGGACCCGGCGATGGGCCGCGACAAGCGGCGGCGCGCATGATAACGGCGGCGCACTCGCCATGAACGCCAATCCGCCGCTTCAACCCGTCCAGCAGACGCCCCGCCGCGCGCTGCCCATCGTGCTGGCTGTGGCCCTGTTCATGGAGAACATGGATTCCACCGTCATCGCCACCTCGCTGCCGCAGATCGCGGCCGACATCGGCACCAGCCCGGTCGCGCTCAAGCTGGCGCTGGCCGCCTATCTGGTGTCGCTGGCGATCTTCATTCCCGTCAGCGGCTGGATGGCGGACCGCTTCGGCGCGCGGCGGGTGTTCCGCGTCGCGATCGCCGTCTTCGTGACCGGCTCGATCTGCTGCGCGCTGTCGGGCTCGCTCGGCGCGTTCGTGCTGTCGCGCTTCCTCCAGGGCATGGGCGGGGCGATGATGACGCCGATCGCGCGCCTGGTGCTGGTGCGCGCCACGCCCAAGGCCGCGCTCGTCACCACGATGGCGTGGCTGACGACGCCCGCGCTCATCGGCCCCATGGTAGGGCCCCCGCTCGGCGGCTTCATCACCACCTATTTTTCCTGGCACTGGATCTTCATCCTCAACGTGCCGATCGGGCTCGCGGGCATCGTCGCCTCGGGGCGCGTGCTGCCGGAGATCGCCGGCGAGGGCCGCAGGCGGCTCGACATCGCCGGCTTCCTGCTCGCCGGCACCGCGGCGGCCGGCGTGGTGTTCGGCCTGTCGGTGATCAGCCTGCCGGCGCTGCCGCCGCAGGTCGGCATCGGCACCACCGTCGTCGGCCTCGTCGCCGCCGTCGCCTATGTGGTCCACGCGCTGCGCCGGCCCGACCCGCTGCTCGACCTGCGGCTTTTTCGCAATGCGACGTTCCGGACGGCCATCGGCGGCTCGCTGCTCTTCCGGCTCGGGTCGGGCGCGACGCCTTTCCTGCTGCCGCTGCTGTTCCAGCTCGTCTTCGGTATGACGCCGTTCGAATCGGGCCTGCTGACGCTGGCTTCGGCCGTCGGCGCGCTGATGATGAAGATGCTCGCGCCGCGCATCCTGCGCGCCGCCGGCTTCCGCACCGTCACGGCGGCCACCGCCGCCACCGGCGGCGTCCTCATCATGGCCAGCGCCCTGTTCACCGCCTCCACGCCCTATTGGGTGGTGTTCGCCGTGCTGCTGGTGGCGGGCTTCCTGCGCTCGCTGTTCTTCACCAGCGCGAACACGCTGATCTTCGCCGACATCGAGGATCGCGAGGCCGCGCAGGCGACCGCCATGGGCGCCGCCGTCCAGCAGATCGCCGTCGCGCTCGGCGTCGCCTTCGCCGGGGGCCTGCTGGAGATCGTGGCCGCCTGGTCGGACGCCGGGCTCGACCATACGGCCTTCAGCATCGCCTTCATCGTCGTCGGCTTCGTGGCCAGCCTTTCGGCGCTCTTCTTCCTGACGCTGCCGCCGGATGCGGGCAGCGCCGTGTCGGGCCACGCGGCCCGGCGCAAGGCGGAGAACCGGCCGGAAATGCGGGAGTAAACGCCCCTCAGGCGGCGCCCGGCCCGTCCTCGGCCCGACCACCGGTGCCTGCGGCCCCGTCGGGCCGCCCCTTGAAACCCTTGGCGAGGATGTAGAGCTCGACCGACTCGTCGCGCGAGGCCGGCGGCTTGACATGATGGACCGAGCGGAAATTGCGCTTGAGCAGGTCGAGCAGCGCGCCCTCCGTGCCGCCCTGGAACGTCTTGGCGAGGAAGTGGCCGCCCGGCTTCAGCACGGACACGGCGAACTCGGCCGCCACCTCGCACAGATGCATGGTGCGCAGATGATCTGTACGGCGGTGGCCCGTGGTGGGAGCGGCCATGTCGGACAGCACGACGTCCGGCTCGCCGCCCAGCGCCGCGACCAGCTTTCCCGGCGCGGCGTCGTCGAGGAAATCCATCTCCAGCACCGTGGCGCCCGGTACCGGGTCCATGCCCAGATAGTCGATGCCGACGACGCGCGGCGCATCCTCGCGCGAGCGCACCCGCGCCGCCGCCACCTGGCACCAGCCGCCGGGCGCGGCGCCGAGGTCGATCACCCGCATGCCGGGCTTGAGGATATGATGCCGCTCGTCGACCTCCAGCAGCTTGTAGGCCGCGCGCGAGCGGTAACCCTCGGCGCGTGCCTTGTGCACGTAGGGGTCGTTGATGTGGCGCTCCAGCCAGCGGCGCGACGATTCCTTGACCTTGCCGGCCTTCTTGACGCGCGCATGCAGCGCGCGGCTGCCAGAGCCGGGCTTCTTCACGGCCTGCCTCCCGCCCGCGCGGGGACTGGCGTCCACGCCCGGTCCTGCGCCATCAGCTCGCTCAATATGCCTTCGCGCAGGCCGCGATCGGCCACGCGCAGACGCGGCGCCGGCCAGACCTGCCGGATCGCCTCGAGGATGGCGCAGCCGGCCAGCACGAGATCGGCACGGTCGGCGCCGATGCAGGGATTGGCGACGCGCGCGGCAAAATCCCATCCCAGCAGGCGCTCGACCATGGCGTCGACCTCGCGGTTGCGCATCCACAGCCCGTCGACGCGGCGGCGGTCGTAGCGCGGCAGGCCAAGATGCACGCCGGCCAGCGTCGTCACCGTTCCCGACGTGCCGAGCAGGTGGAAGTTCGGCCCGCCCGCCAGGGCGCCCAGCGCGCCCGCGCCGTCGAACCCGTCGATCATGGCGCGCACGTCGGCGACCATCGCGGTGAAGGTCGTCCTGGTCACGTCGCGCCCGCCGAACCGCTCGGCGAGCGAGACGACGCCGACGGGCAGCGAGGTCCAGGCGACGATATGGTCGGCGAGCTGCGGCGAATGACGGCGGCTGGTGTCGATCAGCGCGATCTCCGACGAGCCGCCGCCGATGTCGAACAGCACCACCGCGTCGGTGCCGCGCTCGACCAGCGAGCCGCAGCCGGAGACGGCGAGCCGCGCCTCGGTCTCGCGGTCGATGATCTCCAGTTGCAGGCCGGTCTGGCGCTCGACGCGGTCCAGGAACTCCGCGCCGTTGGCGGCCGCGCGGCACGCCTCGGTGGCGATCAGGCGCTGGCGCGCGTCCGGACGCTGCGCCAGCTTGCCGGCGCACACGCCGAGCGCCTCGACGGCGCGGTCCATCGCGCCCTGCGACAGCCGGCCGGACGCGCCGAGCCCCTCGCCCAGCCGCACGATGCGCGAGAAGGCGTCGACGACCCGGAACTGGCCGGGACGCGTCGGCATCGCCACCAGCAGCCGGCAATTGTTGGTGCCCAGATCCAGCGCGGCATAGGCTTGAGCGTCGCCGCGCCGCTCGACCGGCGCCGCCGGCCGCACGCCGTCGGCCGCCCGTGCCGCGGCTTCCTCGGCCACGACCGCGGCGGGCTGCGGCGGTGCGGCAGGCTCCCGGTTACCGGCGCGCGCCGCGACGTCCGGCCCGGCCGGCAAGGGCACTTCCGCCCGGGCCTGCGACAGGCCCGCGGAGGCGGCGAACACCTTCCTGCCGCGCCGGCGCTTGCGCCTGCGGCGTCCGCTTCTTGCCGGGCCACCCGCTCCCGGCGGCGACGCAGGGGCTGCGCCACCGTCGCCCGAGGCTCCGCGCGCCGTATCGCGGCCTGCCTCGCGGGTCGCCCCTTCCGGCCGCGCGCCGGTCTCGGGGTCATCCACGTCGTCTTCCTCGGCGCCGCGCGAACCCGAAGGACGCAGCAGGCGCATCTGTCGTTGCGTTGGCACCACGATAGCAGCAGCGACCCCGTTGGGAAACCGGCTTGTGAGGGCGCCCGCCGGCGGCCTCGGCGGATCAGCCCGGCCCGGCTCTCTCGTCCCAGGCGGCGCGCCATGCGTCCATGCGCCTGCGCACCGTTTCGTATGCCGCATTGAGCTGCTCTGCCCGCCGGGCCCCCTCTGCGGGCTTGAGCGGCGTGCGATAGAAGGACGTCGTCTTGGGGACGAAGGCGAAGTGCGTGCGGTGGGTATATTTCTGCCAGAGCGCCCAGTCTTCCAGCGCGTCCAGATCCTCGTCGAAGCCGCCGCGCTCGGCGTACAGGCTGCGTTCGAACAGCACCGCCTGGATCGGAAACGGGTTTCGAACGATCATCACCCGGGGATCGAGCGGCGCCTCCATGAACGCGTGGGAGACGGGCAGCCCGACCTTGAACTCCGCATCGGCGCCCGGAAGCCTTTGGCTCGGCAGATCGAATGCAAGGCTGAAGGCACCGCGCGCGCCCGCGTCGGCGAGGACCGCCGCGACCAGCGTCTCGATGTGATCGCCATAGAACTGGTCGTCGTCGTCCAGAAAGACGCAATATTCGCCGGTGGCGCGCTCGAGCGCCAGATTTCCCGCGTCCGACCGGCCGAGCCTGTTGCCGGTGACGTGGACCACGGCGTGTCCCGAGCGCCGGGCGAAGTCCTCGATGACCGGCGCCAGCGACGTGCCCCGGTCCTCGGCAATGATATGCTCGACGTTCGGATAAGTCTGGTTCGCGACGCACGCCATGGCCTGGCGAAGCAGCGCCTCACGGCCTTCGTAGCTTCGCGTGATGACCGAGACCCTGGGCGCGTCGCCCGGCAGGGCGGCGGCTTCATGAAGGGCGCCGCGCCGCGCCACGTCGTAATCGAAACCGTGGAAGGGAAACCGCGCCTGCCTGCGCGTCGACATGTTTTGCGCCAGCGCTTTCGGCGCCTTGCGCAGAAGCCTGCCGATGCTGGCTGCATGGCGCCGCCGTGCTCCCGGAAAACGCGGCGGCCGAACCAAGAGCGCGAGCGCGAGAGGCGCGACCATCGCGATGTCGCCGGGCCCGCCGTAGCGCAGGCGCAGATAGAGATTGGCGAAGGTCGAGCCGACATACCGGGCCAGCTCCAGTTCGCCCGCCCCGGCATCGGGGCGGCGCCAGACCGCGGCGTGCGGATTGTAGCGCAGGACATGGCCCCGGGCGCGCAGCCGGTAGGACAGTTCGACATCCTCGCCATAGCCGCACAGCTCGCCGCTGTAGCCGCCGGCCGCCTCGACAGCCGAACGGCGCAGAAGCACGCTGGCATGGGAGTTCCAGTTGGTCGTGCCGCTCAGCGGCTCGTAGACCTTGGGGTGCTCGCGGGGCTTCTCGCGCAGTTCCCAGGCAACGGCGTCACGGGTGTCTCGGAGCGCATGCGAGACGATGCGGCGCAGCGCGTCGGGCTCGAAGGTCAGGTCCACATCGGCGACCAGGACGAATTCGCTGTCGCCGGCGGCGATGCCGGCATTGCGACCGCCGCCCGGGCCGGCATGCGGCCGCTCGATCAGGCGCGCATCCATGCCCGCTTCGCCCAGCCGGGCGACGAGGGCGCGAAGGCCGTCGAGCGTCCCGCCGGCCGAGCCGCTGTCCACAAAGCGGATGTGGAGCTTGCCGGGAGGGTAATTCAGACGCGCCAGCGTCGTGCCGAACGGGGCCAGCCATTCGAGCGAATTGCAGGTCACCGCGCTGATGTCGACATGCGGCAGCAGCTCGTCCCCGAGGACGGCCAGCATCGCGGCGCATCCGTCGCCGCAGCCGGCGCCGTGGCGCATCAGGTCGTTGAAAGCGCGGATATTGTTGCGGGAATTGACCGTGCCTCGGCGCAGGCCGGCGAGCTTTCCGCGCGCGGCCAGCAGCGGCGCCTTCGCCCAATGCGGCAGCGCGTAGAACAGCTTGCGCAGAACGCTGCGACAGACGCTCACCTGAAGGCACTCCCCGCAGGGCGTTCGCCGGGCCGGCGCCGTCCGACACGGCATTTCAACGCGATATGCCGCACGGCCCCGATGTCAAGCATCACGAGGGGGAATTCAGGATAAGGCGCTGGCGCAAATCATCAATCCGGCGCGCACAGATCTTGTACTCGGGGTTCTTCAACATATCCTGGCGTTCCGAATCGTCCAGAAAAGCCAGCGTGTGCGCCCTGTCGATGCTGTGTATATAATCGCCGATATAAAAATTATTCTGCAAATCCTCCCAGTCGCAGTTTTCACCGGTGAATAGCTGAAGGGTCAGCAGATAATCTTCCATATACCGCTGGTCATCATAGTAAGTTATGTCATCAAGATTTATCTTGCTGACATCGATCAGGAAGCTGTGCAGCGGCGCATGGTTGTTCTGGAGAAAATCGTAGTACGAATAGCCGTATTCAAAGGAGCGCGAGCGCTCGAGCCGCAGCCCGGAAGCGTTGGAGAAGGTGGTCGAGAAGACGCGCCCGAAGGCGACGGCCTTGCCGGTTCTGCGCAGCCGGTCGACGAGCCGTTCATAGGCGTGCGGCATCAGCAGGTCGTCATAGTCGAGGAAGCCCGCATAGCGGGTCTCGACCTTGCGAAGCGATTCATTGAGCATCCTGGAGCGCAGGTCGCCGCGACCATCGGCCGAGCGGTAGTGCTCGATCCTCGGTTCGTGGCCGGGATACCAGGCCAGATCGCCGAGTATGGCGACCAGCGCGTCCGATTGCCCGGCCGACAGATCCTGCGCGGCGATCAGCGGCACGCAGATGCAGTTGCGCATCGCCGCCAGCGAGCATAGCGCGTTGCGCAGCAGCTCGAAGTCGGCCGATTTGTGAACGCGGATGATGGTCGTGACGACCGGCAGCCGGTCGGTCGCTTCCGTGTTGGGTTCGGCGGCGAAGCACTGGGCATCCGTGCGCATGCGGAAATTCCTGAAGCCGTCGTCGGGCACGGCCCCGGGAAAGAGCATCAACGGCGCATCGCAGGCGTCGGCCGAGCGGATCGAGCCGTTGCCGGTGATCGATATCAGCCGCGGGTCGTTCCGATAGAAATTGGGAACGACCACGGATTTCCGATGCGCCAGGGCGGTCCGCACCATTTTCTCGATGGCGCGGGGTCCGAAGAAGGCGAGCCCGCGGAACTCAAGGATCAGTTCGGCATCCCGCGGCGTTCCCGCCGCGACGGGCAATGGCCATCGGCCGTCGAGTTCGGCGTCGGCGGTGACGGCGCATCGCGAAAAGATCGAGGAACGTCCCAGCACGTGGAAGAAGCGCCGGGCCGTCTCCTCGTCGGCGGCCAGCAATTCGCGGAAATGCGAGGGAAACCGCAAATGGATGCGCGTTCCGTCGATCTCGATGTCGGCGGGGTTGGGCTCCTCGGAATAGGGCATGTCCGACAGGGCGCGGCCGACCGCATTCAGATAGGCATAGCCGTGGCGCGTATCCGGTTCGAGGTGAGCGCCCTCGGCCCATTCGTTCCACGCATTGACGAGGAGGAGCCGGCGGTCGGCGGGCAGGTTCTGCTTGCTGTAGCGGATGGCGTTCTCGAGCCATGCCTGGAACCGCGCGGGCGTGCTGCCGTGCACGACGTAAGCCTCGCTGCCATAGCGGGCCGTATTGTCCCACATGGGGACGAGCGAGCGGAAGTAGGTGAAGTCCCTGGCCTCGGTCTGGGCCTCGTAGAAGCCCGCCACGTCGTCATAATACAGAACGCTTCCGTTGACGGGAGCGTAGGGCGTCAGCATGCCCCGGATCTCTGCCGCGCCTTCGCCGGTCCAGTCGTGCAGCACGCGCTCGACGCCGGCATCCATGCCGAACTTGCCGGGATGCGTGGCGCCGAGCGTCAGAACCGCGACCAGATACGGCGCCTTCAGGCCGGCCGCCCGGCATTCCTCAGCCCAGATATCGACATAGACCGCGATGTTCGGGATGGAGGAAGGCCGATAGACGAACAGGACCGGGCGGTCCTCGACGCGAAGGTGACGCGGATCCTGAAAGAAGGGGATCAGATAGCGGATGAAGGCGCGCGCGTCCTCCGGCGAGTATTTCTGCGCCAGCAGGATCTCCCTCTCGTTGCCGTCCCAGCGGCGGGTCCAGTTCTCGTTCGCCCAGCAGAAGCAATAGGGCATCGCGACGTCGGGCGTGGCGAGGAGCATGCGCGCCGGGTGCTCGAGGATCATCCGGCCCCCGAACCAGTAGTGATAGAACACCATTCCCTGGACGCCCGCGGTGCGCATGAGATCCGCCTGCATATGCAGGGTCTCGGGGCCATCGAGCAGGTAGTAGCCGATGTCGGAATGCGGAATGTGCTGCTGGTAGTGCCCCACGAACAGGGGATTGGCAGCCCGCACCTTCGTCCATTCCGTAAAACCCTTGCCGTGCCATTCGTCGTTTTCGGGAATGGGGTGGAACTGCGGGAGATAGTAGGCCAGCACCTTGATGTCGTCATGGACGATCGAGCCGCTGAAATCCTGCCGCTCCTCATAGGCGCGGTAGTCCTCGATCGAGTCGCCGCGGTGCAGGCGCAGATATTGCCCCTCGCAGTCGCTGGCGAGGATCAGGATGAGGCGCTGGAGCGCATGCGCGAGCGTCCCGTCCGGCGCCAGCGGCTCCTCGGGAAAATCCTCGAAGGAGAGCGGCAGCTTCAGGAAGGCGCGCAAACCCTCGCCCCGCGCCCAGAACATCGCGCCTTCGGGAAACTCGACGCGCGGGAACGCGTCGATCGACAGACTGGTGTAGCGCTCCAGGATGCCGCGCGCGATCACATGATTCCCGGCCCAGCCGGTCTTGTCCCCGATCGCTCCGGCGCGGCCCTGGGGATAGATGACCTTGGCGCGGGAGCGCAGCATCTCGAACAGGTGGCCGATGCGCCCGCCGGTCGTCTGCGCCGCCCCGAGCAGATGGTCGAGCAGATCTTCGACTCTATTGCCCGAACCGGCATCGTGCGGCGACGCCGCGGTATGGAAATGCCCGACGATTGCATATTGCGACAGCCGCTCGCCGAACCGGACGATCAGCGGCGCGAGATCGCGCCCGCGATCGGGGACGTGCTCCACGGCAAGCGCGCCGAGGCGCGGGAGGCGGGCTCGCAGTTGCCCGGCGATATGGTCTGCGTCCCTGCCTTCCCGGATCGAGACATAAAGGTCGAAGGAACAGGGAATGTTGGCGAGGCGCCTGGCGAAATCCTCGAGCATGTCGTCGTGAAAGAGATGCAGGTGCACCGCGACGGAAAGCCCGGCCGGACATTGCGGCGGCTGTTGGTCGAGCCGCGGATCGACATAGTGGGGCACGATATGCCACCCGCCGGCATCGCTTTCGTCCAGCTTCAGGGCGGTCGCAACCGGCGCGCGCCTGACCTGGACAAGGCGCAGGCGGCGGCGCAGGCCGGCAAGTCCTTCACGACGCAGGATGCGAATCGTCTTGCCCACGGCCGGACCGAAGCCGCCGGCGCGCGCCATTGCGACCGGAAGGATCTCGAAGACGCGCCGCACACGCCGCATCTGCCGGCCGGCGAACGACCAAATCCCCGTCCCGCCATCGAGACCGGAGCCGGCGCGCCTGAGCATCGACTTCATTCTGGAGCTTCCCCGACGTTCATTCCGAGGCCGGGATCGACAAGGCCATGGAGCCCGGGCGCCGGACGGAGCTGGATATGGAGATGGCGTTCTCGCCTCGGGCGGCCGGCACTGCCGCCATCGCGTCGGGGAGCGCGCCATCGCGTCTTCGGGCAGGCGTTTACCGAAGCGCGGCGGGATAGGCAATGACGGCGCTACCGATCGCCCGGCGGCGGTTTCAGGTGCGCGAGGTCCGGCTCCGTTTGCGGCGGTGCGTCGCAAACGCCCCGCAGCAACCCGTCCCCTCGGACGGACCGAACGCGCCTTCGATATCGCAAACGCACTGGTGGGCTGAAACTGCTCAGCCCGGCACCCCGGCGCGCACGATCCAGTCGTGGTCCGGGTGGTTGCGGAAGCGCCATTTGCGCAGCGGACCGGCCATGACGTTCAAATAATACATGTCGTAGCCGTAGGGCGCCGCGCAGGGATGGTGCCCTTTCGGCACCAGAACCACGTCGCCGTCGCAGACGGCCATGGTCTCGTCGAGCGAGCCGTCCTCGGTAAAGACGCGCTGGAAGCCGAAACCCTGCGCCGGATCGAGGCGGTGATAATAGGTCTCTTCCAGATAGGTCATGTTGGGATAGTCGTCCTCGTCGTGCCGGTGCGGCGGATAGGACGACCAGTTGCCGGCGGGCGTGA
Organism: uncultured Mesorhizobium sp.; assembly: GCA_964629765.1. Taxonomy (GTDB): domain Bacteria; phylum Pseudomonadota; class Alphaproteobacteria; order Rhizobiales; family Rhizobiaceae; genus RCIO01. Next base: position 13,940 of record CAZVTK010000082.1, read on the forward strand.
AGACCTCGGTGACGAGGAGGCTGTCGGCGATGTCCCTGTCCTCCATGGCGATGGGATGGATGTAGCGGGTGTTGGCGCCCTTGCCGCGCTCCTCGAAGCCGATATCCGCGATGACGGTCGCCTTGTGGCCGCCCCGCCCCGGCGCGGTGCAGACGGCGAGCGTGCATTGGCTCTCGGCCGTCGCGGTCCAGCTCGAACCGTCGGGCACATAGACGCAATGCGGCTTGCTGCGCTCGAACACGCTCATGCGCTCTCCCAGCAGGCCGAAATCCTGCCCGCCGGCCGTCACCTGCGCCTTGCCCTCGACCAGGACGAGGATGGCCTCGCGGTCGCCGGTCGCCTCCGCGGCGGTGTCGCCGGGCAGCAGCCGGTAGAGGCCGAAGCCGACATAACCCCACCCCGCGCTCTGCGGCGTGATGTCGTGCACCTTGCCGCGGGTGCCGCGGGGCTTCACCAGAAGGTCAGCCATCGTTCCCGTCCCTTGCCGGAGGTTTCCTGTAGCTGAACAGAAGCACCCAGGCGCAATAGGATGCGATGCAGCCGAAGGCGAGCGCCCAGAGGGTTTCCCCCAGCGATGCCTCGAACGCCGCCCACGCGAAGGCGAAGACCACGATCCCCAGCCGCACCGCGAAGGGGCGGAAGAAGGGGTGATGCGTGTCGAGAATCTTCATGCGCCTCGGCTCCCGCCTCAACCCTTGTCGAGGCCGGCGTCGCGCGCCATCGTCTTCAGCGCCCGAAGCCCTATCGACTGATAGGTCAGCGGGTCGCGGACCGCCGGGTCCTGCTCCGCCTCGATGACCAGCCAGCCGGAATAGCCATGCGCGGCGGCGCTGGCCAGCACCGGCGCGAAGTCGACCGCGCCCTCGGGGTCGCCCGGCACGGTGAAGACGCCGCGCCGCACGCCTTCGAGGAAGCTCAGCCCTTCGCCGCGCACCTCACTCATGATGGCGGGCCGCACGTTCTTGGCATGGATGTGCGAGACGCGGCCCATATGGCGTTTTGCCAGCGCGGCCGGGTCGCCGCCGCCGAAGAAGGCGTGGCCGGTGTCGAGCAGCAGCCGCGTCGCCGGTCCGGTCATCGCCATCAGCCGGTCGATCTCGGCCTCGCTCTCGACGACCGTGCCCATGTGGTGATGGTAGACCAGCGCCACGCCCTGAGCCGCGCAGTATCGCGCGATCTCTTCGAGCACCGCAGCGAAGGCGGGCCATTGTTCCTCGCTCAGCCGCGGCCTGTCGTTGACCGCCACGGCGTCGTCGCCGTGGACGGCGTTGGAGCATTCGCAGACGATGCATACGGTCGAGCCCATGGCCTTCAGGAGGTCGAGATGCGGCTGGATCGCCTGCTTCTCCTCTTCCACCGGGCGCGCCAGCAGATGCAGCGAATGCCAACCCGACACGAAGTGCAGGCCGTGCGGCGCGAGCGCCGCCTTCAGCGCCGGCGGTTCGGTCGGGAACTTGTGCCCTTTCTCGATGCCGTCGAAGCCGATCTCGCCCGCCTGCGTCAGGCAGGTTTCGAGCGATATGTCCGCGCCGAGCGTGTGGTCGTCGTCGTTGGACCAGGCGATGGGATTGGTGCCGTAAAGGATCATGTCTCTGTCACCGGGGAGCCTAATTGCCTTGCCGGCGGGCAAGCGCCCGCTCGTAGTCCTGCCGCGCCCGCCGCACCTCCTCGCGCGCGGACACCTCGGGCACCGCCACGTCCCACCAGTGGCCGCCCGCCTGCGTGGAGGCGAGCGGGTCGGTGTCGATGACGATGACGTGGCTGCGCGGCGATTTGCGCGCCCGCGCCATGGCCGCTTCGAGCTCGCCGATGGAGGCGACCTTCTGCGCGATCGCGCCCATCGAGGCGGCGTGGGCGGCGAAGTCGATGTCGCTCGGCACCACATGGCGGGCCGTGTCGAGCAGATTGTTGAAGCTCTCGCCGCCGGTGGCGCGTTGCAGCCGGTTGATGCAGCCGAAGCCGCGATTGTCGAGCAGCACGACGATCAGCTTGTGACCGAGCATGACCGAGGTGGCGAGCTCGGAGTTCATCATCATGTAGGAGCCGTCGCCGACCATCACGACGACCTCGCGTTCGGGATGCGCCATCTTCGCGCCCAGCCCGCCGGCGATCTCGTAGCCCATGGTCGAGAAGCCGTATTCGAGGTGGTAGCCGTTGGGCCGCGCCGTCTTCCAGAGCTTGTGCAGCTCGCCCGGCAGGCCGCCCGCCGCGCACAGGACGATGGCATCCTCATCGAGCGAGCGCTGCACCGCGCCGATCACCTGCGCGTCGGACGGCAGCACGTTGTCGCCGGGCGCCGCGGTCGCGGCCTCCACGGCATCCAGCCAGTCGCGCCGCGGCCGCGCATCGGGCTCGGGCGCGACATGGCCGGCGAGCAGCGGCGCCAGCTCGTCCAGCACCGTGCGCGCGTCGCCGACGAGCGCCACCGCGTCGTGCTTGAGCGTGTCGCACGGCTCGACATTGATCGACAGGATGGTCTTCGCCGGATTGGCGAACAGGTCCCACGAGCCGGTCGTGAAATCCTGGAAACGCGTGCCGATGCCGATCACCAGATCGGCATCGGCCGCCAAGGCGTTGGCCGCAGAGGAGCCGGTCACGCCTATGGAACCGAAATTGAGCGGATGGTTCCACGCAAGCGAGGACTTGCCCGCCTGCGTCTCGGAAACGGGGATGCGCAGTCCTTCCGCGAACGCCTTCAGGGACTGCGTCGCGCCCGAATAGAGCACGCCGCCGCCGGCGACGATCAGCGGCCGCCTGGCCGCGCGGATCAGCCCGGCCGCACGGGCGAGCTCTGCCGCGTCGGGACGCGGGCGGCGCTGCCGCCAGATCTTTTCGGCGAAGAACGCCTCCGGCCAGTCGAAAGCCTCAGCCTGCACGTCCTGGCAGAAGGCGAGCGTCACCGGCCCGCAGCGCGCCGGATCGGTCAGCGTCAGCATCGCGCGCGGAAGCGCGGTGAGCAGATGCTCGGGCCGCGCGATGCGGTCGAAATAGCGGCTGACCGGGCGGAAGCAGTCGTTGGCCGAGACCGTGCCGTCGCCGAAATCCTCGACCTGCTGCAACACCGGGTCGGGCGCGCGGTTGGCGAACACGTCGCCGGGAACGAACAGCACCGGCAGGCGGTTGACATGGGCGAGCGCGGCCGCCGTCACCATGTTGAGCGCGCCGGGGCCGATGGAGGTGGTGATCGCCATCGCCTGCCTGCGGTTCCTCGCCTTGGCGAAGGCGATGGCCGCATGGGCCATGCCCTGCTCGTTATGGCCGCGCCAGGTGGGGAAGGCGTCACCCGCCTCATAAAGGGCCTCGCCGATGCCGGCGACATTGCCGTGGCCGAAGATCGCCCAACAGCCGGGGATCAGCGGATCGCCGTCCTCGTTCCGCTGCGCCGCCAGATAGCGCACCATCGCCTGCGCCGCGGTGAGCCTTTGCGTCGTCATGCTGCCGCCTCTCCCCTGCCCGCCGCGTCCCGCGCGGCATCCCAGCGCGCGCACAGATCGGCATAGATGCCGGCCATCTCGTTCACGGCCGCCGCGTCGTCGATTTCGCCCGCCAGCCATTTGCGCGCCGCGGCGCCGAAGATCGACCGGCCCACGGCGAAACCCTTGACCAAGTCGAAGCGGGCGGCCTGCCGGAACGAGGCTTCCAGCTCCTCGATCCCCGCTTCGAGCCCGAGCACGACGATGCCGCGCGTGAACGGATCGTTCCGCTCGATCGCCGCGCATGCCTTTGCCCATGCCGACTGCGACGTCATCGGCTCCAGCTTCCACCAGTCGGGATAGACGCCGAGATCGTAGAAGCGCTGGATGATGCGGGCCGTGGTGTCGTCCTCCACCGGGCCGACCTTCGACGGTATGACCTCCAGCAGGAACTCCAGCCCGTTGCGCCGCGCCGCGTCGGCAAGGCGCAGGACGGTTTCCTCCTGCGCGCGCTTCATCGCCGCGTCGTCGTCCGGGTGATAGAAGCACAGAACCTTGACGACATGCTCCGCCGGCCATTCGGCAAGGTCGGAGCCGAAATCGGGGCCGATCTCCAGCTCCAGCGGCCGCGATCCCGGCCGCTCGACCGGCCGCCCGATCCACAGCCCCTGCCCCGCCGCGCGGAACAGCGCATCCTGTCCGAGCCTGCGGTCGCACAGGACGCCGTAGCCGGCGCGGCCGCCGGCCACTTTCAGCACCGCGTCGAGGCAAAGCTGCTTGAACGCGCCGATGCGCTCATGCGCGACGCCCGCAGCATTGGCGATGTCCTCGAGCTGCTTGCGGTGGTCGAAGGCGAAAACCCGCATCGCCGGCCAGTCGCCCTTGCGGTTGGTCGACCAGTGCACCTGCTCCAGCTCCCGGTCGAGCCGCAGCGCCGGGTCCCTGACGCCGCGCCCGAAGAAGAACTGCAATTCCTTCCAGCTCGGATAGGCCGGCGCGCAGCCGTGCCGCGACACCGCGAAGGCGCCGCAGGCATTGGCGTATTTGAGCGCGACGGGCCAGTCCTCGTCGTCGAGCCAGCCCTTCAAGAGGCCGGCCATGAAGCCGTCGCCGGCCCCGAGGACGTTGAAGACCTCGATGGGAAATCCCGGTCCCGAAAGCCCCTCGTCCAGCGTGCCGGGTATGGCGCCGGTGAAGGCCGACGCACCCATCGGCCCGCGCTTGCAGACCAGCACGGCGGCGGAGACGGCGCGCACCGCGCGCAGCGCGGCGATGGTGTCGGTCGAGCCGCCGGCGATGTGGAATTCCTCCTCCGTGCCGACGATCAGGTCGAACAAAGCCAGCGTCGCCTGCAACCTCGCCGTGACCTCCGGCGACGCGATGAAGCGGTTCTCGCCGTCGCCATGCCCGGAAAGGCCCCACAGATTGGGCCGGTAGTCGATGTCGAGCGCGGTGCGCGCGCCGCTTTCGCGCGCAAGGCGCAGGGCCTTGCGCACCGCCGCTTCCGTGCGCGGGTGGGACAGATGCGTGCCGGTCGCCACCACGGCGCGCGCCTGCGCGATAAACGCCGGGTCGATGTCGTCCTCGCACAGCGCCATGTCGGCGCAGTTCTCGCGCACGAAGATCAGCGGGAAATGCTGCCGGTCGCGGATGCCGAGCAGCACGAGGGCCGTCAGCCGCTCGGGGTCGGTGACGATCCCGCGCGTATCGACGCCCTCGGCCGCAAGCGCCTCCATGAGGAAGCGGCCCATATGCTCGTCGCCGACGCGGCTGACGAGCGCCGATCTCAAGCCGAGCCGGGCCGCGCCCACGGCCATGTTGGCGGGCGAGCCGCCGACATATTTGTTGAAGGAGCGCATGTCTTCCAGCCGGCCGCCAACCTGCGCTCCGTAGAGGTCGACCGAGGAACGGCCGATGGTGATGACGTCGAGCCTCTTCATCAGACGGTTCCGCCGAGCGATCCTTCGAGGGTGGCCAGCTCCTGCCCGCCGGCCATGAGATCCTGCAACTCCTCCGGCAATATCTCGCCGCGCCGGGCGGTTCCCAGCGTACGGCCGCGATTGAGCACGGTGAAGCGGTCGCCGACCGCCATGGCATGGCGCACATTGTGGGTGATGAAGACGACGCCGATGCCGTTCCTGCGCACCTTGTCGATGGTGGCGAGCACGTTGGCGGTCTGGCGCACGCCGAGCGCCGAGGTCGGCTCGTCGAGGATCAGCACCTTGGCGCCGAAATAGACGGCCCGGCTGATCGCCACGCATTGCCTCTCGCCGCCCGACAGCGTGCCCACCGCCTGGCCGGGGTCGCGCACGTCGATGCCGATCCTCTTCATCTCCTCGCGGGTGATGCGGTCGCAGAAATCGAAGTCGACATAGCGGAACGGCCAGATGCCCTTGACCGGTTCGCGACCCATGAAGAAATTGCGGGTCACCGACATCAGCGGGATCATCGCGAGATCCTGGTAGACGGTGGCGATGCCGGCGTCGAGCGCGGCGCGCGGGCCGGAGAAGTGGACCGGCTTTCCGTCGATCAGCATCTGTCCGCCGGTCGGCTTGTGCACGCCTGCCATGGTCTTGATGAAGGTCGACTTGCCGGCGCCATTGTCGCCGAGCAGGCAATGCACTTCGCCGGCCTTGACCGTGACCGAAACGCCGGACAGCGCGATGACCGAGCCGAAGTGCTTCTCGATGTCGCGCATCTCCACGAGGGGGGCGGGGGCAGGCATCAGCGTTCTCCCGT
>CAZVTK010000083.1:0-19949 GCA_964629765.1 uncultured Mesorhizobium sp.
CGCCTCGCCATCGGAGAAACAGAGCCGTTTCCATCCGACCATGAAACGGTCTAGGCGCCGAGCCCCGTCGCCAGCAGGTCCAGCACGGCGAGCGCGTCGACGCGCATCGCCACCGGCACGGCCGGGCCGGCGCCGCGCAGCAGCGCGCCGGTGTCCGGCCCGTCCGCGACATCGACGCCGAGCGCGATCGTGTCGATGCCGAACAGGTCCGGCCGCGCCGCCAGCAGCATCACGCAGGGGTCGTGCAGCGGCCGGCTCTCGCGTCCCCGCGTCGACTGGAAATAGGCGTCGATCACCGCCCCGGCCTTGACCGCGAGCGGCGGGCCGGCCGCCAGCCGCGCGCAGAATTCGCGCGTGGCGCGCACTTTTCGCGTCACGTCGAGCGGGACGACGGTCAGCGGCAGGCCGGCGCGGAAGACGATGTCGGCGGCATGCGGGTCGGCGTGGAAGTTGAACTCGGCGCGCGGACCCGTATTGCCGGGTTCGTCCACCGCGCCGCCCATGGCGATCACGCCCTTCAGGCGCCGTGCCGCGGCGGGATGGTCGGCGGCGAGCCGCGCGAGGTTGGTCAGCGGCCCCAGCGCCAGCACCGTCAGCGAGCCGGCGGGCTCGCGCATCAGCATTTCGGACAGCCATGCAACGGCGTCGGCGGGCAGCGGCGGCCGCGCCGGCTCCGGCAGGTCGACCCCGCCCATGCCGTCGCCGCCATGGATGTCGGCGCTCTCGACGGCCTGCCGCACCAGCGGCTCGGCCGCGCCCTCGATCACCGGTATGTCGCTGCGCCCCGCAAAGGCGAGCAGCCGGCCGGCATTGCGCGTGGTGACGCCGATGCCGAGATTGCCGGCAACGGTGGTGATGCCGGCGACGTCGAACAGGCCGGAGCACAGCGCGAACAGGATCGCCACCGCGTCGTCCAGTCCCGGATCGGTGTCGATCGCGACCCTTTGGACGACCCCGGGGACGACCCCCGGGGCGACCTGCGTGTCAGCCATGGGCGTCTATCCGCGCCATCTCGGCCTTGAATTCGGTGGCGATCTGGTGCGCGTCGCGCAGCACTTGTCTCCGCTCCAGCGACAGCACCTCGCGCCCGCGCATCAGCCATTTGCCGGCGACCATGACGTCTTGCACATCGTTCGCCATGGAGGCGAAAACCAGCGTGGCATAGTGGTCGTAGACGGGCTGCACGCGCGGCGCGGCGAGCGAGACGCGGATGAGGTCGGCCTGCTTGCCGGCTTCGAGCGAGCCGAGCCTGCCGTCGAGGCCCAGCACCCGCGCGCCCTCGATGGTCGCCATGCGGATGACTTCCTTCGCCGGCATCGGCTTGCGGCTGTGGCCCAAGAGCTTCTGGAACATCGACACCGGGCCGAACTGCGCGAACATGTCGAGCGTGTTGCCGCTCATCGGTCCGTCGGTGGCGACGCCGACCGGAATGCCGGCCGCGCGCATCGCCTCCACCGGCGCGATGCCGCGCCCGCCCTTGGCGTTGGAGCGCGCATTGTGGGCGACGCACACCCGTGCGTGCGCCATCTTCGCGATGTCGCTGTCGTTCACATGCAGGCAGTGCGCGCAGATCAGCCCGGCGCGCAGCAGGCCGGCCTTCTCCACCACCTCGACGGGGCGCATATCGTGGTGCTTCGCGCACCACTCCATTTCCGAATCCATCTCGGCGAGATGGATCTGCACCGGCACGTCAAGGTTGCGGTCGGCCCATTCGGCGACGCGGCGCATCACCGCGACGTCGGTCGAATAGGGCGCATGCGGCGCGATTGAGGGGATGACGCGCGGGTGGCCGCGGAACTCGGCGACCAGCTCCTCGGTCAGCGCGAAGCCGGCGTCGATGGTCTTGTGGTCGGGCGGGTCGAAATCGGCGATGGTCTGGCCGGCGACGACGCGAAAACCGGCTTTGTCGACGACGCGACCGACCTCGGTCTCGAAATAATACATGTCGGCGACGGTGGTGACGCCGCCCTCGATCAGCTCGAGCGCGCCGAGCGCCGTGCCGATGCGGACCATGTCGGGCGTCACGAACTTACGCTCCATCGGCAGCACGTAGCGGTACAGCCGGTCGTCCACGTCCTCGCCCAGCCCGCGGAACAGCGTCATGGCGATGTGGCAGTGCGGGTTGACCATGCCCGGCATGACGATGTCGCCGCCGGCATCGAGGATTTCGGCGCCCGCGATCTCCGGTGCCGGACCGGCCCCGACGGCGACGACGATGTCGCCTTCGACATGGACGAAACCGCCCTCGATCACCGGCATGTCCGGCGTGCAGGGAATGAGCGTGGCGTTGGTGATGAGGGTGGTCATGGGCGAACCAGTGCCGAGGCACCCCCCTCTGGCCTGCCGGCCATCTCCCCCTCAAGGGGGGAGATCGGATTGTGGATAGGATTTCGCCAATCGCGGAAGGTTGGCGAAACAAAAGCGGCCATCCAATCTCCCCCCTTGAGGGGGAGATGGCCGGCAGGCCAGAGGGGGGTATTCAAACGCAATCCCCTCACTCCGCCGCCAGCACGCAGCACTGCTCCGGCACCGGCACCAGCCTTGCGGTCGAGCCCGCGTCCAGCATCTGGGCAAGGCTGCCATTGGCGATCAGCATGCCGGCTTCGCTCTCGCACTGGTACTGGTAGGCGCGGCCGAGATAGGTGCGCAGGCCGAGCGTGGCCGGAATGCCTTTCGCGGCGGGGTCGGCGCTCACCGACAGCCCGTCCGGGCGCGTGCCGAGCACGAATTTCTCCGGGATCGACGGGAAGCGCGATGCCGGGAAATCGAGCTCCACCCCGCCCGGCGCGCGCGCGGTGACGCCGTCAGTGGTGCGGCGCACGACCTCCATCGGGATCAGGTTCTCGAAGCCGACGAAGCGCGCCACGAAGGCATTGGCCGGCTTCTGGTAGAGGACCTCCGGCGTGTCGAGCTGCATGATGCGGCCCTGATGCATGATCGCCACGCGGTCGGAGATCGAGAACGCCTCCTCCTGGTCGTGGGTCACGTAGACCGAGGTCGTGCCGTTGGCGCGCTGGAGCTGGCGGATCTCGACGCGCATGTCGATCCTGAGCTTGGCGTCGAGGTTCGACAGCGGTTCGTCGAACATCAGCAGCGGCGGCTCGATCACCAGCGCGCGGGCCAGCGCCACGCGCTGCTTCTGCCCGCCCGAGAGGGCGCCCGGCAGGCGGTCGCCGAGCGCCGACAGGCCGACGCGCTCCAGCATGCTGCCGGCGCGCGCGGTGCGCTCGGCCGCGGGCAGGCCGCGCTGCTTCAGTCCGAAGGCGACATTGTCCATGACCGAGAGGTGCGGAAACAGCGCATAGTTCTGGAAGACGAGGCCGATGTCGCGCTTGTAGGCCGGCAACCGGGTGAGGTCGCGGCCGCCCAGCGTGATGCTGCCCTCCGTCGGCGTCAGGAAGCCCGCGACGAGGCGCAGCGTCGTCGTCTTGCCGCAGCCGGAGGCGCCGAGCAGCGAGACGAGCTCGCCCGCGCCGACCGAGAGCGACAAATCGTCCAGCACCTTGGTCGTGCCGTAGTGGGCGGTGAGGTTGGCGATTTCGAGGGCCTGGGTCATCGTCGTCTTATTTCGCGAGGAAGGTGAGGCCGAGCGTGCGCTCCACGATCGCCATGACGGCGACGGTGAGGAACATCAGCAGCACGGAAACGGAGGCGATCACGGGGTCGAAGAACTGCTCGACATGGGCGAGGATCTGGATCGGCAGCGTCGAGATGCCGGGCCCGGTCAGGAAGATCGAGGTCGACACGTCGTTGATCGATGTGATGAAGGCGAGGATGAAGGCGGCGATCACGCCCGAGCGCACATTGGGCAGCACGATCGTGAAGAAGGTCTTGGCGGGCGGGCTGCCGAGGCTGATCGCCGCCTCCTCGACCGAGAAGTCGAAGCTGGCGAGGCTGGCCGAGACCACCCGCACGCAATAGGGCAGCACGATCAGCGTGTGGCCGATCAGCAGGCTGACATAGATCGGCGCGGAAGCGCCCACCGCCACCGAGCGCAGCAGCGAGAAGCCGAGCACGATCTCCGGCACCAGCACCGGCAGCACGAACACCGTCGACAGCCAGGCCGGCAGGGTGATGCGGTAGCGGTTGAGCGCGTAGGCGGCCGGAATGCCGATGGCGAGCGCCAGCGCGGTCGACAGGAAGGCGATCTGGAGCGAGGTGAGGATGGTGCTGCGGAAGGCGCCGATCTCGAAGATGCGCACGAACCAGCGCAGGGTCAGCCCCTGCGGCGGGAAGGTGAGGTAGCTCGTGTCCGACAGCGCCGCGCCGATCACGATGATCAGCGGTCCCGCAAGGAAGATGTAGATCAGCGTCGTGAAGGCGACGAGCCAGGGGCTGAGACGGTTTGTCATCGTTGCCTCACGTCGCCATCGGGTTGAGCCGGCGCGCCAGGCGCGTCATGACGAGCACCACGGCGATGGTGATGACCACCATGATCGCCGCCACGGTCGAGGCGCCGACCCAGTCGAACGCCACCATGGCGCGCTGGTACATCAGCGTGCCCATCATCATCTGACGCTCGCCGCCGACGAGCTGCGGCGTCGCGTAGGAGGTGAACGAGCCGGTGAAGACCAGCACCGCCCCGACGATCAGGCCGGGCACGGCGAGCGGGAAGATCACCTGCCGGAACACGGCGGCCGGCCTGGCGCCGAGCGAGGAGGCCGCCTGGATGACGTCGTCGGGAATGCTCTCCAGCACGCCGACCAGCGTCAGGATCATCAGCGGGGTGAAGAGATAGACCATAGCCACGATCACCGACCCTTGCGTGTAGAGCATGTTGAAGGGCTGGTCGGTGATGCCGATCCCGACGAGGAAATTGTTGAGGATGCCGTTCTTGCCGAGTATGATCAGCCAGGCGAAGGAACGCACCACCACGCCGGTCAGCAGCGGGAACACGGCCGCGATGATCAGCACGCTTTTCATCCGCGAGGGCGCGCGCGAGACGGCATAGGCGGCGAAGAAGCCGAGGGTCATGGAGATCGCCGTCGTCGCCAGCGAGATCTCCAGCGTCCGCCACAGCACGGTGCGCCGGAACCCGGAATTGAAGAAGGCGATATAGGGCGCGAACACGCCCTTCGGGTCGCCGAAGGTGGATGCGATGGTCGCGGCGACCGGCAGCACCAGGAACAGCAGGACCAGCAAGGTCGCGGGTGCGGCGAGAAACCAGCCTGTGTGGCGCTTGAGCATGGGGCGGTCAGCTCTCGTGGTGTCCGCGCCGCCCCTTTCCCCGTGAACAGGGGAAGAGGGGCGGCGCGATCGTCAGGATCACATGCCGAAGATCTCGTTCCACTCGTCGATCCAGGCGGCCTTCGCGGCGTTCAGCTTGCCGTAGTCGAGCCGCTTGAGGCTGTTGATCGTCTCGGCGCCGTAGGTCCACTGCTTGGCCTGCTCGGGCGTCAGCGTCACCGACTTCACCACCGGCGCGTCAACGCCGTTCTCGGCCAGTGTCTGCTGCAAGGCCGGATCGAGGATGAAGTTGATGAACTGGTGCGCCAGCTCGACCTCGGCGGCGCCCTTCGGGATGTTCACCGTGTTGAGCGTGGCGATGGCGCCGTCCTCAAGATTCGCCCAGGTGATGGTCGGCACCGCCGCCTGGAGCTGGCCGAGGGTGAAGTCCTGCGCGATGGAGGCGGTCACCTCGCCGGTGGAGAACAGGTTCACCAGCTCGGAGCCGCTGTTGTAGTTCTTCACCACGCCGTCCTTCAGCGCCCTGATCTTCTCGAAGGCCGGGCCCGAATCGGCGAAGGCGTCGGTGCCGGCCTGCTCGCCGGCGATCATGACGACCATCGGGCCCGAGGTCGTGGTCACGTTGGGCAGCGACAGATGGCCCTTGAGGTCGTCGCGCCAGATGTCGGCCCATTTGGTGATCGGCGGGTTCACCTTCGAGCTGTCGAAGATGATGCCGACGCGGCCGAGCGTGTAGGCCGGGCCGTAGCCGCCCTGCGGATCCTGCGCCAGCTCGTAGATGCCGGCGAGGTTGGTCAGCTTGGAGCGGTCGACCTTCTGGAACAGCCCTTCCTCGATGCCGATCTGCGAGAAATTGTCGGTCAGGTAGATGACGTCGACGCCGCCGCCGTCGCGGATCTTGATCTTGTTCAGGCGGTCGGCGTTGTTGCCGGTCTCGAAGACCAGCGTGCAGCCGCACTGCGCCTCGAAGGGCTTCACCACGAACTTGTCGAGCTTCTCGCCGTTGAAGCCCCACCAGGAAATCGTCAGCGTCTTGCCCTGCGCCGCGGCCGGGCCAGTGGCCAACGATACGGCCAGCATCATGGCCAGGCCGGTTGCGCCGGCCAGCTTGAACATCATGTTCTTCATCTTGCGCCTCATGCGGTTGGATCGAAGTCTGCGGCACCCCTGCGCAGCCCCGGTTTCAGGAGCCTATTTTTCCGCTGCGTCCGCCGCAAGCCCAAAGAATGGGCGTTCCGGGGCGCCGCCGGGGATTTCGGTATGCGGCGCCCGCCTCATGGCCGAACCGGCCGCAATTCGTGGCGCACGAGGCTGGTCCAGTAGCGCATGCCGGCTGGTATCGCAGCGTCGTTGAAGTCGTAGCGGGTGTTGTGGTGCAGGGCGCCGTCCTCGGCCGGCCCGTTGCCCAGCCAGACGTAGCAGCCCGGCGCATGGTCGAGGAAGATGGCGAAGTCGTCGCCTGCGGTCGAGGGCGGAAACTGCGTCAGCACGTTGGGCTCGCCGAGCGCGGCGATCGCCGCGGCGAGCGCGCTGCGCGTCACGGCGGCATCGTTGACCACGGGCGGCATGTTGCGCCGGTAGGCGTAGTCTGCGGCGACGCCGCCGGCCGCCGCGATGCCGGCCGCGACGCGTCCGATCTCGTTCTCCAGCAGGTCGCGCACCGCATGGCTGTAGGCGCGTGCCGTGCCGCCCACGCGCACGAAGTCGGGAATGACGTTGAGCGCGTCGAAGCTGCCGGCCTGCACCGCGCAGGCGCTGACCACCGCGGACTGCACGGGGTCCACCCTGCGCGCCACGATCGTGTGCAGGCCGGCGAGGAACTGGCCGGCGGCGGTCACCGCGTCGAGCCCCAGATGCGGCTTGGCGCCATGGGTTCCGACGCCGCGGAAGGTCGTCTCCCAGCGGTCGGACGAGGCGAGCTGCGGCCCCGCCACCACGGCCATGCCGTCGACCGGCAGGCCCGGCATGTTGTGGAGGGCATGGACCGCGTCGACCGGAAAGCGGCGGAACAGCCCGTCGGCCACCATCGCCGCAGCCCCGCCCCGGCCTTCCTCGGCCGGCTGGAAGATGAAATGCACCGTGCCGTCGAAACCGCCCTCGCGCGCCAGTTGCCGCGCGGCGCCGAGCAGCATGGTCGTGTGCCCGTCATGTCCGCAGGCGTGCATGCGGCCGGGAAAGCGGGAGCTGTAGGGCCGCTCCGCCACCTCCGGCATGGCCAGCGCGTCCATGTCGGCGCGCAGCCCGATGGCGCGCCGGCCGGTGCCGAGGCTGAGCGTGCCGACCACGCCGGTGCCGCCGATGCCGGTCGCGACCGCGATCCCCGCCTCCGAGAGCCGCTCCGCGACGAGCGCCGCCGTGCGGTGCTCCTCGAAGCCGAGCTCGGGATGGGCGTGGAGGTCGCGCCTCAGCGCGACCAGCATGTCGAGCTCGGGAAACAGGGCGGCGGAAGGAGGGGACGGTTGCAAGAGGCGCCGGTTTGAACGCATGAGATGGACCATATAAGCATCGGCGCGAAGCCGGCGCCACAGGCTTGCGGACGGAAAATGACCCCGACACATGCGCCGCACGAATTCCGCCCGCACGAGTTCTGCCCGCACGAATTCTGGCAGACCGTCCATCCGGCCGGCACGTTCGACGGCGATCCCGCCGACGGCTTTGCCGATTTCTACCCGGCGAGCCTGCCGGACGGCCGCCAGATCGTGCTGCCGGTGCGCGTGCTGCCGGGCGGGACCGACCGCGCCGTCGCCTCGCTGATCCTCAACCAGGCGAGCTTCGCGGTCGCCGACGCCCTTGCCGACGCCGTGGCCCACAAGGTGCGCGGCCTCGGCGCGGAGGTCGTCGTCGGCTTGCCGACGCTCGGCCTGACGCTGGCCGACGCGCTGGCGCGGCGGCTCGGCCATTCCCGTTACGTGCCGCTCGGGACGTCGCGGAAATTCTGGTACGAGGAGGCGCTGTCGGAGCCGCTGTCCTCCATCACCAGCCCCGGCACCAGCCCCGGCACCGGCCCGGGCACCAGCCCCGGCGCCGGCCAGAAGCGGCTCTATGTCGACCCGCGCATGCTGCCGCTCATCGAGGGGCGGCGCGTCCTGCTGGTGGACGACGTCGTCAGCACCGGATCGTCCATGGCCGCCGCGCTGGACCTGCTGGCGCGCGCGGGCGTCGCACCTTGCGCAATCGCGGTCGCGATGGTGCAGAGCGAGCGCTGGCGCGGCACGCTCGCCGATCGCCGCCATGCTTCGGAGATTGTCTCGGCGATCTCGACCCCGTTGCTGTCGCGCGGCGGCAACGGCCGCTGGACCGCACTGTCCTGACGGCTTTTGTTGCGCGCGACCGCTGCTCCTGCTGCAACCCCATGGTATCGCGAAGTTGCGGTGCGCATTCTTCTTGCATTAATCGAAGCGCAATTTTCCCCACGTAAGGTCTTCGTCGACGAAAGTCGCGCCGGGGATGATCTCCGGCGGGAAGCGGGTTTGGCAATCATGGCAACAGCGACCGCCGCCGGTGTGCGCGAGAGCGACCTTTGCAGCCTTGCGCGCGCGATCGCGCAGATCGGCTCCTACGTCGATTCGATGCGGGAGAGGACGCGGCTCCTCGAAGCCGTGATCGAGAATTTTCCCGGCGGGCTTTCGCTGTTCGACGACAATTTGCAGATGGTGCTGTGCAACCGGCGCCAGCAGGAGATGCTGGAATATCCGCCGGAGCTGATGGCCGCCGGCTATCCCTCGATGGAGGATCTGTTCCGCTTCAACGCCCGGCGCGGCGAATACGGGCCGGGCGAGATCGAGACCATCGTGGCGAAGAAGATGATGCTGGCGCGCAAGCGCGAGGCGCATTGCTACGACCGCACCCGGCCCAACGGCACGATCATCGAGGTGCGCGGCATGCCGCTGGAGGGCGGCGGCTTCGTCACCACCTATCTCGACGTGACCGAGCAGCGGCACGCCCAGCAGATGATCGCCCACATGGCCCATCACGACCCGCTGACCGACCTGCCCAACCGCATGCTCTTCCACGACCGGCTGAAGACCGCGATCGCGCAGGTCAAGCGCGGCGGCATGATGGCCGTGCACTATCTCGACCTCGACAGCTTCAAGCCGGTGAACGACAATTTCGGCCATCAGGTGGGTGACGAGCTGCTGGTCGGCGTGGCCGCGCGGCTGCGCCAGGCGGTGCGCGAGAACGACACCATCGCCCGCCTGGGCGGCGACGAGTTCGCCATCGTCCAGACGCAGATCCACGAGGCGCGCGACGCCGAGGTCCTTGCCGCCCGGCTCTTGAGGAAATTCTCCAGCCCGTTCGCGGTGACCGGCCGGGAGGTCAATGTCGGCGTCTCCATCGGCATCGCGGTGGCGCCCGACGACGGGCTCTCCTCCGACGACCTGCTGATCAAGGCCGACAACGCGCTCTACCGGTCCAAGTCGTCGGGCCGCGGGTGCTTCAACTTTTTCCGCAGCGCCGGCTGAGCAAGGCCGGGAATCCGGTGCCTTGACGCCGCCGGCGTGGACGATCCCTTCCCGCATCGCTAAGACGCGCTGAAGAGGCGCCCCGAGGTATCGGCGCGCCATGCGGGAAGGGCTGACCATGACCATAGCGAACGAGACGGCCGCGCTGCTGACGCGGCTCGGCGTGGCGGACACGGATTTTCTGGGCGGCGACATGGTCGTACGCAGCCCGGTGAGCGGCGAGAAGATCGCGGCGGTGCGGACGGTTTCGCCGGCCGAGGCCGCGGCGCGCATCGAGAAGGCCGACGCGGCCTTCCGCCAATGGCGCGCCGTGCCGGCGCCGAGGCGCGGCGAGTTCGTGCGCCTGCTCGGCGAGGAGCTGCGCGCCCACAAGGACGATCTCGGCAGGCTGGTGACCATCGAGGTCGGCAAGATCGCCTCCGAGGGCCTCGGCGAGGTGCAGGAGATGATCGACATCTGCGACTTCGCCGTCGGCCTGTCGCGCCAGCTCTACGGCCTGACCATCGCCACCGAGCGGCCCGGCCACCGCATGATGGAGACCTGGCATCCGCTGGGCGTCGTCGGCGTCATCTCGGCCTTCAACTTCCCGGTCGCGGTCTGGTCGTGGAATGCCGCGCTCGCGCTGGTGTGCGGCAATGCGGTGGCGTGGAAGCCGTCGGAGAAGACGCCGCTGACCGCGCTCGCCTGCGCCGCCATCTTCCGGCGGGCGGCGGAGCGCGCCGGTTTTGTCCCCGACGGGCTGCTGGCCGTGCTCGTGGGCGGCCGGGACGTGGGCGAGGTGCTGGTCGACCACCCGAAGGTTCCGCTGGTCTCGGCCACCGGTTCCACCCGCATGGGCCGCGATGTCGGCCCGCGTCTTGCAAAACGCTTCGCCCGCGCCATCCTCGAGCTCGGCGGCAACAATGCCGGCATCGTCGCGCCCTCGGCGGATCTCGACATGGCGCTGCGTGCGATCGCTTTCGGCGCGATGGGCACGGCCGGCCAGCGCTGCACGACGCTGCGCCGCCTCTTCGTCCACGACAGCGTCTGCGACGCGCTGCTGCCGCGCCTGCGCAGGGCCTATGAGAGCGTCGCCGTCGGCAGTCCGCTGACCACGAAGGCGCTGGTCGGGCCGCTGATCGACAGGGCCGCCTTCGACGGCATGAACCGCGCGCTCGCCGCGGCGAAGGCGCTGGGCGGCAAGGTGACCGGCGGCGGGCGCGTCGAGGCCGAGGGGCCGGAGGCGTATTACGTGCGGCCCGCGCTGGTCGAGATGCCGAGGCAGGAAGGCCCGGTGCTGGAGGAGACCTTTGCGCCGATCCTCTATGTGATGCGCTATTCCGATCTCGACGAGGCGATCGCGCTCCACAATGCGGTGGGCGCGGGCCTCTCCTCGTCCATCTTCACCACCGATCTGCGCGAGGCGGAAAAATTCCTGTCGGCGGAAGGGTCGGACTGCGGCATCGCCAATGTCAATATCGGCACGTCGGGCGCGGAGATCGGCGGCGCGTTCGGCGGCGAGAAGGAAACCGGCGGCGGCCGCGAAAGCGGCTCCGATGCGTGGAAAGCCTATATGCGCCGCGCTACCAACACGGTGAATTATTCCTCCGCCCTGCCGCTGGCGCAGGGCGTAACATTCGACATCGATTGAGGCGACCGCGAACGGCTGTGAACTCGGGTTAACAATATGCTGTCGACCCCCGCTCCGGTTCGCTTCGCTCACCACCTCTCCCCCGATCGGCGGGGGAGAGGAAGCGCCGGCCGCGATGAAGGGCTCCCTTCCTCTCCCCCGGGCAGGGGGGTCCGAAGGATGGGCGAGACAAGCGGCTCGCCCCGGCAAGGTGGCACGCGAAGCGTGACGGAGTGGGGGTGATTGGCGTGGCTGTTAATCCGGGCTCAGGACCCTGCGAGACCCCGCGCCGCCATTGCGAACGCCGCCCGGATATGCCGCAATGCGCCAACATGCATCGTTCGCTCCGCCCCTTCGCCTCCCTGATCGCGGTTCTTGTCGCCGGCGTCCCGTCTCCGGCCCTTGCCCATGCGGCCGACCGCGGCTTCGTCATGCTGCTGCCGACCGGCCACTACATGCTGGGCGGGGCGCTGGCCGTACTGGCCACCTTCGCGGTGCTGGCGGTCGTTCCCGCCCCGCCGCTGGACCGGCTTGCCCGCTGGTCGCTGCGGCTCGGGCGCCTGCCCTTCGATGCCCGGCTGGCGACGAGCGCTCTTTCCTTCCTCGTCTGCGCGCTGCTGGTCTTCGCCGGGCTCGAGGGCAGCCGCGACCCGCTCTCCAATCCGCTGCCGCTGATGTTCTGGACCGTCTTCTGGGTCGGCCTGACCGTGCTCACCGGTGTCTTCGGCAATCTCTGGCACTGGCTCGACCCGTGGTACGCGCCGGTGCGCGCCGTGCTCGCCTTCGCCGGTCGCAGCAAAGCGCCGCCGCTCGCTTCCTTGCCCGCAAGTCTCGGCGTCGCGCCGGCCATCCTCGTCTTCTTCGGCTTCGCTTGGTTCGAGCTGATCTATCCCGCCCCCAGCGACCCGGAACTGCTGGCGACAGTGCTGGTCGGCTACTGGCTGTTCGGCCTCGCCGTCTCGCTGGTCTTCGGCCACGACGCCTTCACGCGGCAGGTGGACTGCCTGTCGGTGTTCTTCGGGATGATCGCCCGGCTGGCGCCGGTCTCGCGCGACGGCGACGGCACGCTGCGCTTGTCCCTGCCGGGCGCCAAGGCGCTCGCCGCCGGCCCGCTGGCGCTGTCCGGCATGGCCTTCCTGCTGCTGGCCCTGTCGACCGTCTCCTTCGACGGTCTGCTGCACACCTTCCGCTGGCTCGCCTTCATCGGCGTCAACCCGCTGGAATATCCCGGCCGCACGGCCGTCATGGCGCCCAACACGCTGGGGCTCGCCGGCGCCTTCGTTCTGCTGTCCGCCGCCTTCCTCCTGTGCGTGTGGCTCGGGCAGGGGATCGCCGGGGCGGGCGGCACGCTGCCGGCCGCCCGCGCGCTGGTCTGGTCGATCGCGCCGATCGCGCTCGCCTATCATTTCGCGCACTATCTGGTCGCCTTCACGCTCAACGCCCAGTACGCGCTGGCTGCGATCTCCGACCCGCTGTCCAACGGTGCCAACCTGTTCGGCACGGCCGGCTACCATGTGCTGGCGGGCGCCACGGCCGGGCACGAGAGCGCCTGGGTGATCTGGAACATGCAGGCCGCGGCCATCATCGGCGCCCATGTGCTCGCCGTCGGCATGGCCCATGTCATCGCCTTCAGGCTGCACGGGAATAGCCGCCGCGCCGCGCTCAGCCAGATTCCGCTCGCCGCGTTGATGGTCGCCTACACGGTGCTCGGCCTGTGGCTGCTGTCGTCGCCGACCGGCCTGTGAGATGGCCCGCCGACTCCGATGACGCAGCGTCCGCCTATTCTGTTGCCAGCCCCGGGAATGATGATCTAGTTTGCACGCACATGGATTTCGCCGTGCCCCGCGGCGCGGTGCAAGGGCCTCGAAGCCACGCAACGTAAGGGGAACACGCATGACCGGAAAACGCACTTCCCTGTGGACGCCGAAGACGGGGATCACGCGCCGCAGCGCGCTGAAGGGCCTTGCTGCCGGCGCCGCCATCGGGCTCGCGCCCGGCTATGTGCGCTACGCGCAGGCGCAGTCCTCCGCCCCCATCAAGATCGGCTTCCAGGCGCACCGCACCGGCATCGGCGCCGCCTACGGCCGCTGGTACGAGCGCACGACGCTGGCCGCCGCCAAGGCGATCAACGACGCCGGCGGCATCAATGGCCGCCCCATCGAGATCATCACCGAGGATGACGGCACCGACCCGGCGCGCGGCGCCGAGGTGGTGGAAAAATTCGCCCGCCAGCACAATGTCGACGTCGCCTACGGCACGCTGTTCTCCCACGTCGTGGTCGGCTCGGCCCCGGCCGCGGGCGAGGCGAAGCTGCCCTATTACGTGGTATCGGAAGGCTACCATGTCGCCTCCGGCTCGCTGAACCGCTACGTCTTCCAGCCGGGCATCACCGACGTGCGCAGCCAGGTGCGCGCCGTCGGGCCGTGGATCGCCAACAATGTCGGCAAGAAGATAACGCTGGTCTTCCCGGACTACGCCTTCGGCCACGACCATCGCGACCACTTCCCCGAAAAATTCAAGGAAGCCGGCGGCGAGGTGGTCGGCATGGTACCGATCCCGCCGACCGAATCCTCCTTCACCCGCTACTTCCCGCAGATCCCGGCCGACACCGAGGTGATCTACCACGTCATGGTCGGGCCGGCCGTGCTGACCTTCGTCAAGGAGCTCGGCGAGTTCTACGGCACCAGCGGGCCGAAGCTGTTCGGCTTCATCGACTCGCTCGAGGCTGTCGACATCAACTCGCCGGGGCTGGAGTTCCTCGACGGCACCTATTTCTGGGAGGGCTGCCCGCGCTATCTCCAGCCGGACGCGTCCGACGCCATGAAAGCCTATCGCGCCGCCGTGGGCATGGACGACAACGGCGCCTCGGTGAACGATCCGAAGGACATCTCCACCGCCGCCCACAGCTATGGCTGCTGGGAGACGCTCTACATCATCAAGCAGGCCATGGAGGCCGCCGGCTACCAGGGCCCGACCGACAGGGCGAAGCTGATCGAGGCGACCGAGGCGCTGACCGACTTCCCCGAGGGGCCGGAGCATCCGCAAGGGGCAAAACGCTTCAACGGCAAGACCCATCAGGTCTATGGCAGCCAGTACATCAGCCAGGTTTCGGGCGGCAGGCTCAACGTCGTGCACAAGACCTCGATCGAGGACGGGCTCTACGACACCGACGTCGACTACACGACCAGGGCGCTCTGAGCGTCTCGCATTGCCCTTCCGGTACTGACGGCGTATATACGTCGTCAGTACCAGGGAGATCGTCATGGCCAAGGAAGCCGTCTTCACGATGAAGCTCGAGCCGGAGTTGCGCGACGCCTTCATGGCGGCGGCCAAATCCGCCGACCGGCCGGCATCGCAGATCGTGCGCGAATTCATGCGCGACTTCGTCCAGCAGGACCGGGAGTACGTGGCCTGGCTCCAGAAGAAGGTGGATCGGGCACGGGCGGATATCGCGGCCGGACGCGTCTACAGCCACGAGCAGGTCATGGCGGAGATGGACGAGATGCTCGACGATCTCGACCGCAAGAAGCCGAAGGCTGATGCTGCGTGAAACTGGTCTGGACCGCCAGCGCGAAGCAGGATCTTCGCGAAATCCTGTCCTACATCAGATCCGACAATCCGGGCGCAGCCAGAAAAATGAAGAGCCGGATCGAAACGTCAGTCGGCCATCTTGCGCGTCAGGCGTTCATGGGCCGCCCCGGAGCGATACCGGGCACGCGGGAGATCGTTCCCCACTCCAGCTACAGAGTCGTCTATCAGGTTCTCGATGACGAGGTGCAGATCGTTGCCGTCGTCCACACCGCCCGACAGTGGCCTCCCGTGACGGACGGCTGACGCATGGGTTTCGGTCCCTATCTCCTGCTGGCCTCGCTCGAAGGGCTCGTGATGGCGGCGGTGCTGGCGCTCACCGCGCTCGGCCTGTCGCTGGTCTTCGGCGTCATGCGCGTCGTCAACGTCGCCCATGGCGAGTTCTACATGCTCGGCGCGGTGCTGGCCTGGGCGGTGTCGACCGCGATCGGCGGCCATCCGGCCTGGGGCTTCGTCGCGGCGCTGCTGGCCGCGCCGCTGGTCGCCGGGGCAATCGCCTTCGCCGCCGACAGGCTGGTGCTGCACCGCCTGAACTACAATCCCGAGGCGACCATCGTCGCCACCATCGGGCTGATGTACATCTTCCAGCAGGCGGCGCTCACCCTCTACGGGGCGGATGCGCGGCCGGTCGTCCCGCCCTTCAACGTGCGCATCCAGCTCCCGTGGTTCGGCTATTCCGGCTACAAGCTGTCGGTCGTCGGCTTCTCGATCCTGCTGCTCGTCGGCACATGGCTCGTCCTGACGCGCACGCGGATCGGCCTGATCATGCGCGCGACGCAGTACGACCGCGAGACGGCGACGGCCTTCGGCATCGCGGTCGACCGCGTCTATGCCGGGGTCTTCGCCGCCGGCGCCATGCTGGCGGCGGTGGGCGCGGTGCTGGTCGTGCCGATCCGGCAGGCGCACTACCTGATGGGCCACGACCCGCTGCTGCTCTCCTTCATCGTGGTCATCATCGGCGGGCTGGGCTCGCTGCGCGGCACGGTGGTCGCGGCGCTCCTGGTCGGCCTGTCGGACGGCATCCTGTCCGTCTTCTTCTCGCCGACGCTGGCCAAGATCGTTGCGACGCTGGCCGTCGCGCTGGTGCTGGTGTTCCGCCCGCAGGGCCTGTTCGGGACCACGCCGCGATGAGCGCCGCCTCCCTGCCGCGCCTCGTTGCCCTGCATCTGGGCCTGATCGCCGTCCTCTTCGCCGCGCAGTTCCTGCTGCCGCCCTACCACCACGGCATCGTGTCGCGCGTCATGGTGCTCTCGGTCTTCGCCATGGGCTACAATCTCGTCTTCGGCTATGCCGGCATGCTGTCGCTCGGCCACGCCATGTTCTTCGCCGCCGGCATGTACGGGGCCGGCCTGCCGGTGTTTCACGGCGGCTGGGGCGTCGCGCCGGCCTTCGTGTTCGGCATCCTGTGCGGGGTCGCGCTCGCCGTCGCCGTCGGTCTGCTCGCTTTGCGCACCGCCGGCGTCGCCTTCATGATCGTCACCATGATGTTCGGGCAGGTGGGCTACCTGCTGGCGCTGTGGTTCGGCGACTGGACGCGCGGCGAGGAGGGGCTGACCCTCGCGCAGGGCCTGCGCCGGCTGGGGCCGCTCGACCTGACCGATCCGGCGACGCGCTATTTCGCGGCGCTGCTGCTGTTCTCGGCCGTCCTGCTCGCCTGCCTCGCTCTGGTGCGCTCGCGCTTCGGCCGCACGCTGGTCGCCATCCGCGAGAACGAGGAGCGCACCCGCATGCTGGGCTACGACACGTTCCGCGCCCGGCTGGCGGCGCTCACCGTGTCGGGCGCCATCTGCGCGGCGGCGGGCGCGGCCTACACGCTGCTGTTCGGCTACATGGGCGCCGGCTTCGCCAACGTGCCCTATTCCATCCTGCCGCTGCTGTGGGTGCTGGTCGGCGGCGCCGCCACCGTGCTCGGGCCGTTCGTCGGCACGCTCGTCATGTTCTACCTGATCGACCTGTCAAACGACGTGCTCAACCGCAGCTTCCCCGGCTGGGACATTTCGTATCTCGGCGTGGTGGGCGCGGCGCTGGTCCTGCTGGTGCTGTTCTTCCCGAAAGGCATACTCGGAACGGTGCGGGAAAGGTGGCTGCCATGGCTGCCCTAGCGCCGCCCCCGTCCATCCCTCTTCTCTCGGCGAAAGGGCTCGCGCGCCATTTCGGCGGCCTGCGCGCGGTCGACGGCGTCGATTTCGATTTGTCCGCGGGCGAGATCCGCGCCGTGATCGGGCCGAACGGCGCCGGCAAGACCACCTTCGTCTCGCTGATCTCGGGCCGCCTCGCGCCGACGGCGGGGCGCATCGTCTTCGATGGCCGCGACGTGACCCGCATGCCGGCGCACCGGCGCGTGGAGCTGGGCATCGCCTACACCTTCCAGATCACCTCCATCTATGCGGCGCTGTCGGCCGCCGACAACGTCGCGCTCGCCGCGCAGCGCGGCGCCTCGGGCGCGGCGCTGAAGCGCGCCGTGGACGAGGCGCTGGCGCGCGTCGGCCTTTCGGACCGCGCCGGCGAGCTGGCCGGCAATCTCGCCTACGGCCACCAGCGCCTGCTGGAGGTGGCGATGGGGCTGGCGCTGAAGCCGCGGCTGCTGATCCTCGACGAGCCGACGCAGGGCCTGTCGGACGCCGAGATCGACGGTTTCGTCGCCCTGGTCCGTGAGATCGCGGCCGGCGCGACCGTCATGCTGATCGAGCACAACATGGCGGTGGTGATGGCGCTCGCCCACCGCATCACCGTCATGGACCAGGGCCGCATCATCGCCGAGGGCGACCCGGCCGCGATCCGCGCCGACCCGGCCGTGCAGGCCGCCTATCTCGGCACTGCCCAAGGGGGCGTGCAGCAGGGGGCCGGCCATGGCTGAGCTTCTGGCGATGCGCGGCGTCGATGCGGGCTACGGCGCCGTGCAGGTGCTGCGCGGCTTCTCGCTCGACCTGCGCGCCGGCGAGGTGCTTTGCCTTCTGGGGCGCAACGGCGCCGGCAAGACCACGGCGCTGAAGACGATCATGGGGCTGGTGCGGCCGACCGCCGGCACGGTGACGCTCGGCGACGCCGCGCTTTCCGCGCTGCCGGCGCACGAGGTGCCGAAGGCGGGCGTCGCCTACGTCCCGCAGGGGCGGCGGCTGTTCGCCGAGCTTTCCGTGGCCGAGAATATCGAGATCGGCCTGATGGCCCGCAACCGGGGCTCGGCCGTGCGCGAAGGTGTGCTCGACCTCTTCCCGGTGCTGCGCGAGCGCTGGCGCCAGCGCTCCGGCACGCTCTCCGGCGGCGAGCAGCAGATGCTCGCCATGGCGCGTGCGTTGTGTCTGGAGCCGTCCGTGCTGCTGCTGGACGAGCCGACCGAGGGGCTGATGCCCTCCATGATCGCGCGCATCCGCGAGACGGTCGCGGCGCTGCGCGGGCGCGGCGTGTCGACCGTCCTCGTCGAGCAGCGCGTCGACGCGGTGCTGTCCGTCGCCGACCGCGTCGCCTTCGTGGAGAACGGGCGCAACCGCGAGACGGTGGAGGTCGCGCGCCTGCGCGACGAGCCGGAGCTGGTCAGGAAATATGTCGGCGTCGCATGAGGCGGCTCAGCGGGCGGCGTGCGTGGCGAGCGAGAACAGCGCCAGCGAGCCGACCGCGTCGGCCACCGCGGGGAAGAACTCCGGCGTCTGCTCGAAGCGCACGCGCGAGAACAGGTCCGCCCGCAGCGCCTTGAACAGCTCTTCCTGGCTGACGAAGCCGTCGCCATTATAGTCGGCGCCGCCGGTGACGGCGTCGGCGAAGGCGACGCTCATGGCGCCGTGGTATTCGCCGTCGATCCTGTATTCCAGCACCACCTCGTCCTCGGCGCTTGCGCCGATGAAGGAAATGTTGGCGAAGTCGCGGTCGAGCATGCCGCCGCCGTGGCAGCCGTCGACCAGGAACACGACGTTGAGGTTCTTGGCCGCCGCCAGTTCCATCCAGCCGGTGACCACGTCGTCGCGCAGCGCGCCGGCATCGTCGTCGGCGATCACCGTACCGCGCTCCAGCACGGACCAGTCGGCGTCCGCCAGCATCAGGTATTCGTCCAGCCCGTCCGCCTCGGTCGAGCCGCCCGCGGGGATCGCACGGAAGCTCGCGCCGGCATAGGCGAACACCACCGTATCGCCGGGCGAAGCCTTCTCGACCAGCGAGCGCCAGACATAGTCGACATAGGCCGGCCGCGCGTCGCGGTCGACGATCTCGACCACCTCGGCCGCGCCTGCCTCGCGCAGCGCCGAGGCGACGAGGCGGGCATCGTTCACAGCGCCGCGCAGGCGCCGCACGCCCGCATATTCGTCGATGCCGATGGCGATGCCGTACAGCCGGGGCTGCGGACGCCTGAGCCAGAAGCTTGCCGCCGTCTCGTCGTAGAAGGCCGGGTTCTGCACATGGCTCACCTTGCTCGCAAGCTCGCGCACCTCGACCCGCGTGCGGTTGGCGATCTCGATCAGCGGCAGGCCGGGGGTGGTGAGGATCGGCATGAACTTGCGGGTGAACACGGAGTTGGGGTCGGCGTCGTCGGCGCCGAGCCGGTCGAGCGCGGTCTGCCCGGTGCCGGCCGAATAGATGATGAAGGTGCCCTGCCGCGGCTCCATGCGCGCCAGCCCGGCGAAGGCGGTGGCGCCGCGCGCCTCGTGCTGCGGGAACGGGTCGTCGCGGCAGGCGTCGAGCACCACCAGCGCGATCTGCGCGCCCCGCGCGGTGATCCCGGCCACGATCGCGCCGGCGTCGACCGCGTTGCGCTCCAGCCGCGGGTTCTCGCCGGCGGCGAGCTTCGGCATGTCGACCGGCAGCAGGTAGTTGACGCCGGACGCCTGCACGCCGTGGCCGGCGTAGAAGAAGAACACGACGTCGCCCTGCCCGAGCGTCTCGTAGAAGGCGTGGAGCGCATCGTCGAAGCCGTCGCGGCCGAGGTTCTCCAGAGCGGTGACCGCAAAGCCCAGCCCGGCCAGCGCGGTCGAGATGGCGTGCGCATCGCCCAGCGCCTTGTTCAGGACCGGCAGGTTGTCGTAGGCGTCGTTGCCGATCACCAGCGCCACGCGGCGGCCCTCGCCGGCGGCGGGCGCGGCGCCGAGCGCCGGCTGCCCCTCGAGCGTGGAGATCTC
>CAZVTK010000084.1:0-19803 GCA_964629765.1 uncultured Mesorhizobium sp.
TGGTGAAGCAGAAGCGCTTGGCGAAAACAGCGCCAATCCCCTGCGTCGTGCGCGATGCGGGCGCCGACATCTCGGCCGAGGAAGACTCGCTCGCCGAGAACGTGCAGCGTGTGGCCCTGCATCCTCTCGACCAGTTCCGCGCCTTTCAGGCCCTGCGCGTGCAGGGCCGCTCCGAAGAGGAAATCGCGGCCACCTTCTTCGTCTCCGCCAATGTGGTGAAGCAGCGACTCCGTCTTGCCTCCGTCTCGCCGAGCCTTCTCGAGGTCTATGCCGATGATGGCATGACGCTGGAGCAGCTGATAGCGTTCACCGTCACCGCCGACCACGCCCGGCAGGAACAGGTCTGGGAAACCGTCAGCCGGTCCGGCTATGACGAGCCATATCAGATCCGGCGCATGCTCACGGAGAACACGGTCCGCGCCTCCGACAAGCGGGCGCAGTTCGTCGGCATCGAGGCCTATGAAGCCGCCGGCGGCACCGTCCTGCGCGACCTGTTCGAGCGGGACGACGGCGGCTGGTTGCAGGACGTGCCGCTGCTCGAAGGCCTCGTCACCGACAAGCTGAAGGCCGAGGCCGAGACGATCGCGGCCGAAGGCTGGAAGTGGATCGAGGTCGCGGTGTCCTTCCCCTACGGCCATGACCAGGGCCTGCGGGAGCTCGAGGGCACGCCTGCCGACATCACGGCCGAGGAGCGGGCGACCATCGACGCCCTTTTTGCCGAGCAGGCGAAACTCGAAGCAGAGTACCAGGACGCTGACGAGCTGCCGGACGAGGTGGACGCCCGCCTGGGCGAGATCGAGGAGGCCCTGTCCGCCTTCGACGACCGCCCGCATATCTATGATCCGGCCGACATTACCCGCGCCGGCGCCTTCGTCAGCATCGATGGCGACGGCACGCTCCTGGTCGAGCGCGGTTTCGTCCGGCCGGAGGATGAGGCGCCGGTCGATCAGCCCGACGGCGACGGCGACACCGACGCGTCCGGTACGCACGGATCCGATCCCGACGCGCCATCGGCACGCCGCACCGTCATCACCGTCGGCGGCCAGGCGGAGAACGAGGAAGAGGAGGACGACGGCATCAGGCCGCTGCCCGACCGCCTCGTCATGGAGCTGACGGCGCACCGCACCCTGGCGTTGCGGGATGCCCTGGCGAACAATCCGCATGTCGCCATGACGGCGCTCCTGCACAAGCTCTGCCTCGATACCTTCCAGCGTGAGACGCCGCATAGCTGCCTTCAGGTGGCGGTGCGCGAGGTCTACTTCTCCGCGCAGGCCGCTGATCTGAAGGGCTGCGCGTCGGCGAAGTCCGTCGACGACCGGCACAAGGCCTGGGCGGCCGACGTTCCGGCGGACGAGGCCGCGCTGTGGGACTGGCTCGCCACGCTTGACGAGGCCAGCCGCTCGGCGCTGCTGGCACACTGCGTCTCGTTCGGCGTGAACGCGTTGTTCGAGAAGGTCGACCGCTACGGCGGCAACGGCGTCTCGTCCTACGGCCTGCGCCGGCGCCTCGACCAAGCGGACCGCCTTGCCCTCGCCGTCAATCTTGACATGGCGGATGCAGGGTGGCGGCCGACCGTCGACAACTACCTCGGGCGCGTGACCAAGGCCCGCATCCTGGAAGCGGTCCGCGAAGCGCAGGGCGAATCCTCCGCCCAGCTCATCGACCACCTCAAGAAGGCGGAGATGGCGAAGGAGGCCGAGCGGCTCCTCGACGGCACCGGCTGGCTCCCCGAGCCGCTGCGTCTCGCCGAGGACGCTTCGGATTCGTCCGAATCCGACGGTGCCGCCGCACCGCTCCCGGAATTCCTCGCCGATGACGAGGACGAAGCGGGCGAGCCGGGCGAGGACGAGCAGCCGCGCGTTGTCGCCGCCGAATGACGCCACCTGGCGGGACGGCTCTGGCCGTCCCGCTTCCTTCCACCAGCTGGTTCACCGCCCCAAGCCCGGCCATGGCGCCGGGCTTCAACATTTCTGGAGCATCATCATGACCGACGACACCCCGGCACCCGTTCCGACCTTCGACACCACGTCCTGGCTCGCTCAGGAGCAAGCGCGTGACAGGCTTCGCGACTCCATTCGCCCGGAAAACAAGGCAGCCTTGTTCAACGCGCTTGCGCAGGCCGGCATCACGACCGTTCTTGTCGAGTTCAACGGCTATGGCGACAGCGGGCAGATCGAAGACATCAGCGCGCATGCCGGCCCCGACGTTGCCGTCAAGCTTCCCAAGGGCAATGTGGACATCGCCAAGGTTGAATACGGCGGTCTCGAAATTCTCCGCCGAACATTGTCGGTGAAAGAGGCGATCGAACACCTCGCCTACAATCTCCTTGAGGAGACCCACGGAGGCTGGGAAAACAACGAGGGCGCGTACGGCGATTTTCTCTTCGACGTCGCCGAACGGACGATCACGCTGAACTACAACGAGCGGATCGAGACCTCCGAATACAGCCAGCATGTGTTCTGAGGAGGTGGCGATGGCGCATCCCTATCACCATGCACTGTCGTCGGTTCGCAAATGGGGCGGATCGGTCGAGGACTATCTGGAGATCCATAGCTGGTTCGATGCCAGCAAGGAGATCACGGCCGACTTCCGGCATCGTGCGCTACGGCACCATGCCGAAGGCATCTTTATGGCCGAGACGATCTTCGGCCCCACCATCACGCTGTCGTCCGGCCGCGTGATTCCGACGCGCTGGGTCGGCGAGCAGCATGTCATCGAGGACCTCGGATTCATCCCGTCCTTCGTCGATTGGGTGAGGTGCATCCGACCCGAGCCGTGGATGGGCCGCGCACGGCGCATCGAGCACGAGGTCGAGCCGCCACCTCCTGCAATCGCGGGAACGGAGGCCGCCTGACCATGTACGGCACTTATCTCCGGCTCGACATCACCGTGCATCACGGCTGGCGGGCCGTTGTCCGCGCGGCATCCCGCAAGCTGAACCGGAAAGCGCGGCACGACCCCAAGCGGCGTGCGGCGCGCAAGGACTTCTACCGCCAGATGCTCGCCTATCACCGCCAGGCCCAGGACATCGTGCTGACCTGGCGGCTCTGACACCAGCTCCCCCCTTTCCATCCCTTTCGGCCCGGCTCTCCAGCCCTGGAGAGCCGGGCCTACCGCTCTTCAGGAGAACCCCGATGGCTGAGTACTTCACATACTTTTCCTGCATGCTCGACGTGAAGACGCCCGCGAACGTCGTCCGCGCGCTCGACATCTACGGCGATCTTTCCGATGAGATCGAACGCGATGACGGCATCATCGGATTCCTGGCATCGGCTGAAACCGACGGCGGCTCCACGCTGATCTGGATGCGAAACGACGAGGACGGCTACGGCGATCCCGAGCATGTCATCGACTTCGTGCTGCGTTGCGCCAAAGCCCTGGGCCTGACCGGACGCTGGGGACTCGCATACGCCGATACGTGCTCGAAACCGCACCTCGATGCCTTCGGCGGCGGCGCTCACGCTATTGACCTGGAAAAGGCCGAAACCATCGGCTGGGTCAGCACGGGTGAGTGGCTCGCCGAGCGACTCGCCCCCGACGAAACGGGCAAGGAATGATCACCCGCTGCCGATCATCGACCGCGGCAACGATTGGGACGCCGTGCCCAATCGAGACCGTCAGTAATAACGAGCCGAGGCCGCTCGCTCGATGCCGGTCGTAAAGCCGCTGCGGTCCAACAAAGCGTCCGGCGCGCACTCCCACTTCCACCCCCTCTGGGCCCGGCTCTCCATCGCTGGAGGGTCGGACAGTCACATCTTCAGGAGAACGACGATGGCCGACTACTACACCCCGACCGTGATCCAGCAGTCGATTCCCGACGCAGACATGACACCGCTGGAGCTTCTGCTTTTGTCTCACATCTTCGATGCCGAACGCGACGGCGATGGCTGGTATTTCTTTTCCGAACTGGGGCCGTCCGACGTGCTCTATGTCGAGCGTGCTGCGCTCGAAGCCGCACTTGCGTCCTCGCAGAGCACCGATGACAACACTGCCAATACCTTCGTCAAGGAGCATCTGCCCGACCCGCAATCCGGGGAGCCGCTGCCGTCGCACCTCGACCTCGATCTTACCACGACGTCCTGGGAGTTCATCATGCAGGATATCGTAAAGCGCTCGCCGACGCTCGACTATATCGCCGCCGTGTCCTCCTTCACCTGTTCGAAAATGCGGCCCGACGGCTTCGGCGGCGCTGTCGTGGTGATTTCGGCCGATGAGATCATCGGCAAGTCCACGAGCGATCTCCTCGAGGAGTTCATCGAGCAGGTCGCACCATAGCGCCCGCTGGCCGACCATGCGCAACGCCGCCGCAATACCCGCGCGATCGCGTGCGACCCCTGCCTCCCATCCCTTCCTCCTATCGCGTTACGGCGCGTCCTGTCTGGGCGCGGCGCATCGGCCGTCAATGGGCAAGCCGTTTCCGCTTCGGCCTTACGGCCTCGCGTGACCGCCGATGCTCCTCCGCGCCCCTTCGGCCGCCCGTCGCAACGCGAGACGAAAGGAGCAAAGTACGATGTGCAGGGTTCTCAACAAGCATTACGCGGGCATCCCGGCAGGCGCCGTGTATATCGGTCGCGGCTCGAAATGGGGCAATCCGTTCCGGATTGGCCGCGATGGCGATCGCGCGACCGTGATTGCAAAGCACGAGCGCTGGCTCGCGGATCAGCATCACTTGCTGCGCGCGCTCGACGAGCTTCGCGGCCGCGACCTTGTATGCTTCTGCGCGCCACGCGCGTGCCACGGCGATCTCTTGCTGCGGCTCGCCAACGCCACGCGCGACGAGCGCATCGCGTGGTGGCGCGCGGTGAAAGCCGCGGCATGAGAGGGAGAGGGAGGCCGGGAGGCGGGCGAGCCCGGCGCGCGAAGAGAGCGAGCGGCCGGGATGGCTCAGCCCGCTCTCGGAGTCTCTCCCAATGCCCAGGAAATCCGCAGCCTTCGACTTCGGCAGGCCGGTCGCCTACGACGACCATGCCAAGCGGCTCTTCCATAGCCGCGCACGATCGCAGCTCCGCCGGCTCGCAACGGCGCTCGGCCTTGCGCCGGGATCCTACGACCTGCGGTCGAACCCCGCCGGCATCGCCGTGTCCGGCGAAATCACCCTGCATACCGATCGTCTCTATGTGCAGGCCTCCCAATCCGTCATGGGCAACGCGAACGGAATTCTCTTCCGCACCTGCAAGGGGCGGAAGGACTATGTCGGCGGCCCGAACAACTTTGCGTCGCTGGACCTTCTCAACAGGCCCGACGAATTGGCGCAGCGGATTCGGGAGCGGTGCCATGTCTGAGATCGCTCACCGGACCGCCCACACCCTGCGGTCGTGGGCATCTAGTCGCCGCTACCGTTTTCAAGCGGGCATCGCGCAATGGCGGCGGGCATGGCGTTACGCGACCGACCGCCTTTCGGCCGACGATGCGCAGCGCATGATGCTCGATTGCCGCTATCCGGCAGGCTGGCATCCGCTCATGGTCCTCACCGTCGAAGACACGCTCGAGCAGGCGCGCGAGGACCTCGCCGACCATCCCGAATTGCCGCGACTAGTCGAGGACGGCTGCGCTCGCGTCGCTGACAAGTGGGAATCGTACAACGATGAGCTAGCAATGGCACGACGCTGGGCCATCGACATGGCCTACGACGCCGCCATAGCCCAAGGAATCAGGCTCGCTCTGCACGAGGACGAACACAGAAGCTCAACCTGATCACCTGCGGATTCCTCATCGATAAGAGCCCGGCCACCGTGCCGGGCTTTTCACATTCATCATCGCTATCGAAAGGACACCCGCCATGGGCTGGCTGTATATGCAATCGCTGGGCGGCCATTCCGGCCCGCGCCAATATCTCGACGCTCAGTTCACCTACGAGCGCCCGGAGTTGACCTCCAAGGTGCTGCGGTCCGCTCTAGTGAGCATGCGCGTCTACTACGCCGCCGTCGAACATATTCGTCATGAGACAAACGAGCGCACGGTCTTCGCCGCCGTCTGTCTCGTCCGCTACAACCCGCGCGACCGCGAAGGTTATATCTTCGGCTACAAGGACATGGACGAAACCATGGGGCCGAACGAATCCGACTGCCCGGAAGCGATCCTCAATCTGCTCACGCCGACCGAGTATCCCTATGCCCAGGCTTGGCGTGCCCGTTGTCGAAAGAACACAGCAGCACGACACGAGCTGTCGAGCAAACCGTTGCCGCGACCCGGCCAGACCATCGTGTTCGATCAACCGCTCTCGTTCTCGGATGGCCGCAGCCTCGACCGCTTCGAGGTCGTTGCAAATCCGCGCAGCCATCGCACCAGGCTGTTCCGTGCCCTGGACACAGGCGGGCTCTATCGGATCACGAACGTGAAGAAGCTGATTTATCGCTTGGTCGATCCGTCCTGAGCTGCATCCGGGTCGACGACGACCCCATGCGAAGGGTCCGGCGCATCCGCGCCGGGCCCTTCGCTCATGAGTGGCCCAGAGAGAGAGGCGGGCCGGGACGGGTTTTGAGCCGTCGCGGGTCGAGAGAGCGTCCGGGCGGCCAATCCGTCCCCGCTCTCCCGAGGCTCCCATCATGTCGCATCCTTCTGCGTCAGCGGCCGCCATCGCGGCTGCGCCTACTCGCGTGACCGCCGATCCCGCTCTCGCTGCTATCGAGGCCGCGCGGCTCCTTCTTCCACACCTCGAATCCGGCCGCCGGATCGATGCGGCGACCCTGCGCGCGGCGATGGAAGCCGCGTTCGGCGCCTCCGACGCCGACGGCGCATGGACCTGGAAGGCCGCCTACGACGCCTGCGAGGCGGCGACCATCCTGTTCCTGCGCAAGTTCGGCCCGGCAATGCGCGCAAAGTCCGCGTCTCCGGCGGCAATGCTGCCGATGATCGCCAAGGTCGCGACGCTCCTTCCGACCCACACGCGGCGATCCGAGGAAAGCGAGGCGTTTCAGCAGTTCTCGACGCCTATTCCGCTCGGACTCGCCGCCGCGACCGCGGCCGCGATCACGCCGGCCGACCGCGTGCTGGAGCCGTCAGCCGGCACCGGCCTGCTCGCCGTCCTGGCCGATATCGCCGGCGGGACGCTCGTCCTCAACGAACTGGCCGACACCCGCACCGGACTTCTCTCACAACTCTTTCCGGCCGCTGCCATCACGCGCTTCGACGCAGCGCAGATCGACGACCATCTCGATCCCGCCGTCGTGCCGACCGTCGTGCTGATGAACCCGCCGTTCTCGGTGATGGCCAATGTCGAATCCCGCATGGCCGATGCGGCCTACCGCCACGTCGCGTCCGCACTCGCGCGCCTCGCGCCCGGCGGCCGGCTGGTCACGATCACCGGCGCAAACTTCGCACCCGACAGTTCCGCCTGGTCGTTAGCGTATGCCCGACTTCAAGAGCGCGGCCGCGTCGTCTTCTCCGCGCCGATCGATGGCGTCGTCTATGCCAAGCATGGCACGACCTTCCCGACGCGGCTGACCGTCATCGACAAGAAGCCGGCCGACGATCCGACGACCTTTCCGGCGGCTCCCGGTGTTGCTCCCGACGTCGCCACGCTCATGGCATGGATAGCCGAACACTTGCCACCGCGGGAACCCGTATCCGCATCCATCGCCGTGCAGGCAGCCACAACGCCCACGCCCCGCACCGTGCGCGGCTACCTCACCCGCACCGCCAAGGCAGCTCCCGCGAGAGGCATCGCCGAACCGGAGGGGGTCGATCTCGCCTACGAGCCCGTCGCGTGGACGCCTGCGGAAACCCGAAAACTCACCGATACGCTTTATGAGGAATACGCGCTTCAGTCGATCCGTATTCCCGGTTCTCAGGCGCATCCGACGAAGCTGGTCCAGTCCGCCGCGATGGCGTCGGTCGTGCCGCCGAAGCCGAGCTATCGGCCGCGGCTCCCGGCCAACATCTTCGACCTGCTGTCCGACGCTCAGCTCGAGACCGTGATCTACGCCGGCGAAGCGCATTCCGACTATCTCGCGGGATCGTGGACCGTGGACGACACCTTCGATGTCGTCACCGCCACGCGCGAGGACCTGCCGGGCGCCGTCCGCTTCCGCCGCGGCTTCATGATCGGCGATGGCACCGGCGTCGGCAAAGGCCGCGAGTCGGCGAGCATCGTCCTCGACAACTGGATGCGTGGCCGGCGCAAGGCCCTGTGGCTCTCGAAGTCGGACAAGCTCCTGGAGGATGCGCAGCGCGATTGGTCCGCGCTCGGCATGGAGCGCCTGCTGATCGCGCCGCAGTCGCGTTTCCCACAAGGCAAGCCTATCACGCTGCCCGAGGGCGTTCTGTTCACCACCTATGCCACGCTCAGGACCGACGATCGCGGCGAACGGGCGTCCCGCGTCAAGCAGATCGTCGACTGGCTCGGTGCCGACTGGGATGGCGTCATCATCTTCGATGAATGCCATTCCCTGCAAAATGCAGTCGGCAGCAAGGGCGAGCGCGGCGATACCGCTCCCTCCCAGCAAGGTCGAGCCGGACTCCGGCTCCAACACGCATTACCCAACGCCCGCGTCGTCTACGTCTCTGCGACCGGCGCCACCACGGTCCACAATCTGTCCTACGCACAACGTCTCGGTCTGTGGGGCGGGGAGGATTTCCCGTTCGTCACGCGGGCCGAGTTCGTCGAGGCGATCGAGGCCGGCGGCGTGGCGGCGATGGAGGTCCTCGCCCGCGACCTGCGCGCGCTCGGCCTCTACACCGCCCGCTCGCTCTCCTTCGACGGCGTGGAATACGAGCTGGTCGAGCACGCGCTGACCTTCGAGCAGACCCGCATCTACGATGCCTATGCCGGGGCCTTCGCCATCATCCATAACCACCTCGACGCGGCGATGGAGGCGGCCAATATCACCGGCGCGTCCGGCACGCTCAACCGGCAGGCCAAGTCCGCCGCCCGCTCGGCCTTCGAGAGCGCCAAGCAGCGCTTCTTCGGCCATCTGCTCACCAGCATGAAGACGCCAACCCTGATCCGGTCGATCAGCAGCGACCTGGAAGCCGGCCACGCCGCCGTCATTCAGATCGTCTCCACGGGCGAGGCGTTGATGGAGCGCCGGCTGGCCGAGCTGTCGACCGAGGAATGGAACGACGTTCGCGTCGACATCACGCCGAGGGAATACGTCCTCGACTATCTCGCCCATTCCTTCCCGGTGCAGCTCTACGAGCCGTTCACCGACAGCGAGGGCAATCTGTCGTCGCGGCCGGTCACGCGCGATGGCCAGCCCGTCGAAAGCCGCGAGGCCGTCGCCCGCCGCGACGAGCTGATCGCGCAGCTTGCCTCCCTGCCGCCGGTGCCCGGCGCGCTCGACCAGATCGTCCAGCACTTCGGCACCGAGCTGGTGGCGGAGGTTACGGGCCGCTCGCGGCGCATCGTCCGCAAGCGCGCGTCTTCTGGCGGCGACCGTCTCGTCGTCGAGAACCGCGCCGCCGCCGCCAATCTCGCCGAAACCCAGGCGTTCATGGATGACAGCAAGCGCATCCTGATCTTCTCGGACGCCGGCGGCACCGGCCGTAGCTATCACGCCGAGCTTTCGGCGCGGAACACGCGGCAGCGCGTCCACTATCTGCTCGAACCCGGCTGGAAAGCGGACGCCGCCATTCAGGGCCTCGGCCGCACGCACCGGACCAACCAGGCGCAGCCGCCGCTGTTCCGGCCCATCGCCACGGACGTCAAGGCGGAGAAACGCTTCCTCTCCACCATCGCCCGCCGCCTCGACACGCTGGGCGCTATCACCCGCGGCCAGCGCCAAACCGGCGGCCAGGGCCTGTTCCGCCCCGAGGACAATCTGGAAAGCGCCTATGCCCGCGATGCGCTGCGCCAGCTCTATCTCCTGCTGGTGCGCGGCAAGGTCGAAGGCTGCTCGCTCGA
This sequence comes from uncultured Mesorhizobium sp., assembly GCA_964629765.1. Lineage (GTDB taxonomy): Bacteria > Pseudomonadota > Alphaproteobacteria > Rhizobiales > Rhizobiaceae > RCIO01. The sequence continues at coordinate 9,842 of CAZVTK010000084.1, forward strand.
CCGCTTCGAGTCCGCCACCGGCCTGAAGTTGATGGACGCGAACGGCATCAAGGACGAGCTGCCGCCGATCACCACCTTCCTCAACCGGCTGCTGGCGCTGACCATCGAGCTTCAGGGCGTGCTGTTCACCGCCTTCGAGCAGCTTCTCACCGCCAAGATCGAGGGGGCCATCGCCGCAGGCATCTACGATGTCGGGCTGGAGACGCTGACGGCGGAAGGCTTCACCGTCACCGACCGCCAGACGATCTACACCCATCCGGGCACGGGCGCGGAAACCCGGCTGCTCACCATCGCGCAGCGGACCCGCAACCGCCCGGTCACGCTGCACGAGGCGCTCGCCTATCTCGGCGAACCCGGCGCCAGGTTGCTGGTCAATGAGCGTTCGGGCCGCTCCGCCGTCCAGATCCCCGCCACCTCGATCATGCTCGACGATGGCGAGATCGAACGCCGCGTCCGGCTGATCCGGCCGATGGAATCGCACACCGTTCCGGTGAAGATGATGGGCGAGACCCATTGGACCGAGGCAGAGCGGAACGACTTCGCCACGGCCTGGAGCGCCGAGGTCGCAGACGTGCCGGCGTTTTCCGACAGCACGATCCACATCGTCGCTGGCCTGTTGCTGCCGATCTGGAAGCGGCTGCCCAACGAGTCCACCCGTGTCTATCGGCTCCAGACCGACGAGGGCGAGCGGATCGTCGGCCGCAAGGTCTCGCCTGCCTGGGCGGCCAACGCCGCCACGACCGGCGCAGCTACGCTCACGCCCGCCGACGCTTTCGTGGCGCTAATGGATGGCCGCACCATCCTCGACCTCGCCGAGGGGCTTCAGCTTCGCCGCGTCCGCATCATGGGCGCCGAGCGCATCGAGCTGTCCGGCTTCACCGACACGATGCGCGAGCGGCTCACCGCCTACGGCCTGTTCCACGAGATCATCTCCTGGAAGCTCAGGATGTTCGTGCCGACCGATACCGCCGGCCCCGTGGTGCTGGAGCGCGTGCTGGGCCGCTATCCGGTCCAGCGCATCGGCGAACGCGAGGCGGCGTGATGACCCGTCTCGACGCTTCCGATCTGGCATACCGTCTCGGCCGGGAGGCCGAGGCGGTATGCCGCCATTATCTCGGCGCCGGCCATCGCCAGGGCAATTACTGGCAGGTCGGCGATGCCCGCAACACGCCCGGCCGCTCGATGTTCGTCCGGCTCAAGGCGACGGCGAAGGGACCGGCGGGTAAATGGACCGACGCCGCCACCGGCGAGCATGGCGATCTGCTCGACGTGATCCGGGAAAGCTGCGGCCTCATCGACTTCGCCGATGTCGTCGCGGAAGCCCGGACTTTCCTCAGTCTGCCGCGTCCCGAACCCGCACCTGAGAAGAAGAAGCGACCAAGCACGCCAGCCCCGTCAGGCTCAGCCGAAGCGGCAAGGCGATTGTTCGCCATGTCGCAGCCGATCGGCGGCACCTCTGTAGAGGCGTATCTCCGCAATCGCGGCATTACGGCTTTGCACGGAACCGGAAACCTCCGCTTCCATCCGCGCTGCTACTACCGGCCCGACGATCATGGCCCGACCGAAACCTGGCCAGCGATGATCGCCGCCGTCACCGATCTCAAAGGCGGGATCACCGGCGCGCATCGCACCTGGCTCGCACCTGACGGCTCCGACAAGGCGCCGATCCAAACCCAGCGCAAGGCGATGGGCGACCTGCTCGGTCATGCCGTCCGTTTCGGGATCGCCAGCGAGGTGATGGCGGTGGGAGAAGGCATCGAAAGCGTCCTGTCAGCACGTCAGGCGATACCGTACATGGCGATGGCGGCGGCGCTCTCCGCTGCCCATCTGGCCGCCATCCTGTTCCCCGAGACGCTGCGCCGGCTCTACATCGTCCGCGACAATGACCCGGCAGGCGACAGCGCGCGGGATAGCCTGGTCGAACGGGCGAACACGGCCGGGATCGAGGCCATCGTGTTCTCGCCGGTGCTGGAGGACTTCAACGAGGATCTCCGACGCCTCGGCATCGACGCGCTTCGCACCAATCTGCGGGTGCAGCTCGCACCGCCGGACGTCGCCCGTTTCTGGCTCGAAGCGGCATAGTCGCCGGCAAGGAGTGTCAGGGCCGCAATCCTCATGCCCTCCCGGATGCGTTCAACCTTCGGAGAGGACCGCGCCTCGGCCTTCGAGAGGGCGATCGGCCGTCAGCCGGGCCGGATCGGCAATGGCTGCGGCCGACGATTTTCCGGCGCGGCCCTTCGGGCCGCGTTCCATCGCGAAGCAAAATCGCCGGCCTTCGCCATCCTCCGCTGGCGCTGCGGCCCTCCCGCTTCGCTCCGGGTGCAGGTCCGTCCCGCCCGACGGCTTCGTCGCCATGAAGGCCGCGACGGTCGCGGTCCAACCGACGGAGCATCCCATGAGCGAGCACGACGACTACGAACCCGAACACGCTGCATCGCCGAGCGACCAGATCGCGCAGGAGCTTCAGCTCTACGGCTACCGACCTTCGGAAGACGAAGCCGATCCCAGGCCCGTGCCGGAGGACCGCATCATCGAAGGCGCCGTCGCCGACATCTTCGACGCCTTGATCTCCACCGTGGCCGATACGAGCCTCGATCCTGACCTCGACGACCTCCTCTGGTCCACCGTCAATATGTTCCACCGCGCCGTCGAACGGGCAGACCGCAAGCTCGACGACAACGAGCAGGCGCAGAAACGGCTCCAGCGCGAACAGGATGGCTCAGAAGTCAAATCCGTCCAGCTCGAACGCCTGATCGACCTTGGGCAATCGCTGATCGAACGCCGCGACAGTCTAGAAATCTTCCGCGACAGCGCCGCCGATCACTATCTTCGCGCCACCGGCTCACCCTGGTCCCAGCGCACAGGATCGCGGGTCAACCATCGCCACCTGACCGCCGCGATGATCGACAGCCGCGACTTCATCGCCGCCAAACGCCGCGCGGAAACCGAGGTGCTCGTGCCCGCTGGCCCCAAGATCGCCTTCTCCGGTGGCGACACCGCCGACCACAAGCTGATCTGGGCCAAGCTCGACCAGGTTCACGCCAAGCACTCCGACATGGTGCTGATGCACGGCGGTTCCCCGAAAGGGGCCGAAAAGATCGCCGCCAAATGGGCGGAGACGCGCAAGGTGCCGCAGGTCGCCTTCAAGCCCGACTGGACGAAGCACGCCAAGGCCGCCCCGTTCAAGCGCAACGACGCCATGCTGGCGGTGATGCCGATCGGTGTCCTCATCTTCCCCGGCACGGGCATCCAGGACAACCTCGCCGACAAGGCCAGGAAGCTCGGCATCCCGGTCTATCGGTTCGGCACGGGCGGCGCGTGAGCGCCGTCCGCATCTCGATCGACGTGCCAATTTCCATGAAATGACGGAATTCAGTCGTTTCTCGATTCACCCGAAGAGATGAAGATGAGCACCGGAACGGTCGAATCTGGGCCGGTAGCGCACTGGCAGCTTTGCGGCCGCGAGCGGCGAAAGCTGACGTTCGACTTCCCCTCGTCCTACTAATCTGAACAGGGGGGCTTTCTGTCCGGCAAGTTTCGAACAACGAGATTAGATGGCTGCGCATTCCGGCGAAAACCTGGTCACGCGACCGCTTCGCGAGCCCCGCGCGATCGCGTCGCGGAGGATCATTCAGCCTGCCCCTCCTCCAATTCGCCTCGCGTCTATTCGCGCGGGACGAAACGGGTATCGCCCTCACACTACGTGACGGCCGATGTATCCTACTAGAACGTGCGGTTCCGTCGGCGACGTGCCGAAGTAAATCCTCGCGCAGCGGTCCGGCGAGGTGCCCTCCGACGGCTTAGCGTGGAACTCGCAGTCGATCTCGCGCCCGTTCACCTGCCGGGTCCTGAAACGCTTGCCGGCCTCGCTGTTTTTGGACGTCTCGGATTCTCCACTGCAATCCACGCCGCGCTTGCGGAGCCAGATCGGGACCGACTGGCCGAGCGGTCCTTCCGCGAGCTGCTCCGCCAGCTCGCCCAACGTCCTGAGGTAACGCAGAATCTTCTCAGGCGGCCCCGCTTCCGAATTGAGGTCCGCAACGTCTGCGTCGGTCTCGGCCGCTATCTCCACTCGGCCCTCCAGCTCGCGCCGGGCGGTTGCGACCGCCTCGGCAACAGATTGCGGCTCGGCGACATCGGTCACGGGCTGCTCGTCGCTTCCGGCCTCGTCGGTCGGCCGCATGTTGCGGAGCGCCATCGAGAGGCTCGCGACATTATCGTTGAGCGTGCGGATCTCCGCGTCCTTGCGGTCGATCTCGATACGCTGAGAGGCGATCTGGTCCTCGTACTCCTCCTTTGAGCGTTCCGGCGAAGCGGCCGCCGCAGCGCGCGCCTCGTCGGCGAGCTGACGCTCGTGCAGCTTCGCGAAGTCGGCAAACGCGGGGTCGTCGGGCACGTACGTCGACGCCTCGAGAATGCGGCGGCCGAGGGTGTGGCGCAAGCGATCGCGGGCGACAACCTCGTCGTCGGTTCGCGACAGTAGGCGGTCCATCGTCCACAGCGGGTGCGCCCGAGCATCGCCGCGGCCGCCGCGCATTGGCCAGAGCAGCCGAATCGCACCGTTGTAGCACGACCACTCCGCGCCCCACCGCTTAGTCAAATCCCAAGCGCCGTCGGACTTGAGGCGGACGACGTGCGCGAGTCCGCACAGGTCGCCGGCGACCAGCTCGTGCATGTCGCCGGCCAGCGTGCGGCCGTCATACTCTGACACCACAATCACAGGCAGGCGCCGCTGCTCCGACTCGACCAATGCCTGCAGTTCATCGAGGTTCGCCGCAGTCACGTCGAAGCTGAACGGGAAGACGCGCTCACCATTTATACCGACGGTCCACACCCGGTCGCCCACTACCGAGCGGACGAACCGGGGCGCGCGCAGTGCGATGCCCAACGGCGCTACCCCGTAGTCGGATCCGAGCGACAGGATGGTCGAAAAGGTGGTGCGCTCCGGCGTCGACACAATCGTCACGTCCGTCTGGAGGTTGCCGCCGTCGATCGGCTCGAGAATGGCGAAATGCGTACGGGACTGGCCGTCGGCAGTTAGGTCGCCGCGCTCGAACAGCGCCTCGGCGCCCGACCGGCTGATCCGGTACATGCCGTCTTCCTGGCGGGTGAACTTCTCTTTCGCCCATGCCTCGATGGCATCCGCCGCCGCGCCGCCGTCCGCCGTGCCTGGCGACGTGAACTGAACCTTCGCAACGACGCGCATGATGACGCCCCCTTTTTCAATCCGGCGTCGCCCGTCCGCCCCGACGATCCGATACCCCGCACCGACCCGAAAAGGTCCAACGGAAGAACGTCAACTTAAAGCAGCGGGTCGTTGCCGCAAGAGCGCGGTTGGCACGCGCCAACGCACGGTCCAATAATTCCGTATTGAAGGGGATCAGTGGCTGATGAATGAACAGCAGGTTTCGGTAATCATCTAGATCACCGTGAACGGCGGCAATGAGGTGCCAAACGGACATCGCAGCCTAAGTGGAACCGAAATTTCCAAATGATTATGAGTGCCCATCATATTCATGTCGGGTGCGCCAAAATAGCCGCGAGGCAAGCCGGCATGAGCGTCGTTCGACGATGACTGCCCCCGTCGCGGAGCATCACCCCCCGCTTCAAATGCGCTGATCCTTGGTCCGGCCGAGGGCCTGACGCCATCAACCCGTAAAGGGTCGGACTACGCATGCGCGTGCCGCCGCTTCGGCTGCGCCTGTCGCGGTGATTGCGGCCCTCGGCCGAACACATCGGGCGCCTGTCAGCGGGGGATGGACCTCCGCTCGAGACAGGAGCTGGATCGATGTCCTTCAACGCCGCCCACGCCTTCGCGCTCAGCCTCGCCACCACCTTGATGACCGTCATCGTCATCTTCCGCGCCGGCGACGGCACGCTGTCGGTCACACCCGCCAGTGAATATGACGGCGACGCCTCCCAGATCGTCCGCGAAATCGACCCATTCGTCCCATGACATGGCGAAGGTCATCGCCTGCGGAGCTGGAACCTCATCCGTTTCAGCTCCCGTTGCCGTCCATCTTTTGCTATGTTCCCCCACGCGCCGTGGTGGTGGTGGAAGGCGCGCCCGTCAGAATTTTTCTCTCGGAGGCACCACCATGATCTTTCTCGGCATTCTCCTTTCCATCGCGGCAATCGGCTTCTTCTGCTGGCTGCTGTTCACGCTCGCCGTCTTCGCGCTGCCATTCTTCGCAGGGGTCACCGCAGGCGCCTGGGCCTATGACACCGGCGCAGGCTGGCTTGGCGCAATCCTTGTCGGCGTGGTCGCAGCCGGGCTGACGCTTGGCATCGGTCAGGTTCTGCTCGGGATCGTCCGCCCGCTCTGGGCGCGGATGCTGATCGCGCTCGCCTTCGTCGCGCCCGCGGCCATCGCGGGCTACCACGCGACGCATGGCATCGTGAAACACACCATGCCGTCGGAGACGTGGCAGTTGGCTTTCTCCCTCATCGGCGCGATTGCGGTCGGCATCACCGCGTTTGCGCGCGTCACGGCAATGGCGTCCACCGGCCCGACCGGCCAGCACCCCGCTCAAGCCTGATCGTCTCGCAACGGACACCAACGAGACCGGAACAACGACACCGCACTGCGGTCCACGTCGTATCATGGGTGGCGATGCGGGCGACAGCGCCCGGATCACGCAGAGGACCGCAGCGCGCACCCCCTCGGGACCACCCGGACCCGAGCGCCTGTCTCGGTGCAGCCAATCGATACGGAACGGCGGAGGTTCCCGCCCACGGCAGGCCAGGTGAACGGACGCGAGACTCGCCTGAGAGAGGGAGAGATACGCCGGCAAACGTCGGGCAGGTCTTGGCGCCGGTCGCGATAGGGCCGCCACCCTCTCCGCTTCTTCCCGTAGCCAGACCGCAACCCAAGCGGCCTCTTCAATGGCCTGATCTGGCCGAAGGCCGGCTGCGCCTCGATCGCCTATGACGCAACAGCGGCGTCACAACTTTCATCCCCTGCCGGCTTCGCCGTCATTCCTCGCGAGACAAGAAAGTTCCTCCTTTGCTGTCGAGCCCCTGCGGGGTGCGCCGTCGATCGCCTCCGGCCTGTCGATCGCCATCGAGGCCGCAATGGTGCGGGCTCGAACACGGAAACGGAGATTTGAAAATGGCGACCATCGGCACCTTCAAGAAGACCGCCTCGAACGAGTTCAGCGGCGAAATCGTCACCCTCAGCGTCCAGGCCAAGGGCGTGCGCATCGTCCCCGACCAGCGCGCTACCGGCGAAAACGCCCCCAGCCACCGGGTTCTGGTCGGCCGCGTCGAGATCGGCGCCGCCTGGTCCAAGCGCTCCAACGAGGGCCGCGACTATCTGGGGCTCAAGCTCGACGATCCGAGCTTCAACGCCCCCATCTACGCCAACCTCTTCGACGACGAGGACGGCGATGGCTACTCGCTGATCTGGTCCCGCCCGAGCCGCCGGGCGGACTGACCCACCAGCAAGGCCCCGGCCAGACAGGCCGGGGCCTTTCCTCTGCTTGCGAGCGAATCGGGGACACCGTTAAGTCGAAACGGACGGACGACCAGCCATCGCCCCTCTCTCGGGCGCCGAGAACGACTAAAATAGTCGTAGTTCTGGCAACGGCTTATTGGGCGGTGGGAGGTGGTCATGCATGATCACCGCCCGACAATCACGGGCCGCACGCGCGTTGCTGGGATGGACACAGGAGACGCTCGCTGACCAGGCCCGCACATCGCTGACCGCGCTCAAGCGTCTCGAATCCGAAAACGGCCTCGAGGTGTATGAGTCGACGCGCGATCTCGTTCGCAGGGCGCTCGAAGCAGCCGGCATTGTCCTGCTCTCGACCGACAAGGGCGAAGGTGTGCTGCTGCTCCACGATCGGAAGCATCTACCAGCAAAGCGCTAGCAGCCTGCCGATCTCAAGTTGGCACCGTCCGTGGTCCTGTCGTCGGAATTTCCTGCGACCGTGTTAACGAAAGTCCGTCGAGCGATTATAGTCGCCCTATGGATCAGCCTACGCAGCCCTTCCTCGACGAGCCACCTGCCAGCCAGACGCTCACGGCCTATGACCTTGAGCATATGGCCCTCTATCTGCGTTTGCTGGACTCTGCGCGCGATGGAGCCGACTGGCGAGAGGCCGTCCAGATCCTTTTCGGCCTCGATCCCGCTCGCGATCCGCTGCGCAGCCGCCATGTCCACGACACGCATCTCGCGCGGGCACGCTGGATGACGGAACACGGCTATCGCGAATTGATCCCCTCGACGCACTGATCGCCGTGATGCCGCTCGGGCATCGCCCATTGCCGACCGTCCAGCTTCCGCAGTGCAGCTCCGCCGGGAATCCTCTCCTCCCCAATAAGCTCAAAATGCCAAGGGAGGATCGCTATGGCACCCGATGCATCCGGCTGGCGCTCGTCCGCGGCCTATGAGCATGTCGACGATTTGAGCGCCTCCGATCTCGCCTGGGAGTGGCTCCGCCGCAATGATGCTTATGGCGAGGATTTCCAGGAGCTGAGTGACCGAAAGGCAGATCCCCACGCGCTGACTGAAAAGATCCGGCAGCGATGGAGGTTGCGATTTCCCGGTGAACCCGCTGGAACCACCTCCCAAAGCCTGCATCATCTGGATGCCCGCAGAAGATACGAGCGCCATCTTCCTGGGGCCGGCTCCTTCTGGTCTCTCCCCCGACGCTGACCTGCAATCAACGCTCGATGCCGCCTCCCGCATCGGCGATGATGACGAAGACGTCCTTCTCTACGATCTCGGCAATGGCCAGCGTGTCCAGATCGTCCGTGGGACGACCGCGCCGATTGGCAAACCGCTCGCCGCTATAATCCCCCTCAACAGTGAGGGGTTCGACCGGCTCGAATCCGTCAGTCGCCTTCTTGCATCCCTTCACGGTAGGGCCATCCCTCCCGACACGCGGATGACGGCGCAACAACGGATGCGATCACGCAGGATGCTGCAATGCTTTGACGGTCATCGCGATGGCGCAACGCAGCAAGAGATTGCGCAGGTCGTGTTCCATACCAACCCGCTCGATCGCCATGAATGGCAGGAATCCTCGGCCCGTCATTCTGTCAAATCGCTGCTTCGAGACGCTCGCGCCATGATCGCCGGCGGCTATCGCGCGCTGCTGCGTCATCGCAGACAGAGCTGATCGCACTCACACAATGCCTGGTGGGCGATTTTAGGCCCCCCTGATTTCACCCTGCATTTCGCCGGTCCCCCTTCGCCATCGTGGCCTTCGTTCGCCGCTGATCTCCAGCGGCCCTCACGAACCCCACGGAGGCCCTCGCATGCGACCCGCTCTCGCCGTTCTCCCGCCGCGCTTCCTACGCACCAAGGAGGCTGCCGAGTTCCTCAGTCTTTCCGCCCGCACTCTCGAAAAGCACCGGACCTACGGCACCGGTCCGGCCTATCGGAAGCTCGGTGGCCGTGTCGTTTATGCCGTCGACGATCTCGAAGCCTGGGCCGCACGCGGCGCCGTCACCTCGACCTCCGATCCTCGCGGCTCGATCCTCCCCGCCAAGCGTCACACGCCGGCGTCTCCGGCCCATGCTGGCCGATACGCACGCTGATCGCTGGCGAAACCCCGAGTGGCGGTGCGGCAACAATCCCGATCGGAGCGCGGACAGCTCGACCTGTTTCGAGCGCTCCCTGGCGAGTTCGCTGCCCGAGATGCGCAGGATCTCATGGCCTATCCCTTCTTCTCCCTCTCCAAGTCCCATCGCACCGCACCGATCGATTTCTGCGCGGGCGACGTATCGATCCGCGTCGAGGCCGTACCCGATCACGGCATGGCGACCATCTGGGATGCCGACATCCTGATCTGGGCGGCGAGCCAGATCGTCGAGGCGCGCGACGCGGGCTTGCGCACCTCTCGGCTGATGGTCGCCACTCCCTACGAAATCCTGAAGTTCATCGGCCGCGGGACATCCCTGCGCGACTATCAGCGCCTCAAGGCCGCGCTCGACCGGCTGCAATCGACGACGAT
>CAZVTK010000085.1:0-19743 GCA_964629765.1 uncultured Mesorhizobium sp.
ACCTGGCAGACCGCCGACAAGATGAAGCGCCAGCGCGGCCGGCTGAAGGAGGAGAGCGGCGACAACGACAATTTTCGCGTGCGGCGCTACATCGCCAAATACACGATCAACCCGGCCATCGCGCACGGGCTCTCCCACGAGATCGGCTCGGTCGAGGTGGGAAAACGCGCCGACCTCGTCCTGTGGAACCCCGCTTTCTTCGGCGTGAAGCCGGAGATGGTGCTGCTCGGCGGGTCCATCGCCGCCGCGCCGATGGGCGATCCGAACGCCTCGATCCCGACGCCGCAGCCCATGCACTACCGGCCGATGTTCGCCGCCTATGGCAAGCTCAGGACGAATTCGTCCGTGACCTTCGTGTCGCAGGCGTCCTTGGATGCCGGCCTCGCCCAGCGGCTCGGCGTCGCCAAGCGGCTGGTCGCGGTGAGGAACACGCGGGCCATCGGCAAGGCGTCGATGATGCTCAACACCGCCACGCCGCATATCGATGTCGACCCCGAAACCTACGAGGTGCGCGCCGACGGCGAGCTCCTGACCTGCGAGCCGGCGACGGTGCTGCCGATGGCGCAGCGGTATTTTCTGTTCTAGTCTGGGGCCATGGGAAAGCCGCTCAAGAAGGCCGCCGAGACGGTAGCCGCGTCGCTCTACGAAACCGACTTCCATGCTTGGCTTCAAGATCAGGCGGCGAAGCTCCGCGACCGCTTGCACGACGATCTGGACTGGGAGAACCTCGCCGAGGAGATCGAGAGCGTGGGGCGGAGCGAAAGGAAGGAGATCAGGAGTCGGCTGGACGTCCTGATCTGTCATTTGCTGAAATGGCAGTTCCAGCCGGGACGCAGGAGCGAAAGCTGGCGCATCACCATCGGCGAGCAGCGGATATGGATCGCGGAGACAATTGAAGACAGTCCGAGCCTGCGGCGCTATCCGGCGCAGACCTTTGCCAAGGCATATGGCGCCGGTCGTCGCAGGGCGATCAATGAAACGGGCATATTGCCGTCCGTCTTTCCCGCGGAGCCGCCGTTCGCCGTCGCTCAGGTCCTCGACCCGAAATTCCTCCCCGGCGAGCCTTTCGCGCCGTGGGACGTCATTCGCGACTGACCGCCCATGATCATCGTCATCGCCCGCCTCGTCATCAAGCCCGGCTCCATCCCGCATCTGCGCGGGCCGGCGAAGCTCTGCATCGAGGAGACGCGCAAGGAAGAGGGCTGCATCGCCTACGACCTCTTCGAGAGCGCGACCGAGCCCGACATCCTGGTCTTCGTCGAGCGCTGGGAGACGCGCGAGGCGCTGTCGCGGCATGCGCGCACGCCGCATATCGCCGCCTGGCGCGAGGCGGGGAAACCCTACGTCATCGAACGGCGGATCGAGATCGTCACGCCGGGCAGCATCGAGACCCACGTCGTCTGACGGCGTGCCGGCGGGACGGAAAGCATGAAGCTCAGCATCAACAGCGATTTCACCAGCCTGCCGCGGGCCGGCACCTATGTCCACGCGCATGACGCGGCGGGGCGCGCCGCTCCGGCCGGCACGGTCGCGCTCGCCCACGACGACAGGCACCTGCGCCGCAAGGTGCTCGCCGCCGCCGGCGGCCTCAAAATATTCGTCGACTTCCCCGAGCCCGTGCATCTGGCCGGCGGCGACCGGCTGGTCCTCGACGACGGACGCGAGATCGCCGTCGTCGCGGAGCCCGAGGAGCTGATGGAGGTCGTCGCGCGCGACGCCGTCCACCTCACCGAGCTCGCCTGGCATATCGGCAACCGCCACCTTGCCGCGCAGGTCGAGCCGGCGCGCCTGCTGATCCTGCGCGATCACGTCATCCGCGACATGCTGGCGGGCCTCGGGGCGCAGGTCCGCGACGTGGTGGAGCCGTTCCAGCCGGTGGCTGGCGCCTATGCCGGGCACGATCATGGTCATGATCATCATCACGGGCATGGCGAACGCGACGCCTACGGCCGCCTGCCGGGCGATCCCCATTACGGCCACAACCATGGCTGACCGCTATGGCTGACGGGCATGGTTGATCCGGGTCGCGCCGGCCTGCTGGAGCTGATGGCATGGCTGTCGCCGGCCTTCCCGGTCGGCTCGTTCAGCTACAGCCACGGGCTCGAACGCGCGGTCCATGACGGGCTGCTGGCCGGTTCGGGGAAACTGCGCGACTGGATCGAGGCGCTGCTGACCGCCGGCTCGGGCTGGAACGATGCCGTGCTGTTCGCGCAGGCATGGCGCCGCGGCCGGGCCGGCGAGGCGCTGGACGACATCGCCGAGCTGGGCGTCGCGCTCGCAGGCTCGGCCGAGCGCCTGCTGGAAACCGCCTCGCAGGGCGACGCCTTCGTGCAGGCCGCCGCCCTTTGGGGCCGGCGTATCGACCTTCCCGCGCAATGCCCCTATTGCGTCGCCGTCGGCGCGCATGCCGGCGCCGCGGGCATCGCCTGCGAGGACGCGCTGGCGGCCTTCCTGCAAGCCTTCGCGTCGAACCTGCTTCAGACGGCGATCCGCCTCGGCGTGCTCGGCCAGTCCGGCGCGGTGTCGAAGCTGGCGGGCCTCGGACCGTCGATCCTGGCCATCGCCGCCCGTGCCGCAAGCGCGACGCCGGACGATCTCGGCTCGGCTACGCTCGTCGCGGAGATCGCCGCGATGAACCACGAGACGCAATATTCGCGGCTGTTCCGCACATGAGCGCGGTCGGACCGGTGGTGGCCGACCGGGCGGTTCTCTCCGTTCAGGGAGCAACGGCATGAAGACCCCAAACGGTCCCCTGCGCGTCGGCATAGGCGGGCCGGTCGGCTCCGGCAAGACGACGCTGACCGAGAAGCTCTGCAAGGCGATGCGGGACCGCTATTCCATCGCCGTGGTGACCAACGACATCTATACGAAGGAGGACGCCATGATGCTGGCGCGGCTCCAGGCGCTGCCGGAAGAGCGCATCATGGGCGTCGAGACGGGCGGCTGCCCGCATACGGCCATCCGCGAGGACGCCTCGATCAACCTCGCCGCCATCGCCGAGATGAACCGCAAATTTCCGGGTCTCGACGTGATCTTCATCGAATCGGGCGGCGACAATCTGGCCGCGACCTTCTCGCCCGACCTTGCCGACCTGACACTCTATGTCATCTCGGTCTGCCAGGGCGAGGAGATCCCGCGCAAGGGCGGGCCGGGCATCACCCGTTCGGATTTCCTCGTCATCAACAAGAGCGACCTCGCGCCATACGTGAACGTGAACCTCGACGTGATGGACGGCGACGCGGCGCGGATGCGCAAGGGCCGCCCCTACGGCTTCACCGATCTGTCGCGCGGCAAGGGTCTCGACGCGGTGATCGACCATATCGTCGCGTTTGGCGGGCTGGCCCGCGATGCCGGGCGGCTCAACGCCTGAGAGCCGGCCCGCCCGAAATCGAACCCGCCTGAAATCAAACTTGAACGCCGCCGCCCGGCGCGGAGCCCTGTCGCGGCGCGGGCCGATCTGGCAGAGTGCGCGCGGGTGGAGGAGGGGCTTCCGCCCTTTTCTGCAAGGATCGTTTCCATGTCCATCGCATCTGCTGCGCGCAGCGGCCTGCTGGCGCTCGCGGCCGTTTTCGCCATGTCCGCTCCGGGCGCTGCCGAGAACGTCACCTTCGTCATGAACAACGACCATCCCTACGCCGTGGAGGTCGAGCTCTACAGCCAGGACCGCGACCATGTCTGGCCGGGCGGCGGGCAGGTCTACCTGCTCGACGACGGCGAGACGAAGTCGATTCCCCTTGCCTGCGAGTCCGGCGAGACGATCTGCTACGGCGCCTGGCTGTCGGGCGACCGGGGCAGCTATTGGGGCGTCGGCCCCGACAATGCGCAGAATTGCGAAAGCTGCTGCTATGTCTGCGAAGGCGGCATGACGGAAGAGATCAACTTGGTCGAATAGAGCCGCTTCGCCGGGCGCGCCCGTGGGGGAACGCGCCGGCTGGCGCCGGCGCCCGTGCAGCCGATACCCTCAATGAATGTCGCTGTGGGGTTTCAGCGGCATGTCGTCCTTGGGCGGCACGGTCTGCCGCTCGATCATGCGATGCACGCGCGGCGGCTCCGCGCCCGCGTGCAGCTTGCGCAGGGCATCGTTGTTTTCGGCATCGGCCCGCGTTCGCCGCTGGTTGTGGCGGATATATTCCACCCAGGTGGGCACGTGATAGCTCTCGGTCCAGAGCCGGGGGTTCTCCAGGTCGCGCAGCAGCGCCCATTGGCGCGCGCCGTCGCGGATGCGGATGCGCCGCCGCTGGGTCATGGCTTCGAGGAAGGCCGGCACGTCGTCATGGTCGATCTCGTAGTCGATCAGCACCATGATAGGGCCGCTGCGCGCCTTGAGGTCGAGCCGGAGCGCAGGCTCCCTGAACTGGTCGAGGGGGGAAAGATCGAGCGAGCTGAAGTCCGGCACGCGCCGGTAGAAGCCGATGACGGCGCAGACCAGCAGCAGCGCCGCAGCCCCGCCCAGCGCGATCGCCGCGCCGTATGCATCGGTCACCGCCCCCCAAACCCAGGCGCCGAACGCCATGCCGCCGAACGTGGCGGTCTGGTAGATCGACAGCGCCCGGCCCACCACCCAGCGCGGCGTCGAGAGCTGCATGATGACGTTGAACATCGAGAGGGTGATGACCCAGAAGATGCCGGCCGGCACCATCACCAGCAGGCTCAGCCACAGATTGGTGCTCATGCCCAGCGTCGCCGCGCAGCCCGCGAAGGCGACGCAGGAAAGCCGCACGAGCGTCTCGTTGCTGAACAGCGTGCGCATGCGGGCGTTGATGATGCCGCCGATGATGCCGCCCGTGCCGAAGGCGGCCAGCATCGCCCCGAGCGTCAGCGGGCCGCCGCCCAGCGCCGTGCTGGCCATGACCGGCATCAGCGCCTGCACCGAAACGACCGCGACGCTGAAGATCGCGCCGCGAAACAGAACCGTCGTCAGGTTGGGCGACATCGAGGCGTAGCGGACGCCGGCGGAGATCGCGCTCAAGAAGCTCTCCCGCGGCAGCGTTCGCGCCGGCACGTTCGGCTTCCAGCGGAACAGCGAGGCGATGAGCGGAATATAGGTGAAGGCGTTGAAGACGAATGCCGCCGTGGTGCCCGCGAACGCCACGATCAGGCCGCCGATCCCGGGCCCGATGCTGCGCATGCTGTTGAAGCTCATGCTGTTCAGCGTCACCGCGCCGGGGATGTGCTCGCGCGGCAGCAGGTCGCCGATGGAGGCCTGCCACGAAGGATGATGCAGCGCCGATCCGGTGCCGATCACGAAGGTGAAGCCGAGCAGCAGCCAGGGCGTGACCAGCCCGGCAAAGGCGAGGACGCCCAGCAAAACGGCCGCGGCGAACATGATCGACTGGGCCCAGATCATCAGCAGGCGGCGGTCGAAGCTGTCGGCCAGCGCGCCGGATCCCAGCGAGAACAGCATCATCGGCAGGGAGGTCGCCGCCTGCACGAGCGCGACCATCTCGGCCGAATCCGTCAGCGTCGTCATCATCCAGCCGGCCGCGACCGCCTGCACCATCGCTCCGAGGTTGGAGAACAGCGTCGTGAGCCAGAGCGTGCGGTAGTCCCCGTGCTGAAGAGCAGCGAATGTGGAGGCCAAGTCCTGTCTCCGGGCCGGTGCCGGCGGTGATTTGCGCGATCATAGAGCGGGTGCCGGCGGGCGGCTAGTCGTGCGGACTCTGGCGCCCCGCGGCCGCGCACGGTAAACAGCGAATCAACGCGGTGCATGGTGTTAAGCCAAAATTAGAAACTCGCCGGTAATCATGTTCCTCGACCCTACGGCAGCGGCAGCCTTGCGACCGCGGACGTGGAGCGGTCGCGGCCTTGCCGGTCAGGCGGGCGTCTGCATTCGCAGGTGACGGGAGCGGCGCGTCCTATCGCGCCGCGAGCATGAGGCGGTCCCGTCGTCCCGGCCCTGCAAGCGGGCCATGCTTCTTGCATCATCTGCTCGCGCTTCCGGCGGGCGCTCACGGTCGACCGGCGCCGCTTGCGGTTCCGGTTGCGTGGTCGGCTCCGGGAGCAGGCGCCCCCGGGCGCGCAATCCGTGCCGCCGCGTCCCCCGGATGCGGCCCGCGCGGGTCGGGGCAGATCCCATCGCCATCTGTACCCGTTCACCGCTGAAGGCCCGCCATGACCTCGATCGTCTCTTCCCTGACCGTCAACCAGATACGGTCGATGTCGACCGCCACCATCGCAGCCCTCAACGCCGAGGACATCCAGGCGCTCAGCACCGATCAGGTCAAGGCGCTCAGCGCCAACCAGATCGCCGCGATGGAGACCGAGGACTTCGAGGCGATGAGCGACGAGCAGCTCGGCGCCCTCTCCGGCAACACGATGAAGGGCCTGACGGTCGACCAGCTCGCGGCGCTCGATACGACGAAGATGGAAGCCTTCTCCAAGGCGCAGATCGCGGCCCTGACCGCCAGCCAGATCGGGTCGCTTTCGGCCGACCAGATCGGCGCGCTCGACGCCGAGCAGATTTCTGGCCTCGGCGCCGCGCAGATCGCCTCGCTCGACGCGGCGGCCATCGCCACCTTCACCGCCGAGGAGGTCGGCGCGATCAACGCCAAGGCGATCGGCTCGCTGTCCAACGACGCGGTGGCGGCCCTCAGCGCCGAGCAGATCGGCGAATTGAGCGCGGCCCAGATCGCCGGCCTCAAGGTGACGCAGATCACGGCCTTCACCGACGAGCAGGTCGAGACGTTTTCGGCCACGCAGATCGGCGCCCTCACCGGGCCGCAGGCCGCGTCGCTGACCGCCTCGCAGATCGGCTCGCTGAGCGAGGAGCAGGTCGGCGCGTTCAGCACCAAGGCGATCGCCGCCCTCACCGCCTCGCAGATCGGCGAGCTGAGCTCAGCGCAGCTCGGCGCCCTCACCACCGGGCAGATCGGCGCCATGACCGCGACGCAGTTCGCCGCCATCGCCGAAGCGGACATCGCCGGCCTTTCCGAGGAGGCCATCGGCGCCATCAGCACCAAGGCCATCGGCGGCATCTCGGCCGACGCGATAGCGGGCCTGTCCACGGACCAGATCGGCGCGCTTTCGCCCGCCCAGCTCGGCGCGCTGAAGGCCACGCAGGTCGCGGCGCTGACGGAGGCGCAGATCGGCGCACTCGGCACCACCCAGGTCGCGGCGTTGACCGCCGGCCAGATCGGCGCCATGTCGGGCGAGCAGGTCGCCGCCTTCTCCGAGGATCAGCTTGCCGCCCTCAGCAACAAGGCCGTGGCGGGCCTGACCGCCGGCCAGCTCGGCGAATTGTCGGCCGATCAGGTCGCCGCCTTCTCCACCACGCAGGTGGCGGTTCTGTCGGCCACGCAGGTCGCGGGCCTCTCGGGCGAGCAGGTCGCCGCCCTGACCGAGGACCAGATCGGCGCGCTGAGCACCAAGGCCATCGTCGGCTTCACCGGCGCGCAGGTCGCCGAGCTGACCGCCGGGCAGGTGGGCGCGCTCACCACCGGCCAGATCGCGGCGCTCAAGCCCGAACAGGTGGCGGCGCTGACCGAGACGCAGGTCGAGGCGCTGACGGAGACGCAGGTCGCCGCCCTCGGCGCCAAGCAGGTCGCGGCCATGACCGACGAGCAGCTCGGCGCGCTGAGCACCGACCAGATCGGCGCGCTGGCCACCAAGACCGTCGCCGGGCTCACCGCCGGCCAGATCGGCGTGCTGTCCGCCGAGCAGACGGGCGCGTTCACCACAGGCCAGATGGCCGCGCTGAGCGCCGCGCAGGTCGCCGGCTTCACAACCGAGCAGATCGAGGGCCTGAGCGAGGACCAGATCGGCGCGCTGAGCGCCAAGGGCGTGGCGGGCCTGACCACCGACCAGATCGGCGCGCTGTCGGCCGACCAGGCCGGCGCTTTGTCCACCGGCCAGATCGCGGCCCTGAGCTCGGCCCAGATCGGCGCCGTCAGCGAGGCGGCGATCGCCGGCTTCTCGGCCGACAAGATCGCGGCGATCAGCACCAAGGCCATCGGCGGCCTGTCGACCGACACCATCGCCGCGCTGAGCGAGGCGCAGGTTGACGCGCTGACTGTCGGCCAGATGGCCGCGTTGACGACCGATCAGGTCGCCGCGTTTACCGCCGAGCAGGTGGAAGGGCTCTCCGACACCCAGTTGGGCGCGCTGCGCACCAACCAGGTCGTGGCGCTGACCGAGGACCAGATCGGAGCGCTGTCCACGGGTCAGGTCGCGGCCCTCAATTCCAAGACCATCGCGGCCCTGAGCCTCGACCAGATCGGCTATCTGTCGACCGACCATGTGTCGGCGCTGACCAATTCCCAGGTGGCGGCGCTGACGGCGGCCCAGGTCGGCGCCCTGTCGCCCGAGCAGGCCGGCGCTCTGACGGAGACGCAGGTGGGTGCCATGTCGGCGGCCCAGCTCGGCGCGCTGAGCGAGGCGGCCATCGCGGAATTCTCGCCCGAGGCGATCGGCGCGATCACCACCAAGGCCATTGCCGGGCTTGCCAACGAGACCATCGCCGCGCTGACCGGCGATCAGGTGGCGGCGCTGACCACCGCGCAGATCGGGGCGATGAAGCCGGCGCAGGTCGCGGCCTTCACCACCGGGCAGATCGAATCCCTGACCGACACGCAGGTCGGCGCCCTGAGCAAGAACCAGGCGGCGGCGCTGACGACCGACCAGATCGGTGCGCTGTCGGCCGGGCAGGTCGCGGCGCTGAGCAATGCGGCCGTCTCCGGCCTCACCGCCGGTCAGGTCGACGCCATGAGCGCCGAGCAGATCGAGGCGTTCACCGAGCAGCAGATGACCGCCATGAGCGCGACGCAGATCGCCGCGCTCGACGGTGACGACATCACCGCCTTCACCCCCGAGGAGATCGCGGCGATCTCCGCAAAATCCTTCTCGGCCCTGTCGACGGCGGCCATTGCCGGCCTGAGCGCCGAGCAGCTTGCCGAGGTGACCACCGGCCAGATCGCGGCCATGTCCGCGACGCAGGTCGCGGCGCTGACCACCGACCAGGTCGCCGACCTCACGAACGACCAGCTCGGCGCCCTGTCGACCAAGCAGATCGTGGCGCTGACGGCGGACCAGATGGGCGCGCTGACCACCGGGCAGATCGAGGGGCTGAGCAATGCGCAGGTCGCGGCGCTCACCGCCACGCAGATCGGCGCCCTGAGCTCCGAGCAGATCGGCGCGTTCAGCGACGAGCAGATCGGGGCGATGACCGCCGCGCAGATCGGCGCCATCAGCGCTGACGACATCGCGGACTTCTCTGCCGAGGCGATCGCCGCGATCAGCACCAAGGCGATCGGCGGCATGAGCAACGCCGCCGTCGCGGCCCTGACCGAGGACCAGCTCGGGGCGGTCACGCCCACCCAGATCGCGGCCATGAAGACGACGCAGGTCGCGGCCCTGACCGCCGGTCAGGTCGCCGGCCTCACGGAAGCGCAGGTCGGCGCCTTCACCACCACACAGGTCGCGGCGCTCACCACCGAGCAGGTCGGCGCGCTGACCGAAGACCATATCGGAGCGCTGTCGCCGGCCCAGGTCGCGGCGCTGACCGTCACCCAGGTCGCAGCCCTGACCTCGGAGCAACTCGGCGCGCTGGAAACCGACGAGGTCGCGGCGATGAGCGCGGCCCAGCTCGGCGCCATCGGCGCCGGGGACATCGCCGACTTCACGCCCGAGGCGATCGGCGCCATCAGCACCAAGGCCATCGGCGGGCTCACCGACGCCGCCGTCGCCGGCCTGTCGGCCGGGCAACTCGCCGAGCTTTCGACCGCCCAGGTCGCGGCCCTGAAGGCGACGCAGGTGGCCGCCATGACCACCGAGCAGATCGAGGCCCTGAGCGCCGAGCAGGTCGGCGCCTTCACGGCCGCGCAGGCTGGCGGGCTGACGACGGATCAGGTCGGCGCCCTGAGCGAGGAGCAGGTCGCCGCGCTGAGCACCAAGGCGGTTGCCGCCCTGAGCGCCGGCCAGATCGGCGCGCTGAGCTCGACCCAGATCGGCGCCCTGACCACGACGCAGGTCGCCGCCCTGTCGGCGGCGCAGGTCGCGGCGATCGACGCCGAGGCGGCCGAGGGGCTGAGCGCCGACCAGATCGGCGCGCTGAGCAGCAAGGGCATTGCCGGCCTGTCCGCCGAGACGGTCGCCGCCCTGACCGACGAGCAGCTCGGCGGGATCACCACCGCCCAGATCGTCGGCCTCACCGCCACGCAGATGGCGGCGCTGACCACCGACCAGGTCGGCAAGCTGACCGAGGAGCAGTTCGGCGCGCTGACGGGCAAGCAGGTGGCCGCGCTCACCGACGAGCAGATCGGCGCGGTGACGGTGGATCAGATCGGCGTCATGAGCGCCGCCCAGATCGGCGCCATCACCACCGGCCAGATCGAGGCGATGAGCGCGACACAGATCGAGGCGTTCAGCGAGGCGCAGACCGCGGCCCTCACCGCCGCCCAGATCGCTGCCATGAGCGAGGAGGACCTCGGGGTCTTCTCGACCGACGATATCGCCGCGATCAGCACCAAGGCCATTGCCGGCCTGTCGGCGGAGGACATCGGTTCGCTGAGTGGGGATCAGGTGCAGGCGTTCACCACCGCGCAGATCCAGGTGATGAGCGACCCGCAGGTCGCCGCCGTCATCGCCGCCTATCAGGCGATCTGACGAAGTTCGGCGCGGCGAAAGCCGCGCCGCCGCCACTCGGGGCTGCTTCAGGTATTGCGTATCCGTGCTGCGAGGGGGACAGGAGAAAGGCCGCGCGAGCGGCCTTTCTTCTTTTCAGCGGGCCCGTTCAGCAGAACCGGGGAAGGATCGGCCTACGCCACCGCCCGCGCCAGCGCGCACTGGCTCCACAGCGAGGACAGGGCGCCGACGAGCCGGTCGATGTCGGCGTCGCTGTGCAGCGGCGTCGGCGTGATGCGCAGCCGCTCGGTCTTGCGCGGCACGGTCGGGTAGTTGATCGGCTGCACGTAGATGCCGTGCTCGTCGAGCAGGATGTCGCTGATCCACTTGCACTTCGACGCGTCGCCCACCATCACCGGCACGATGTGGCTCTTGTTCGGCATGTAAGGGATGCCGATGGCGTCGAGTCGCGCGCGCACCTTCTTCACCGCTGCGCGATGCGCCATGCGCTCGGCGTCCGAGTTCTTGAGGTGGCGGATGGAGGCGACCGCGCCCGCCGCGACCGCCGGCGGCAATGCCGTGGTGAAGATGAAGCCGCTGGCGAAGGAGCGGATGAAGTCGACCAGCCGGGCGGAGGCGGCGATATAGCCGCCGATCACGCCGAACGCCTTGCCCAGCGTGCCCTCGATCACGTCGATGCGGTCCATCAGCCCCTCGCGCTCGGCGATGCCGCCGCCGCGCGGGCCGTACATGCCGACCGCATGCACCTCGTCCAGATAGGTCAGCGCGCCGTGCTTCCCGGCGACCGCGACGATCTCGGCGATCGGGGCGATGTCGCCGTCCATCGAATAGACGCTCTCGAAGGCGACGATCTTCGGGGTCGAGGCCGGGTATTCGGAGAGCAGCCGGTCGAGATCCTTGACGTCGTTGTGCTTCCAGATGCGCTTCTCGCAGCGCGCATGGCGCACGCCCTCGATCATCGAGGCATGGTTGCCGGCGTCGGAGAAGATCACCACGCCCGGAATGTTGGCGCCCAGCGTCGACAGCGACGCCCAGTTGGACACGTAGCCGGAGGTGAAGATGAGCGCCGCTTCCTTGCCGTGCAGGTCGGCCAGCTCGCGCTCGAGGAGGACATGGTGGTGGTTGGTGCCGGAGATGTTGCGGGTGCCGCCGGCGCCGGCGCCGCATTCGTCGAGCGCGGCGTGCATGGCCGCCAGCACCTTCTCGTTCTGGCCCATGCCCAGATAGTCGTTGGAGCACCAGACAGTAACGTCGGAAACCTTGTCGCCGAGATAGCGCCTGGCGGCCGGGAACGAGCCCTTGCGGCGCTCCAGCTCGGCGAAGATGCGATAGCGGCCTTCTTCGTGCAGGCCGTCCAGCTTCGTGGCGAAAAAGGCTTCGAAGTCCATGATGTCCCGTCTCGCGCCCGCCCGGAGGACGGCAACTTTAGATCGTTTCCAGTTTTATGCGGGAGGCCGCTCCTTTGCGCAAGCTCGCGCCCGCCCGCCCGGGTGCGGCTCATTGACCGGCCCGTGAGCGGACCATGCTCCGTCATGAGAGCCGGCGCGTTGACCTCGGTCAAATCAGCGAATGGTGATGATGCGCCGCCGGAACAAACAAAAGGGCACAAACGAAAAGCGCGCCGCAGCGGGCGCGCTTTTTAACTGTCGGGCAGGCGTTATCAGGCGGCGGCGTTGCTGATCCAGGCCGAAAGCGCGGTCTTCGGCGCCGCGCCGACCTTCATGTCGGCCACCTGGCCGCCCTTGAAGATCATCAAAGTGGGGATCGAGCGCACGCCGAACTGCGCGGCGAGCTCGGGATTCTCGTCGACGTTGAGCTTGGCGATCTTCACCTTGCCGCCCATCTCCTTGGAGATTTCCTCCAGCGCCGGCGCGATCATCTTGCACGGGCCGCACCATTCCGCCCAGAAATCGACGACCACAGGCTCGGCAGCCTCCAGCACGTCGCTCTTGAAGTTGTTGTTGTCGATCTTGACGGTGGCCATCGCGGGCTCCTTGATCTCGGGAGGGTTGGGCCGGGGATTCGGCCGGGGATTCGACGGGTCGGACAGGATGTGGGGCCGGCGCGCCCCCCGGTCAAGCGCTGAATCGGTCACGGCCCCGCGAGGCCGGCGAGCGCGGCGTCGAGGGCGGCGGCGTCCAGCGGCACCAGCGCCGGCACGGCCGTGTAGATGAGCGCCGCGCCGACGATCCGGCCGCGATAGATCTCTCTCAGCAACTGCGCATAGAGCGCGACCTGCGCCACATGCGATTGCGGCGGTGCGCCGGCCGGGGCCGCGCCCGTCTTGAAATCCACGACGGTGACCGCCGTGTCGGTCACGGCCAGCCGGTCGATCTTGCCGCTGACGGAGCGTTCGCGCCCGCCGACGGCGATCCTGCCGGAAACGCCCACCTCGGCGCGCGAGCCCGGGCCGAACAGGTGCGCCCAGCCGGGCTCCGACAGGATGCGCTCCACCGAGGCGGCCAGCGCCTCGCGCTCGGCCTCGGGCCAGCTTCCGAAGGCGGCCGCAAGGTAGCGCCGCGCCGCCGCCGCGCGCTCTTCGGCCGGAAGATCCGGCAGCGCCTGGAGCAGCCTGTGCGCGGCGATGCCGCGCTCGCGCGCCAGCGGCGCGTCGGGCCCGGGCGAGAGCACCGGCGAGCGCCCGTCGCTTGGCGTCTCGTCCTGCGCCTCCACCGCCAGCCCCGCGCCGGAAGGGCGCAGCGGCGGCGGAACCTCCGGCGGCGATGGCAGGGGTGCCAGCGCCGGCAAATCCTCCTGCGCCAGCGACTCCGGCATGGCCGCCGCCGGCATGCGCCCGGTGGGTTCGCCGACGCGGAACCGCCAGCCCGGGACGGGCGCTGCGAGCGACACCGCCTGCGGGGAGGCGGCGATCGCCCGCTCCACCATCGCGTGCCAGCCGTCCGGCGGCGGGCCGTTGCGGCCGTGGTAGCCGCAAACCACCAGCCGGTCGCGCGCCCGCGTCATGCCGACATAGAGCAGCCGGCGGTACTCGGCCTCGGCCTTGCCGCGCAGCTCGGCCTTCACCGCGTCCGCCGCGCGGTTGGACGCCGCCCCGCGCGGCTGCCACAGATAGCCGGCGCCCGGCCACTCGGGCCCCTGCGAGCGGATCGGCAGCAGCGCCGGCAGGTGGCTGTCGTGAAACGGCCGCGAGCCCGGATCGACGAGGAACACGACCGGCGCCTCCAGCCCCTTGGAGGCGTGCACGGTGAGGATGCGCACCTCGTCGCGGCCGTGCTCCATCTCGCGCTTCACCTCCGGCGGGGCGCGGTCGAGCGTCGACAGCAGCGCCTCCAGCTCGCCGCCGCCGACATCCTCGGCGGCGCGGCAGAAGGCGAGGAACTCGTCGATCACGTCGCCCGCTTCCTCGCCCAGCCGGGCGACCAGCCGTGCCCTGAGGCCCGGCCGCTGCGGCGTGCCGGCGAGCAGCGCGGCATAGAAGTCGAAGGCGGGGCGGAAGGCGGCCGCGTCCTGCCACTCCCGGATCTCGGCGAGCGCGGCCGCCGCCTTCGCATCGTCCCGCGCCGCCAGCGCCAGCGTGTCGAGCAGGCTCTTGCGCCCGCGTCCGTAAGCCACGGCGAACAGTTCCTCGTCGCTCCAGCCGAACACCGGGCTGCGCAGCAGCGCGGCGAGCGAGAGGTCGTCCTGCGGCTGCTGTACCAGCCGGCCGATGGCGACGAGGTCCTTGACCGCGATGTGGTCGGTGAGCAGCAGCCGGTCGGCGCCCGCCACCGGCACGCCGAGATCCTTGAGCGCCCGCGACAGCGCATGCACGAAGGCGTCGCGCTTGCGCACCAGCACCATCACGTCGCCGGGCCGCATGAAGCGCGGCGTCTCCTCGTCCAGCACCTCGCTGCCGATCCACCGCTTCAGCGTCGCGGCGATGGTGGCGGCGAGCCGCACTGCGGGCGCCGACGCCTCGTCCACCGGCTCGGTCCAGTCGTCCGGCTCCGCCACCACCTCGGGCGACAGCGATTGCCACACCTCGACGCAGCCGGCCTCGCCCTCGCGCACGCCGTCGTGGCGCAGCAGCTCCGGGTCACGCTGGAGCCCGGCGCTGGCGGCGGGGTCGGCGAAGACGAGGTCGACCGCCGCCAGCACGTCGCGGGTCGAGCGGAAGGACTGCGTCAGCGTCACATGGCTGAACGCCGCCCGCGCCGCCTCCACCCGCGCGGCGAACTCGAAGCGCGTCTCGGCGAAGGCGTGCGGCTCGGCGCCCTGGAAGGAGTAGATCGACTGCTTCTCGTCGCCGACCGCGAAGATCGTGCGCGCCCGCCCTTCCGCCTCGGCCGCGCCGGCGCCGGAGAAGAACTCGCCCGCCAGCCCGCGCACCACGGCCCATTGCGTCGGGCTGGTGTCCTGCGCCTCGTCGATCAGGATGTGGTCGATGCCGCGGTCGAGCTTGTAGTGCACCCAGGCGCTCGCCTCGTCTCGGGTGAGCAGCCAGGCGGTGCGCGCCACGAGGTCGTTGAAGTCGAGGAAGCCGCGCGCGCTCTTCAGCCGCTCGTAGCGGCGGATCAGCCAGTCGGCGATCACCAGCGCCGAGCGGGTGGCGGCGAGCATGCGCAAGGTCGCCATCCGGTCGGCCGCCGCCATCAGATGCGCCGCCGTTGCCGCGTAGCGTTCGGCGATGTCCGGCAGCCGTGCCACCAGCGCCTTGGTGAACGCCGTCGGACCGTAGGGCTCGCCGCTGTCCTTGAGAAAACCGTCGATGGCCATCTCCAGCCGCCGCACCGGGTCGGCCTGCGCGAAGGCGGGTTCTGCTTTTGCAAGAATCCATTTCTGCGCGTTCGCGGCCCCGACCGCCCGCGCCGTCTCGGCGAACAGCCTGAAAGCGGGCGGGTCGAAGCCCGGCAGCGGCCATGCCGCGGCCGCGACCGCCGCCTCCGTGTCCGCCGCGTCGAAGCCGAACTCGGCAAACAGCGGCGCAAAGCCCGCGCTCGCATCGCCGATGGTGTCGACGAAGCCGCGCAGCCCCTCGCGCCGCGCCACGATCTCGCCGAGCAGCGCGTCGAGCCCGCTCTCGCCCACCCGCTCCAGCACGTCGGCGAAGGCTTCCGCCAGCGCCGGCTCGCCGCCGCCGGACGCGCCGGCGATCATGCTGCGCCGCGCCTCGGCCAGCAGCGCCGCTTCCTTCTCGCCGTCCAGCAGCTCGAAATGCCCGGCGATGTTGGCCTCCAGCGGAAACTGGTGCAGCACCGCCTCGCAGAAGGCGTGGATGGTCTGGATCTTCAGCCCGCCGGGCGTCTCCAGCGCGCGCGCGAAGAGTTTTCGCGCCAGCGCCCGCACGGCCAGACCCGTCTCGGCGCCCGTCTCGGCGATGGCGGCGTCGAGTGCCGCGTCGTCCATCAGCGCCCATCTGGCGAGGTCGCCGAACACGCGGTTCGACATGTTGGCGGCCGCGGCGCGCGTATAGGTCAGGCACAGGATGCGCGACGGCTCGATGTCCATCAGCAGCAGCCGCTTCACGCGCTGCGCCAGCACATGCGTCTTGCCCGAGCCGGCATGAGCCGACACCCAGGCCGAGCCCGCCGGGTCCGACGCCCTGTGTTGCGCCGCCTTCGTCGCGGCCGGAACGAACATCGTCATTCGCCGCCGCTCCCCTCGTCGTCGAGGTCGCCCGCCGACCATTCGGCGACGCGCGCCAGATGGTCGTAGTCGCCCGCGATCCCCGCCCTGAAAGGCAGCACGCGCGAGCGAAAACCGTTGGCCTCGACCATGAAGAAGGCGACCAGCCGCTCCAGCCGCTGCCAGGCGTCGTCGGCAAGGTCCGCCGCGCTGCGGTCGCTGCCGCGGATGGAAAGGATGCTTTCCTCCCTCACCTGCCCGTCGGGCTTCAGCCGCACATAGGCGAGCTGGTCCGGCATTGCCGTCCCGGCCTCGGCGAAGGCCCCGCGCATCAGCAGCGCGCCCTCCAGCGCGAGCTGCGGCACCACCAGCCGGTGCGCCTGCGTCTTCGACGGATAGCTGCCGGTCTTGTAGTCGAGGATGTCGGCCACGCCGGCATTGAGCAGATCGATCCGGTCGGCGCGGCCCGACAGCGTCGCGCCCGTTGCGCCGATGACGGTGGGCCTTGCCCGCACCTCGGCCAGCCGGCGCGTCACATAGGGCGGGCGGTTGCTGCGCTCCCACTCGACGATGCCGGCGGCGAGCTTGCGAAAGCGCGGCCACCACACCGCCTCCACGTCGGGCGGCAGCGCCGCCGCGTCGAACACCGCGCGGCCGATCTCCACCAGCGCGCGCGGCGCCTCGTCCGAGAGTGGATCGACGTTCGACATCGCGAAGCGGTGCAGCGCCTCGTGGAACAGCGTGCCGCGTTCCGCCGCGCCGGGGTCGCGCAGCGGCGGGTCCAGCGGCTCCAGCGCCAGCACGCGCCGTGCATAGACCGCGTAGGGATCGCGCCGCAGCGTCTCGACCTCGGTGATGCCGAAGCTCACCGGCCGGGCGGCGAGCGGCGGCGCCGGCGCCGGCTGCGTCACCTTCGGCGGCGCGGGCAGATGCGCCATCGCCCGGCAGGCGCGGATCAGAAGGTCGCCGCGCGCGCGCATTTCGGCCGTGCGCTGCGGCCCGGCGAAGGCGGCGATGCGTTGCAAAAGGCGCGAGGCCACGGCCGGCGCGTCGCGCGCGCGCGCGGCGCGCGACAGCACCACCCCCGGCATGCCCATCGCCATGACGAAGTCGTGCGCCGCCTGGCCGATGCGCCGCTCCGGCGGCGGCAGGTCGAGCCCCGCTTTCATCAGCCGCGACATGAAGCGGTCGGGCTCGGCGCGGCGCGGCCAGCTCCCTTCGTTCATGCCGCCCAGCACCAGCATGTCGACCTGCTGGAGCCGTGCCTCCAGCGCCCCCCAGATGGCGACGCGCGGGTCGCCGCCGGGGGCGGGCTTCACCACCGCGCCGGCGATCAGCGCATCGAGCATGGAGGGCCAGTCGCTTGCCGCGAAGGCGAGCTCGGTGCGCGCGCCGACCAGCTCGCGCAGGAAGCCGGCCAGCGCCGCGCCGGCATCGCCGGCATAAAGGTCGCCGAGCCCGCCGGTCTCGTCGCGAGCCGCCGCCTCCAGCGCCTCGACGCTCGCCCGCGCGATGTCAGACAGCCGCGTCTCGGGCGCGCGCGCCAGCGCCGCCAGCGGCGCGATCGCCGCCGCCACGCCGGCATTCAGCGCGATCGCCTCGGCCACCCGGTCCTCGCCGGTGCGGGCGAACCACAGCGGCGCATGGCGGTCGGCGGCGAGCCGCGCCATGCGCAGGTTGAAGTCGCCCGCCAGCGTCAATATGTCGGGCCGCCCGGTGCCGCCGCGCAGCGCCACCAGTTCGACCAGCCCCGCCGCGCGCCGCGCGGCCGGGCGCGGCAACCCGCAGCGCAGCAGCGGATGCTTGATGAGCGAGAGGATCGGCACCGGGTCGCCCGGGCTCGCGGCGGCGGCCACCAGCGCGTGCAGCAGCCGCGCCGGCGGCGTGCGGGCGAGCGGCCGTCCGCCGGAATCGTCGGCGCGGATGCCGTGACGCGCAAGCTCGGCGCAGACGCGGCGCGCCAGCGCCCGGTCGCCCGTCACCAGCGCCGTCTGCTTGCCCTCCTGCACCGCCAGCCGGAGCGCCAGCGCCACCGCCTCGGCTTCCTCGCGCTCGCCCGCCGCCTCGATCAGCGTGATGCCGGCGGTGGCCGCCCCGGCATCGACCGTCTCGCGCAGCGCGCTCCAGTCCTGCGTCGTCTCGGCCGGGCGCAGCGCCTCGGCCACCAGCGCGCGCCGCGCCGCGAGCGCCGGCCCCGGCGCGCCGATCTCCGCCACGTCGTCCAGAGTCGCGCCGAGCGTGGCGAGCAGGCGGCGCAAGCCGAACTGCGGATGCCCGTAGACGGAAGGGTGCGGCCGGTCGCGGCCGAGCTCGGCAAAGGAGGCGGCGTCGATCCGCGTATCGAGGCCGGGCAGCACCACGGCGCCGCGCGGCAGGCGGGCCACGGCGGCGAGCAGCCGCGCCGTCGCCGGCACCGAGCCGGTGGATCCCGCGGCGATGACCGGTCCGGGCGGCGGCCGGCGCATCAGCCGGGCGGTTTCGGCGTCGATGGCGGCGGCGCGGTGGGCGCCGGGGCTGGAGCGGCCGCGCTGGGCCAGCTCCTGCGGGTAATAGCGCGTGGCGATGTCGAGGAATTCGAGCGTCACCTGCCACCAGCCGGCGAGATCCTCCGGCACGAGGCCGGTCAGCCGGCTCCAGTCCGCGCCCTCCAGCTCCGCCTCGTCGATCAGCTCGGCGAGGTCGCGCGCCAGCCACAGCGCGTCGGCCGGCGAGGCGGGGACGACCACGTCCTCGCCGAAACGGTCGCGGATCGCCGCCGGCAGCCGCGCCTTCCACGCCTGCACCAGCGGCGCCAGCACCAGCAGCCGCTCCATGCCGCCGAGCGGCGGCGCGAGGTCGAGCATGTCGGCGCCAGTTTCCAGCAAACCGGCCTCGAACAGGTCGGCCTCCTCGTCGAACTCGCCGAGCGGGCGCACGGTCGGCAGGATCGCCGCGCCGCCGAGGCGGTCGGCGATGATGGAGCGCAGTTCGCGCGCCGCGCGCCGCGTCGGCACGTAGACCGTCGCGGCCGCCAGCCCCAGCGGGTCGCCGGCGAGCGGCCCGCCCGGCACCAGCCGCCCGTCGAGCAGCGCATCCGCCAGCGTTTTCAGGAAGGGAACGCCGGGCGCGATGGACAGGACGCGCGGCGCTTCCGAGGCCGCGTTCATGCCGCGCCGAGATCGGTCAGCCGGGCCTCGGCCGCGGCGATCGCGTCCGGCGTGCCGACCGTGATCCAGGCGCCGCGCATGGGCTGGCCGAACAGCCGGCCGGCGGCGATGGCGCGGTCGAAATAGAGGTTGAGCGAGTGCGGCTCCGCGCTCGCGCCCGCGAAGATTTGAGGCCGCACGATGAAGGCGCCGGCATAGATCAGCCCGCCGGGCGAGCCCTTGGCGCGCGCCAGCCGCCCGTCCGCGCCGGGCAGGAAGTCGGTGCCGCCGCTATGTCCGGTCGCGTCTTTCGGGTCCGCGAGCATGAGCAGAATATCCATCCGCGAAGCGTCCCATGCAAGCTTCAGCCGGTCGAGATTGCGGACCGGCGCGCGGTGGGTGCCATACCCCCACCCCTCACCCCTCCCCACAAGGGGGAGGGGGGACGCCAGCGCCTCAGAAACCCCCTCCCCCT
>CAZVTK010000086.1:0-19634 GCA_964629765.1 uncultured Mesorhizobium sp.
GCGCCCAGATAGGTGTTCATCGAGCGCTCGCCGTCCGGCGTGACGAAGATCATGGAGCGCGCGGTGGGCGGCTCGCCGGAGAGCGGGCGCGTGTCGAAGGCCACGCCCTGCGCGCGGATGTCGTGGGCATAGACCGTGCCCAGATGGTCGGACGAGACCTTGCCGAAGAAGGCCGCGCGGCCGCCGAAGCTGGCGACGCCCGCCGCCGTATTGCCGGCGCTGCCGCCCGAAGCCTCGATGGCCGGCCCCATGCGCGAATAGAGAAGCCCGGCGCGCCCGGCGTCGATCAGGTTCATCGCGCCCTTGACGATGCCGTTGTCGGCAAGAAAGCGCTCGTCGCAGCGCGCGATGATGTCGACGATCGCGTTGCCGATGCACAGCACGTCATAACGGCTCATCAGGAAGGCTCTCCGTTCCGGGAAGGACTCGCATCGTCTAGTGCGGTTGGCGCCGCGATGGAAGCGCCTGTTTGCCCGACTTTTTGCCCCACTGGCGGGCCGGCGTTGCGGGCGGGCGTGCTGCTGCCCATATCGAGGCGCGAAGGAGTGCCGCGATGATCCTCGATGCCGCCCGCGCCGCGCTGTCGCGCCTGTTCACGCCGCCGTTGCGCGCCGTGCTGTGGAAGACGCTCGGCCTCACCGCGCTGGTGCTCATCGGCGCGTGGTTCCTGCTCGGCGGGCTGTTCTCGTGGCTGGCGGTGCCCTGGCTCGACCTGATGTCGGGGCAACTGCCCGGCTGGGCGCAATGGCTGGGCACGGCGGGGCAGGTGATCTTCTATCTCGGCGCGGCGCTGGGGCTCGGCCTGCTGATCGCCCCGGTGACGGCGCTGATCGCCGGCCTGTTCCTCGACGACGTGGCCGAGATCGTCGAGCGCGACGACTATCCCGGCGATTCGCCCGGCCGGCCGCTGCCGCTCGGCGCGTCGATCGCCCACTCGCTCAAGTTTCTCGGCGTGGTGCTGCTCGGCAATCTCCTGGCGCTGGTCCTGCTGCTGGTGCCGGTGGTCAATGTCGCGGCCTTCTTCGTCGTCAACGGCTATCTGCTCGGGCGCGAATTCTTCGAGTTCGCCGCCATGCGGCACCGGCCGCAAGCCGAGGCGAAGGCCATGCGCCGGCGCAACGGCGCCACCGTGCTGGGCGCCGGCCTGCTGATCGCGGCGTTTCTCGCCGTGCCGGTGCTCAACCTTCTGACGCCGCTCTTCGCGGCGACGCTGATGGTGCATCTGCACAAGGCGGTGGCGCGGGCGGAGGCCGATACTACCGCGAGGCGGCGTGCGCCTTGACCAGCCGCGCCGGCGCCTGCATGCGCCAGGCGATTTTCAGCCGGTTGGCGAGCTCGGCATCGGAGATGACGCGGATGCGGGCGAGGATGGCCGGCCAGCCGTGATAGTGCGGCGTCTCGAAATAGATGTCGGGAGCCGCCTCCTTCAGCAGCTCCTTCTCCTCCAGCGGGCACATCAGCACCACGGTGTCGGCATCCTTGACCCGGCAGAGCGACTTCTTCGCCACCTTGAGCGAGGGCGTTCCGTACCAGGTCGAGCGCTCCACCTGCGGCAGGTCCGCGCCTGCCTGCCATAGTTTTTCCGCGGCGTAGTCGAGATCGTCGGCCATGCCGCCGATCCTGACCGCATCGAGCCGCAGCGGCAATCCGGCCTTGTCAGGAGAGATCGGCGGCCCGCCGGCGCTTCCACAGGCGCCAGCCGGCAAGCACCGCCAGCACCAGCACCAGCGCCATCAGCGGCAGGTCGGTCCACCATTTGAGCACGGTCCAGCGGCTGGCGGTCGCCACCATGTCGGCGGTCACGCCGTCCGGGCCGGCGTTCAGCATCGTCGCGACGGCGGCGTTCTCCAGCCAGTCGAACACTGCCGGAATGAGCGCGAGCGCACCGACCAAGCGGGCGCTCGCGCCCAGATAGGGGCGCAGGAGGACCACGAGGGCGCAGTACAGGGTCGCGGCGAACAGGCCGGGGAACAGGGTGTCGAGCCAGCCGACCGGGCCGAGATAGGTGGCCTTGCCTTCGGGCGTCAGAGCGCGCAGGAACGCCTGCGCCTCCTCCAGCGTGTAGCCGCCGACCCGCAGGTCGAACACCGGCAGGCCGCCCGAGGCTTCGTGGATGCGCGGGCCGAAAACCAGAACCAAGGTGCCGTAGACCACCAGCGTGGCGCCGAGCAGGAACCAGAAGGCAAGGCGAGCGGTCATGGCGATCCCCCAAAGGGCGGCGCTTTCCCGACCGGCCTCAGAACGGCCCGAACAGGCGCTCCGCCTCCCCGGCCGCATAATAGCCCAGCCGCACGTCCTCGCGCACCATGGCGCGGTCGCGATTTTTCGGGTCGCCGTAGCCGCCGCCGCCCGGCGTGTCGACGCGCACGCGATCGCCGGCCTTCATCTCGATGTCCTGTTCCTTGGAGAGGTGGGGCGGCACATGCCGCTCGCCGCCGCGCCAGACCTCGACGCGGTTCGGCGCGCCGTCCGCCCCGCCCAGCGCGCCCTGCGGGCCGATGCGGCCGTGATCCATGACGAAGGAGGCGCGGGCCTCGCCGCGCAGCAGCTCCAGCTCGTAGCTCAAGCCGAAGCCGCCGCGATGCGTCCCCGCGCCGCCCGACCCCTCGCGCAGGGCGTAGCGGCGGTAGAGCACCGGGAAATTCTGCTCCATGATCTCCACCGGCGGCGATTTCGAGATGCCGATGGTGGAGCAGCCATTGGTCAGCCCGTCATGGCCGGCATTGCCGCCATAGCCGCCGCCGGACAACTGGTACATGACGAAGTTGCGGCCGGTCTCGGGGTCGAAGCCGCCCAGCCCGAAATTGCCCGACGTGCCGGCCGGCGCGGCCGTCACCCGGTCCGGCAGCGCCTTGACCATGGCAGAGAACACGGCCTCGGCGATGCGCTGCGACACTTCGGCCGCACAGCCGGAGACGGGCCGCGGATATTTCGCGTCGAGGAATGTGCCCGCATAGCCCGTCACCGCCAGCGGCTCGAAGGCGCCGGCTGATAGCGGCACGTCGGGGAAGACGTGGCGCACGGCGAGGTAGACCGACGACAGCGTGGTCGCCAGCACCGAGTTCATCGGCCCCGCGCAGGGGGCGCTGGAGCCGGAAAAATCGAACACCAGCCCGTCGCCGCGTTTCTCGACGGCGAGCGCGATGACCAGCGGCAGGTCCACCACCCCGTCGGAATCGACGATGGCCTCGCCGCGGAACGCGCCGTCGGGCATGGCGGCGATATGGGCGCGCATCTGCGCCGCCGCACGGCGGCGCAGCTCGGCGATGGCCGCTTCCACCGTGCCGTCGCCATAGCGGTCGAGAAGCTGCGACAGCCGGTCCCGTCCCACCTCCAGCGCGGCCGCCTGCGCCCTGATGTCGCCGATGCGCTGGTCGGCGACGCGGATGTTCGAGGCGATGATGGCGTGGATCTCGAGGTCCATGCGCCCGCGCTTGAAAAGCTTCACCGGCGGCAGGCGCAGCCCCTCCTGCTCCACCGCCGTGGCGGAAGCCGAGAAGCCGCCGGGCACCGCGCCGCCTATGTCGGGCCAGTGGCCGGTATTGGACAGCCAGCACCAGATTTTTCCGTTTCGCCAGACCGGCATGGCGAAGCGCACATCCATCAGGTGCGTGCCGCCGAGATAGGGGTCGTTGACGATGTAGATGTCGCCTTCCTCGGGCGGCAGGCAGCGGCCGTCGGCGATCATCTCGATCAGCCGCGCGGTGGAATATTGCATCACCCCGACGAAGACCGGCAGGCCGCCGAGCCCCTGCGCGATCAGCGAGCCGTCGAGCGCCGAATAGATGCCGTCGGAACGGTCGTTGGCCTCGGCGATGACCGGCGAGAAAGCGGCGCGTGAGAAGGCGAGGTCCATCTCGTCGCAGACCTGGCTGAGACCGGCCTCGATGACGGAAAGGGTGATGGCGTCGAGGGTCATCCTCCCACCTCCACGATCAGATTGCCGTCGCCGTCGCTTCTCGCCACGTCGCCCGGCTCCAGCACCGTCGTCGCGTCGAGCTGCTCGAGGATCGCAGGGCCTTCGACCACCACGCCGAGCGGCAGTTTTTCGCGCATGAAGACCGGCGTGTCGCGCCATGCGCCGGCAAAGCGCACCGGGCGGCGCGTGCGCAGCGCATCCTCCAGCCGGGCGGCGCGGCCGGCGGGGTCGATGAGCATGGACAGATCCAGCGCCTCGCGCTCGCCGATGACGGAGGTGTTGAGGTTGACGAGGTTGGCGCGGATTTCCGGCAGCGACACGCGGAAGCGCGTGAAATAGGCCCGCTCGAACAAGCCTTGCAGCGCCTCGCGCGTCACCGGCCCGTCCGGCAGCGGCACCCGGATCAGATGCGTCTGGCCGACGAACTGCATATCCGCGGAACGCACCGTGCGGATGCGCGCCGGCTGCACCGCCTCGCGGGCGATGGCCGCCAGCCCCGCCTCCTGCTGCGCGGCGAGGATGGACGCGATTTCGGCCTCGTCGAGCGCCGGCACCGGCCGGTTCAGCGTGCGCACGAAATCGTGGCGCAGGTCGGCCACCGCGCAGCCCAGCGCATTGGTGATGCCCGGCCGCGCCGGGACGAGCAGGCGCGGGATGCCGAGCTCGCGCGCCAGCGCCGATGCATGCAGCGGCCCGGCCCCGCCGAAGGCGAACAGCGCGAAGTCGCGCGGGTCGTGGCCGCGGGCGAGCGACACCATGCGGATCGCACCGGCCATCCTGAGGTTGGCGAGGCGCAGCACCGCTTCCGCCGCTGCCAGCGCGTCCATGCCCGTCGGCGCGCCGATCCGGTCGGCGAAGGCGCGCTCGACGGCTTCGACGCGCACCGGCGAGCCGACCGAGAGCAGCCGCTCCGGGTCGAGCCGGCCGAGCAGCAGATTGGCGTCGGTGATGGTCGGCTCGGCGCCGCCGCGCCCGTAGCAGATCGGCCCCGGCCGCGCGCCCGCGCTTTCCGGCCCGACGCGGATCAGCCCCGCAGCATTGACGCGGGCGATGGAGCCGCCGCCTGCGCCCACCGTGTGCACGTCCACCATCGGCAGGTGGATGGGCATGGCGTATTCTATCTCGATCTCCGACGAGACGGCGGCCTCGGCGTTGCGGATCAGCGCCACGTCGGTCGAGGTGCCTCCCATGTCGTAGGTGACGAGGTCGGGGAAGCCGGCGAGCCGGCCGGTATAGGCGGCGGCCATGACGCCCGAGGACGGGCCGGACATGACGGTCTTGGCAGCCTCGCGGTCGACTTGCGCCGCCGAGATCATGCCGCCATTGCCGTTCATGACGAGGAAGTCGCGGGCATGGCCGCGCGCGGCCAGCTCCTCACGCAGGCGGGCGACGTAGCGCTTGAGGATGGGCTGCACCGAGGCGTTGACCGCCGCGGTGACGCCGCGCTCGAACTCGCGCGCCTCAGAGAGCAGGTCGCTGCCGGCCGTGACATGGTCGTTCGGCCAGATCTCCCGCGCGATTTCGGCGGCGCGCCGCTCATGGGCCGGGTTTGCGTAGGAATGGAGGAAATGGACGACCAGCGATTCGCAGCCGGCGTCGAGCAGCAGCCGCGCCGCGGCGCGCACGCCGTCCTCGTCGAGCGGGGTCAGCACGCGGCCGCGCGCGTCCATGCGCTCCGCCACCTCCAGCCGCAGGTCGCGCGGGATCACCGGCACGAAGACGCCGGTCATGCCGTAGGGCTGCGGGCGGGTGCGCCGGCCGAGTTCCAGCACGTCGCGGAAGCCGGCCGTGGTGATGAGGCCGGTGCGCGCCAGCCGCCGCTCCAGCACGGCGTTGGTGGTGGTCGTGGTGCCGTGGACGATGAGGTCGACCTCGGCGGCCGGCACGCCGGCATGCTCGAGCGCGGCGATCACGCCGAAAGCCTGGTTGTCCACCGAGGTCGGAGTCTTGGCGACGACGACGCGCCCGCCGGCGCGGCGGTCGATGAGGATGAGATCGGTGAAGGTGCCGCCGACGTCGATGCCGGCCATCACGGGGCCGGAGGCAGCCGTTTCGGCGCCGGTCCTGTTCCCCTCGTTCTCGCCCATGCAACGAATCCGGAACGAAATGCGCCAGTTGCGCCATAGTTTGGAATGCACGCCCGGCGGCGCGCATTGACGCGATAATCATTTGTATACTAATAAACCGCACTGACAAGCAGGGCCCGTTTCCTGCGGTTGCCGCGCGGGGTTGCGCGCCCGCTGCCGGCCCCTTCCGCAGCCAGCCGACCCGGATCGCCGTCATGTCCCTTGCCAGCATGTCCCTCGCCGACCAGACCGCTGCGGCCGAATCCGCCGGCCATTCCACTGGCGCGACCGAATTCCCGATCCCCGCGGGCGTGCATGCGCAGACCGTGGTGTCGGTGAAGCACTATACCGACCGGCTGTTTTCCTTCCGCATCACGCGGCCGCAGAGCCTGCGCTTCCGCTCCGGCGAGTTCGTGATGATCGGCCTGCCGAACGCGGTGAAGCCGGTGTTCCGCGCCTATTCGATCGCCAGCCCGTCCTGGGACGAGGAGCTGGAATTCTACTCCATCAAGGTGCCGGACGGCCCGCTGACCCAGCATCTCCAGAAGATCAGGCCCGGCGACACGGTGCTGATGCGGCCGAAGCCGACGGGCACGCTGGTTCACGACGCGCTGGTGCCCGGCAAGCGCGTGTGGATGATCGCCACCGGAACCGGCTTCGCGCCCTTCGCCAGCCTGATCCGCGATCCCGAGACCTACGACAAGTTCGACGAGATCATCGTCACCAACACCTGCCGCGACGTGGCCGAGCTGACCTACGGCAACGAGCTGGTGGCGGCGCTGCGCGACGACCCGCTGATCGGCGACATGGTCGAGGAGAAGCTGAGATACGTGGCCGCGACCACGCGCGAGCCCTCGCCGCTGATGGGCCGCATCACCACGCGCATCGAGGACGGCTCGCTGTTTGCCGGCCTCGGCGTCGAGCCGTTCGATCCCGAGACCGACCGGGTGATGATCTGCGGCTCGATGGAGATGCTGCGCGACGTCAAGGCACTGGTCGAGAAAGCCGGCCTGACGGAAGGCTCGGTCAGCAATCCCGGCCAGTTCGTGGTCGAGCGCGCCTTTGTGGGCTGACCATCGGGGGCTGACCGTCAGGCCCTGATCGCCTTCCACACCGCGATGCCGGCGGCGAGGTCCTCGATCGCCGCGCCGACCGACTTGAACAGGGTGATCTCGCCGGCATCCGTGCGTCCCGGCGCCTTGCCGCGCGTCAGGTCGTAGAGGTCGCCGCGAACGCCCTCCGGCTTCAGCGCGCCCTCGGCGATGGCCTGCACGATGTCGCCCGCTTCCTTCAGCGCCCCGTCGCGCGTGTCGACATAGACGCGGGCGCGGGCGAGGAACGGCGCCAGCGCGCCGGCCCCCACCACCAGCAGCCGGCGGCTGTCCGGCCGCGACAGATAGGTCGAGGCGAGCGCCGAGGCCGCCGCCGTGCGCCACAGCGTCAGCCGCTGGCCATCGATGAGGGCGAGCGGCTCGCAGGTCAGCCCGTCGAGCAGCATGTAGCTGCCCATGACCGCGGGCTTGCCGGCCAGATTGTTGTCCGGCGAGACGGTGACGACCTTCACCCCGACGAAACCCTCGCCCTGCGAGGCGAAATCGCTCCAGGCCGGCATCAGGAGCAGCGTCGAGGGCGTGCCCGAGGGCCGCGTGATCGTGTGGTGATGGCGCGTCGGCTGCACGGCCCCGTCGCGGAACGCGGAGCGCAGCGTCTCGACCAGCGTCGGGAAGGCGAGGACGGCGTCGATCTCGGCGGCCGCGACGAAACGCATGACCCGTCCTGCGCTGCGTCAGGCCGAAGCGGGCGGCGGCAGGGCCGGTCCCGCCGGCGGTGCCGCCGGCACCGGCCTGACGGGAGACGCCTGCAAGAGCTGCTCGCGCAGGGCCCGCGCCTCGGCCTGGCTCTCGCGGGCGGCGCGGCGGTGGCGGCCCTGGCGCAGCCAGGTGGCGACGCTGCCGACCACCAGCCCGACCACCAGCGCGGCGAAAAGATAGACGAACAGCGGCAGTTGCACCGTGAGGCCGGGATTGCCGGGGTTGAACGGGTCGATGGTGAAGGGCGCCGGCGCGCGGTTGGCCACGGCCAAGGCCACGATCACCACGGCGACCGGCACGAAGACCACCCAGGTCAGGAAGCGGTTCATGTCAGGCCAGCAGCGCCGGGGCGCTCCCTCGCGTCACTTGTCGTTGAGCCGCTCGCGCAGCTCCTTGCCGGTCTTGAAGAAGGGAATCCACTTCTCCTCGACATGCACGGATTCGCCCGTGCGCGGGTTGCGACCGGTCCGCTCCGGCCGATTCTTCACCGAGAACGCGCCGAAGCCGCGCAGCTCGACGCGATTGCCCTCGGACAGCGCGCCCGTAATCTCCTCGAACACCGCGTTCACGATATTCTCGACGTCACGCAGGAACAAATGCGGATTCCGGTTCGCAATCGTCTGCACAAGCTCGGACTTGATCACGGCAACTTCCCTCGCAAAAATTGCAGATCACATCTACAGAAATGATTTTCTTGGATTATTCAGCCTCGTGCCGCCCCATCGCAGGTTGCCAGACCGACACGAGACCGTCAAGGAAGATACGGTCCGCGCCGAGCTCGCGCAGCACCGCCTCGGCGCCGTGGCGCAGGCCGATCCAGCCGGCCAGCGCGTCCGCCGCGGACGCGCCCGTCAGCCAGTCGGTGCTGCTGCGCCGGGGCTTCCACTCGACCACCTCCAGCTCCGCCGCAAGCCCCTTGCCGGTGAGCCACGCCTTCGCCGTCTCCTCGCCGCCGAGCTCGTCCACCAGCTTGCGGGCCAGCGCCTGCCGGCCGGTGAAGATGGTGCCGTCGGCCACGGCGAGCACCTCCTCGCGCGACAGCGGCCGGCGCTCGTCGACGAGGCCGACGAACCAGTCGTAGCTGTCCATCACGAGGTTGCGGATCATGGCCCGCTCCTCCTCCGTGGTCGGGCTGAAGGGCGACGGCTCGGCCTTCAGCGGCGACGATTTGACGCCCTCCAGCTTGACGCCCACCTTGTCCATCAGGCCGGTCAGGTCCGGATACTGGAACAGCACGCCGATCGAGCCGACGATGGAGGACTGGCGCGCGACGATATGGTCGGTGGCGGTTGCGATCATGTAGCCGGCGGAGGCGGCGAGCGTGCCGACCTGCGCCACGGTCGGCTTCTTTTCCGCCATCCTGCGCACGGCCTCGTAGAGCGCCTCGCCGCCCGCCGTGGTGCCGCCGGGCGAATCGATGGTCAGGATGACGCCCTTGACCCGCTCCGATTCGGTCGCGTCCTTCAGCCGCTTCAGCAGCTCCTCGTTCTCGGTGATCGTGCCCTCGATGCGGATGCGGGCGATGTGGTCCGCCGCGGCGCCCGTCACCGAGCCGCCGTAGCGGGCGAGCCCGACGCCGATGGCGGCGACGAGCACCAAAAGGGCGGCGATCCGCCAGAAGGTGAGCTTGCGGCGCAGCCGCCGCCGGTCGATGATGTCGTCTGCGCGTGTCGCCATGGCCGCCTCGCTTCGACCCGACAGGGCCGGTGTCCAGATGGCGCCCGTTCTAGCCGCAGTGGGGCCGCGTTTGAACTCCCGGCCGCGATTTTCGCCCCGACTGTTGCAAGACGGCGGCCGGGCGTTTCCCAAAAACACCATATTAAGTTGCAATACGCCGCGCAGCCGGACATTGATACGCCGTCCGGGACGTTGCCGCGGCGCCTTTGGGCGCCCGGTTTTCCGCGTGCCAGGGGCGGCCAAGGGGCTGCCAAGGGGTGGATTGTCGATTGAGCGCTGAAGGACGAAGAAAGCTGACCGCCGACGCCTATGCGCGCGAGACCCGGCGATCGCGCCGGATCAGGCGGCTGAAGATCGTGCTGCCTATGGTTGCGGCCTGCATCGTGCTGGTCCTGGGCGGACGCAGCCTCATGCTCTCCTACCTCACCGGCGGCGACGTCGCCGCGGCCGGCGTGGTGATCGAGAACGGGCGGCTGATCATGGAAGGGCCGCGCATGGGCGGGCTCAACGCCGCCAAGCGCCGCTACGAGATGACCGCCGCGCGGGCGATCCAGACCATCAACGACGCCAGCCACGTGGATCTGGAGCTGATCAGCGCCAAGCTGCCGATGGGCCGCGCCGGCTGGGCCGACGTCGAGGCCGCGACGGGCACGATGACCAAGGCCGACAACATGCTGAGCCTCACCAGCCCGACGCTGGTGCGCACGACCGACGGCATGGTGGCGCGGCTGCAATCGGCGACGCTGGACATGAGCCGGGGCGACGTCGTGTCGCGCGCGGACGTGGAGATCGACCTGCCGTCCATGCGGGTGACCGCCGACAGCATGAAGATGACCGACAATGGCAGCGTGATGGTGTTCGAGCGGCGGGTGAAGGTCGTGATCGACGGGCGCCGCACCGATACGGCTTCCGCGGGGGACGCCAATGCGAAGAACTAGCGCGCGGCTCGCGGCCGTCCTGCTGGCGCTTGCGCTCGGAGGCGGCCAGGCGGCCGCGCAGGGCGCCTTCGGCCTCGCGGGCGACGAGCCCGTCGAGATCGAAAGCGACCGGCTGGAGGTGCTGGACAATGACGGCATCGCCATCTTCACCGGCAACGTGGTGCTGGTGCAGGGCGGGCTGCTGCTGCGCGCCGTCAAGCTGACGGTCTACTACACGCAGGAGAAGGGCGAGGCGCAAGGGGCCGCCGCCGCTCCCGCCAGCGCGGACGGCGCAGGCGCAACGGGCTCTGGCGCGCCGCGGTCTGGCATGCTGGGCGGCACCGAGATCGAGCGCATGCTCGCCGAGGGCAAGGTCTTCCTCGACCAGTCCGGCCAGGTGGTGACGGGCGACCGCGGCGAATTCAACATGAAGTCCGGCGACATGGTGGTCACCGGCAAGGAGGTGGTGCTGACGGAGGGACCGAACATCGTCGTCGGCTGCCGTTTCACCAAGAACTCCGACAGCGGCCTGTCGCAGGTCGATTCCTGCCCGAATTCGGACGCGACCGGGCGGGTGAAGATGCTGCTGCAACCGGGCAGCACGCCCCCGGGATGACGGGCGGGATGACGGCCCAGATGACGGCCCAGATGACGGCAATGTCGTCGGCGGAAGCGGCGATTCCCGCGCTCGAGGCGCCGGAACAGGGCAGCCGCGATGAGCTCGCCGGCACGCTGGTCGCGCGCGGGCTGGTGAAGTCCTATCGCGGCCGGCAGGTGATCTCGGGCATCAGCTTCGGCGTGCGCGCCGGCGAGGCCGTGGGCCTGCTCGGCCCCAACGGCGCCGGCAAGACGACCTGCTTCTACATGGTCACGGGCCTCGTCGCCGCCGACAGCGGCACGATCGAGATCGACGGGTTCGACGTGACGACGATGCCGATGTACCGGCGCGCCCGGCTCGGCATAGGCTACCTGCCGCAGGAGGCTTCGATCT
Organism: uncultured Mesorhizobium sp.; assembly: GCA_964629765.1. Classification (GTDB taxonomy): domain Bacteria; phylum Pseudomonadota; class Alphaproteobacteria; order Rhizobiales; family Rhizobiaceae; genus RCIO01. Next base: position 11,382 of record CAZVTK010000086.1, read on the forward strand.
TCCGCGGCCTCACCGTCGAGGGCAACATCCGGGCGGTGCTGGAGACGGTGGAGAGGAGCCGCGCGGCGCGCGAGCGCAAGCTCGACGCGCTGCTGGAGGAATTCCACATCGGCCATCTGCGCAAGTCGTCGGCGCTGGCGCTTTCGGGCGGCGAGCGGCGCCGGCTGGAGATCGCGCGAGCGCTGGCGACCGACCCCAATTTCATGCTGCTGGACGAGCCCTTCGCGGGCGTCGACCCCATCGCCGTGTCCGACATCCAGCAGCTCGTGCGCCACCTGACCGGGCGCGGCATCGGCGTGCTGATCACCGACCACAATGTGCGCGAGACGCTCGGCCTGATCGACCGCGCCTATATCGTCCACGCCGGCAAGATCCTGACGCACGGCACGCCGGCCGAGATCGTCGCCCATGCCGACGTGCGCCGGTTCTACCTCGGCGAGAAATTCTCGCTCTGATCGCCTCGCCCCGATCCCCCCGCCCCGCAAAAGCCCGCGGCTAACTCTCCGGTAAGGCCCGGACGTGTAGCTTGCCGCTTGACATGCAAGAGCCGGGCCAGTTTCATCCCGGCGCGGCCGCGCCTCGCGCGGGGCCGGTACGCGTACGGGACGGTCATGGCGCTTTCTGCCTCGCTTCAGCTCCGCCAGAGCCAGTCTCTGGTGATGACGCCGCAGCTCATGCAGTCGATCCGGCTGCTGCAACTGAACCATATCGAGCTTGAGCGCTTCATCGACGGCGAGATCGAGCGCAACCCGCTGCTGGAACGCGACCAGCAGCGCGACGACGGCGGCGAGGCCCCGGGCGACGGCGAGGGCTGGGAGGCGACCGGGCCGGACTGGACCGCCGAATCCATCTCCGCCAAGCTGGACAGCTCGCTGGAGAACCTGTTCCCGGACGATCCCGGCACGCGCGAGGCGGTTGCGCCCGATCTCGCCGCCCAGTGGAAATCGGCGCCTTCGGCGCGGCAGGGGCCGGCGGGCGAAGGCGCGGACATCGAGGCGCTGACCTCCGCGCCCGTGACGCTGGCCGACCACGTCGCCGAGCAGATCGCCTTCGGCTTCGTCGATCCGGTCGAGCGCGCGCTCGCCCGCACCCTCGCCGACGCGCTCAACGATGCGGGCTATGTCGAGCTCGACGAGGCCGAGACCGCCGGGCGGCTGGGCGTGCCGCGCGCGTTGGTCGAGACGGTGCTGCGCCGGTGCCAGACATTCGATCCGCCGGGCGTGTTCGCGCGCAATCTTGCGGAATGCCTGTCGTTGCAACTGGCCGCGCGCGACCGGCTCGACCCGGCGATGCAGGCGCTCATCGCCCATCTCGACCTGCTGGCGCGCCGGGATTTCGCCTCGCTGCGGCGCATCTGCGGCGTCGACGACGAGGACCTCGTCGACATGCTGGCCGAGATCCGCGCGCTCGACCCCAAGCCCGGAACGGCGTTTGCCGGGGGCGTGGCCGACCCGGTGACGCCCGACGTGCTGGTGAGCGCCGCGCCGGACGGAAGCTGGGCGGTCGAGCTCAACCCCGACGCCCTGCCGCGGGTGCTGGTCGACCAGGCCTATTACGCGCAGGTGTCCCGGCAGGCGCACAGCAGCGCCGACCGCGCCTTCCTCGCCGACTGCCTGCAAAGCGCCAACTGGCTGGCGCGCAGCCTCGACCAGCGGGCGCGCACCATCCTGAAGGTGGCGAGCGAGATCGTCCGGCAGCAGGACGCCTTCCTCGTCTCCGGCGTGCGCCATTTGAAGCCGCTCAACCTGAGAACGGTGGCCGACGCCATCGGCATGCACGAATCGACGGTGAGCCGCGTCACCTCCAACAAGTTCATGCTGACGCCGCGCGGCGTGTTCGAGCTGCGCTTCTTCTTCACCGCCTCCATCGCCTCGGCCGAGGGCGGCGAGGCGCATTCGGCCGAGGCCGTGCGCGACCGCATCCGCGAGCTGATCGAGGACGAGAAGGCGCTCGACGTGCTGTCGGACGACGCCATCGTCGACATCCTGCGCAAGAGCGGGGTCGACATCGCCCGCCGCACGGTGGCCAAGTACCGCGAGGCGATGAACATCCCCTCCTCCGTGCAGCGCCGCCGCGAAAAACGGGCGCTCGCCGTCGCCGGGCGGTAGCTGCCCGGCGGAGCCGGCGGGGGAGCCGCCATCCACAGCGGAACGGGTCGAAACGCGCTCGCGTTGACATCGGTGGGCCGAACCACTAGAAGCCCCGCCGCTAAGGCCGGGGTCCAATCCGGGCAGTAGAGGGGCCGGCCGCCAGAGGGGCCGGGCGCACCAAAGGCGCTGGAGGCGCCGCAACAGCCGCTGAATGTCCCGACAGCCTTGTGCCACGGGGCCACGGGTATAAACTCGGTTCAGCCGAAGCCTGGACGCAAAGGATCGCCCTTTCGATGAGCCTGCGCATTTCGGGAAAGCACATGGATATCGGCGATGCGTTCCGCCTGCGCATCGAGAACCGGATCGGTGAGGCGGTCGAGAAGTATTTCGACGGCGGCTTCTCCGGCCGGGTGACGGTCGAGAAGGCGAATTCGCGCTTCACGGCGGACTGCTCGATCCATCTCGACAGCGGGATCGCGCTCCAGGCCACCGGGGCCGCGCAGGAGGCCATACCGGCCTTCGAGGCGGCGGCGGAGCGCATCGAGAAGCGCCTGCGGCGCTACAAGCGCAAGCTCAAGGCCCATCCGGCCGGCTCCATGGCCGGCGAGGCGATCGACCTTGCCTACAAGGTCATGACCTCGCCCGCCGACGACGGGAGCGAGGTGCCGGAGGATTTCGCGCCGGCCATCGTCGCGGAGACGACGCTGTCGCTGCGCACCATGTCGGTGGCGGAGGCGGTGGTGGAGCTCGACGTCAAGGACAGCCCCGTCTTCCTGTTCCGCAACGGGGCGACCGAGGCGGTCAACGTCGTCTATCGCCGCCCCGACGGCCACATCGGATGGATCGACACGGCTCATCCGGGGGTTCATCCGGCGGGGGCCCATCCGGGCTCGCGAAGCTGAAGATCACGCGACGATACTGGCGCGCGCACAAGGAACCATGCACATGGATCTGAGCGACCTGATCGAGGTTTCGTCCGTCCTGCCGGGCCTCAAGACGAACTCGAAGAAGCAATTGCTCCAGATGCTCGCCGAAAAGGCGGCCGAGGTGACCGGCCTGCCCGAGCGCGAGATCTTCGACACGATCGTGCAGCGCGAGAGGCTGGGCTCGACCGGCGTCGGCAACGGCATCGCCATCCCGCACGGCAAGCTGCGCGCCATCCGCAAGATCACCGGCATCTTCGCCCGGCTGGAGACGCCGGTCGATTTCGAAGCGCTGGACGACCAGCCGGTGGACCTCGTCTTCCTGCTGCTGGCGCCGGAAACGGCGGGCGCCGACCATTTGAAGGCACTGTCGCGCATCGCCCGCGTCCTGCGCGACGCCGACACGGTCGCCAAGATCCGCGGCTCCACCGACCCGGCGGCGATCTATTCCTTCCTGTCGCAGACGCCGGCCTCGCACGCGGCCTGACACCGGCCGAAGGGTTCGACGCGCCTCCTGCCATGGAGTACGCTCCCGCCGGCACGATTGCCGAGGAGAGCGCGATGAGCGAAGCCGTTCTGGTCGAGCGCCGGGGCTCGGCGCTGTGGATCACCATCAACCGGCCCGAGCGGCGCAACGCCATCGATGCGAGGGTGGTCGCCGGGCTCCACGAGGGCCTGCGCCGTGCCTGCGGGGAAAGCGGCGTGCGCGCCGTGGTGCTCACCGGCGCGGGCGACAGGGCGTTCTGCGCCGGCGGAGACCTTCAGCTCGGCACCGCGATCTTCGGCGACGAGGCGTCCGAGCCGACCACCGATTTCGGCCGGCTGGCGCGCTTCGCGCAGGCCATGCCGCTGCCCATGGTAGCGCGCGTCAACGGCGCCTGCATGGCGGGCGGCCTCGGGCTGATGGCGCTGTGCGACATCGCGGTGGCCGCCGACCATGCCCGCTTCGGCCTGCCCGAGGCGCGCATCGGCGTGTTCCCGTTCCAGGTGCAAGTCCATTTGCGCAAGCTGATCCTGCCGCGCCACGCGGCGGAGCTGGCCCTGCTGGGCGAGCCGGTCGACGCGCAACGGGCACGCGAGATGGGCCTGATCAACTACGTCGTTCCCGCGGCCGGGCTCGACGCGACCGTCGACCGCATATGCCGGCAGCTCGCGCTGAACTCGCCGGCCGCGGTGCGCCGCGGCAAATATGCCGTGGCGGCGATGCAGGAGATGGCCTTTCACGAGGCGATGGCCTTCGCGGAGGGGCAGATCGCGCTTGCCGCCGGCTCGCCCGACGCGGCGGAAGGGGTCGCGGCGTTCAACGAGAAGCGTGCGCCGCGCTGGCAGGAAGAGAGCTAGCGGGAAACCCGCGCCGGCTCGAAAGCCGGCGCAGCCAAGGCGAAAATTCCGTCCTAGTGGACGCTGACGGGCGTCAGGTCGTTCTGCATGGCGCCGGCCAGCGCGCTGGCGCGGGCGTCGGCGAGCAGGATCGGCCGGCCGTCGGCGGCGAACACGGCCCACAGGCGCGTGCCCGGCGCGATCTCCGGCATGCCGGGAAAGCGCTCCTTCAGGTCGTCGGAGAGGAATTCGCGCAGATAGGCGACGCTGCCCTCGCCCAGATGGGCCAGTTCGTCCTCGCTCACCGCGACATCGGGTCTGTATTCAGCCATGTCAGCCTCCTTTCGCGCAGGAAGTCCATTCGACCAACCCGCGACAGAGCCTTTGGGTTCCGGGCCTTTCGGTTCCGGGTTTTCGGCTCGGGGCGGGCACCATCCCGTGATGCCTCAGTCTTTCACCGAAATGTTGATTTTCCGTACCAGCCGCTCGGGCTGCGGCCGGTCGAGATCGATCGACAGCAGGCCGTTGGCCAGCTCCGCGCCCACCACGCGCATGCCGTCGGCCAGCAGGAAGGTCCGCTGGAACTGGCGCGCGGCGATGCCGCGATGCAGATATTCGCGCTCGCCCTCCTCGGCCTGGCGGCCGCGGACCACGAGCTGGTTCTCCTCGGTCGACACGTCGAGGTCGCCCTCGGCGAAGCCGGCGACCGCGAGCGTGATGCGCAGGCGGTCGGCCCCGTCGTCGGTGCCGCCGGCGCCGCGCAGGCGCTCGATATTGTAGGGCGGGTAGCCGTCGGCGCCCTTGGCGACGCGCTCCAGGGTCTTCTCGATGGAATCGAAGCCGAGCAGCAGCGGATTGGAAAAGGGCGTCATGCGCGTCATCTGTTCCTGTCCTCGAAGAGCGACGTGGATGGACGCGAACCCGAATGGCATTCCCGCCCGTGCTCCTGATATGGTCCGCGCCGTTTTCGACTTCAAGTGGTGACAGGAAGGGACGTTCGCATGGCCGGGCCGCGCAGGATCATCATCGACACCGACCCCGGGCAGGACGACGCCGTCGCCATCCTGCTGGCGCTGGCGAGCCCGGAGCTCGACGTGCTGGGCGTCGTCGCCGTCGCCGGCAACGTGCCGCTGAAGCTGACGGAGCTCAATGCGCGCAAGATCTGCGAGCTGGCCGGCCGGCCCGACATCAGGGTCTTCGCAGGGGCGGTGCGGCCGATGGTGCGCGCGCTCGTCACCGCCGAGGAGGTGCACGGCAAGACGGGGCTCGACGGCCCCGACCTTCCCGCGCCGGCGATGCAGCTCCAGCCGCAGCACGGCGTCGACTTCATCGTCGAGGCGCTGATGGCCGAGCCCGCCGGCACGGTGACGCTCTGCCCGCTGGGGCCGCTCACCAATATCGCGCTGGCCATGGTGCGCGAGCCGCGCATCGTGCCGAGGATCCGCGAGATCGTGCTGATGGGTGGCGGCTATTTCGAGGGCGGCAACACCACGCCCGCGGCCGAGTTCAACATCTATGTCGACCCGCACGCGGCCGACATCGTGTTCCGCTCGGGCGTGCCCATCGTCATGATGCCGCTCGACGTGACCCACAAGGCGCGCACGACCGCGAAGCGGATCGAGGCTTTCCGCAGGTCGGGCAACCGCGCCTCGGTGGCGACGGCGCAGATGCTGGACTTCTTCGAGCGCTTCGACGAGGCCAAATACGGCACCGACGGCGGGCCGCTGCACGACCCCTGCGTGATCGCATACCTCATAAAGCCGGAGCTGTTCGCCGGCCGCCACGTCAACGTGACGGTCGAGACGGCGTCGGAGCTGACCATGGGCGCCACCGTGGTCGACTGGTGGGGCGTCACCGGGCGGCCGAGGAACGCGACCGTGATGGGCGATGTCGACGCCGAAGGCTTCTTCGCGCTGCTGGCGGAGCGGATCGGCCGGCTACCCTGACGGCTACGTCCGCGCCGCCATCATCCTGTCGGCGCGGGCGATCAGCTCGGCCCTGGTCCTGCGGTCGACGAAGGCCGCGTCGAGCGCCGTGCGCGTGACCGCCGCGAGCTGCTTCGGCGAATAGCCGAAATGCTGCGCCGCCACGTCGTATTCCTTCTTGAGCGACGTCCGGAAATAGGGCGGGTCGTCCGAGTTCAGCGTCACCTTGCAGCCCGCCGCGTGAAGCCGCGCGAACGGATGCGACGCATAGTCGGGAAACACTTTCAGCTCGATGTTGGAAACCGGACAGACCTCCAGCACCACGCCTTCCGCCGCGATGCGCTTCACCAGGTCCGGGTTCTCGATGGCGCGCACGCCGTGGCCGATCCGGGCCGGGCGGATGTGGTCCAGCGCGGCCTTGACGCTCTCCCAGCCGGCCAGCTCGCCGGCATGGATGGTGATGCCCAGCCCCGCCTCGCGCGCGATCTCGAAGGCGCGCACATAGTCCTCGACATCGCCGAAGCGCTCCTCCCCCGCCATGCCGAAGCCGGTCACCAGCCTGTGGCCGCATTTCGCCGCGAAACGCGCCGCCGCCTCGACCGATTCGACGCCGAAATGGCGCACGCCGGTGACGATCATGCGCCCTTCGATGCCGGTCTTGGCCCTGGCCCGCTCGATGCCCTCGCCCAGCGCCTCGGTGTAGGCCAACGGCGACAGGCCGGCGCGCAGCGCATGGTCGGGCGAGGTGAAGACCTCGGAATAGATGGCGCCGTCGCGGGCGAGGCTGGACAGATAATGCTCGGTCAGCCGGGCATAGTCCTCCTCGTCGCGGAAGAGATTGGCGGAGAAGTCGTAGGCGGCGAGGAAGCTGGTGAAATCGCTCCAGACGAAGGAGCCGTCCTCGATGAAGGCCGAGGTGTCGGCCCCGTATTTGCGCGCCTGCGCCATCACCAGCTCGGGCGAGGCCGCGCCCTCGACATGGCAGTGGAGTTCCGCCTTGGGAACCATGTTCGGCATCTTGCCCGCCCCCGCGTCCCTTGATCGCGCCCCGAACGCGCCCTGATCATGGATGCGACAATAGCGTCCGACTTTTCAATGGGCTATGGTCCGCGCCACTTTTGTCGGGAAGTTGAGAAGATGGGCGAAACCCGCACCACCGCCGCCGGCGGCATGGAAAGCTCCTACGGCTTCCAGACCGTGGCGGACGGCGAGAAGCAGGGCAAGGTGGACGCCGTGTTCCACCGCGTGGCCGGGCGCTACGACCTGATGAACGATCTGATGTCGGGCGGGCTGCACCGGCTGTGGAAGGACGCGGCCGTGGCGTGGCTGGCGCCGCCGAAGCGCGAAGGCTGGTCGCTGCTCGACATGGCCGGCGGCACCGGCGACATCGCCTTTCGCGTGGTCGAGGCGAGCGGCGGCAAGGCCGTCGCCACAGTGTCCGATATCAACGCCTCCATGCTGGAGGTCGGCCGCCAGCGCGCGGCAAAGCGCGGGCTCGCCGAAAAGGTCGCGTTCGTCGAGGCCAATGCCGAGGAGCTGCCCTTTCCCGACGCCGCGTTCGACGCCTATACGATCGCCTTCGGCATCCGCAACGTGCCGCATATCGACCGAGCGCTGGCCGAGGCGCATCGCGTGCTCAAGCGCGGCGGCCGGTTCCTGTGCCTCGAATTCTCCGAGGTCGGCATGCCTGTCCTCGACCGCGTCTACGATGCGTGGTCGTTCAATGCGATCCCCCGCATCGGGCAGATGGTTACCGGCGACGGCGAGCCTTACCGCTATCTGGTCGAATCGATCCGCAAGTTCCCGCGCCAGCGCGACTTCGCCACCATGATCGAGCGCGCCGGTTTTTCGCGCGTGGCGTGGCGGGATTATTCCGGCGGCATCGCCGCCGCCCATTCGGGCTGGAAGCTGTAGGCGTGATCCGCAGGATGCCGTTGCCCCTTCGCACCCCCCTCTGTCCTGCCGGACATCTCCCCCTCAAGGGGGGAGATCGGA
>CAZVTK010000087.1:0-19460 GCA_964629765.1 uncultured Mesorhizobium sp.
CTTGGGACCAAATGCCCGCCGGCAGAGCGATTCCATCTGACCATGAAACGGTCTAAGGTCGCCCGTCGCGATCGCGCCGCAGCGCCGTCACCTCGATCTCGACGAGCATTTCCGGCTCGTTGAGCTGGCACACGGTCATGGTGGCGGCCGGCCTGATCGCGCCGAAGACCTCGCCGAGAATCGGAAAGACGCGGTCCACGAAGGCCCTGTCCGTGACGTGATAGCGCGCCCGCACCACGTCCTCCATGGCAAAGCCGGCCTCGGCGAGCGCCCTGCCTATGGTGGCGAGGCAGTTGCGGGTCTGCTCCTCCACGGTCAGCGGCATAGTCATAGTGGCGTAGTCGTAGCCGGTGGTCCCGGCAACGAAGCACCAGTCCCCGTCGACGACGGCGCGCGAATAGCCTGCCGTCTTCTCGAAGGGCGAGCCGGTGGAAACCAGTTTTCGCGTCATGCGCCGCCCCTTTATTTCCGCTCGCCTTGTTCGCGCCGGCGCAGCCGCGCCGCCGCCGTCTGCGGCTTGCCCTTATCGCTCAGCCAGACGACGCGGTTGTCCGGCAGGCGGGGCAGCGAGCCGGCATCGATCGGCTGGGCCACGATGCCGCCGAAGCGCGCCTCCTGAACCGTCACCTGCCGCTCCAGTATGTAGCATATGACCACGGTGGCCGTGTCGTCGAAATTCTCCGGGTCGTCGGCATAGGCCCACTCGAAGCCGCCGAAGATCGAGCTGTTGCCGAAGACGAGCCTGCGCCCGTCGCGGTCGCTTGCGGTCGCAAGGCATGCGCCGCAGAAATACCAGGGATAGCGGTCGAAACGCTTCTGCGGCGCGCCGCAGCCGGGGCAGAAATGGTCAGGCCCCTTGCTCATCGAGCCGCGCGTCAGCGGCCGAGCGCGCCGGCCATCGCGGCGCGAATGTCCTGTGGCCAGCCGGCGGCGTCGGGCCAGCTTCGCGGCGCGCCGCCTTCGGTCTGCTGCGCGAAGAAGACCGTACGGGCCTTCGCGTCGACCGCCATGAAGCTGTCGGAGAGGCTGCACGCATGCGGCACGCATCCCCTCGACCAGAACCGGCCCTCGCCCAGCGCGGTCGGCTCGCCGCCGACCGAAAGGCCGCGCGCCACCTCGGTGAGCGCGTCGCCGAGGGTGGCGCGGCTGGCCTCATAGACCGCCTCGTTGGCGAAGACGTCCATCATGTGCCCGGGCATCGCGACATCGGCCCAGCCCGTGCCGGGCTGCGGCATGAAGTTCAGCCGGCCGGCGATGCGCAGGCCCTCGCCGGGCGACCATGTGCGGACGACATCGGATGCGCCCGGCAGGAGGTAGGGTACGAAATAGATGCCGTAGGGGCTGACCGCCGCCGACGGCGCGTCGCAATCGTCGGTCGCCTGAAGCGCCTCGATGCCGCGCCCTTCCGGCTGCCACACGATCAGCGTGTTGGCCCCGCAGGCATTGCCGCCCTCCGACACCTCGAACAGCGCGACCTCGACGCCGTCGATCTCGAATATGCCGTCGTGGAAGACGAAATAGTCGCGCGCCAGCTCCTTGCCGTCGAAGGCGAGCAGCCTGGTGCCGTCGTCCTGCTCGGTGATGGTGAAGCCGCCGCTGCCGAACGCGATCGGCTCTTCCTGCGCCGGCGCGGGGCTGGACGCCGCCGCCAGCAGGAGCGCCGCGGGGATCACGGTCCGCAACCTCATCGCCGCCCGCTCCCTGTTTCTGTGACTTACGCCCAGGGGCGGGTTTCGGCGTATGTCCGCTCAAAACCCTCGATCGACGGCGCCTTCTCCATCGTCAGGCCGATGTCGTCGAGGCCGTTGAGCAGGCAGTGCCGGCGGAACGCATCGATCTCGAACGCGATCGTGCCGCCGTCCGGGCCGCGGATCTCGTTGGCCTCGAGGTCCACCGTCAGCGTCGAATTGGAGCCGCGCGAGGCGTCGTCCAGCAGCTTGTCGAGGTCCTCGGGGCTGACGGTGATCGGCAATATGCCGTTCTTGAAGCAGTTGTTGTAGAAGATGTCGGCGAAGCTGGTGGAGATGACGCAGCGAATGCCGAAGTCGAGCAGCGCCCAAGGCGCGTGCTCGCGCGAGGAGCCGCAGCCGAAATTGTCGCCCGCGACGAGGATCTGCGCGTTGCGATAGGCCGGCTTGTTGAGCACGAAGTCGGGATTCTCGTTGCCCTTCTCGTCGAAGCGCATCTCGGCGAACAGGCCCTTGCCGAGGCCGGTGCGCTTGATGGTCTTCAGATAATCCTTCGGGATGATCATGTCGGTGTCGACATTGACGATCGGCAGGGCGGCAGCGACGCCGGTGAGCGTGGTGAACTTTTCCATGGTCGGGCGTTTCTCTGGGAACGGGTCCGGATTGCTTTACACATTCGATGCGGCAAATCAAAGAGCCAGAGCTTCCCCGGCAAAGGCCGGCGGTGCGGACCGGCACAGCAGGCTGGAGCATCGCCTCGCGCCATGCCGGCCATTTCCCCGGCGACGGAACGCATCTGCAGCGCTATGCGCGCAAGCTGCCGGCGGTGGAGATCAATTCGTCCTTCTACCGGCCGCACCGCCGCGAGATATACGAGCGATGGGCGGCTTCAGTGCCGGCGGATTTCCGTTTCGCCGTGAAGCTCCCCCGCGCGATCACCCATGAGCGCGGGCTGGCCGATTGCGCCGCGCCGCTGGAGCGTTTTCTCGACGAAACGGGCGGCCTCGGACCGAAGCTCGGCGTGCTCCTCGTGCAGACGGCTCCCGGCCTTCGCTTCGGCCCCGCAGCGGCGGATTTTTTCGCGTTGCTGCGCGAACGCACCGATGCTGCCGTGGCTTTCGAGCCGCGGCACGCGAGCTGGGCGACGGCGCAGTCGGAGGAATTGCTCGTGCGCCACAAGGTGGCGCGCGTGGCTGCCGATCCGCCGCGCCTTCCCGGCGGTGCGGCGCCGGCCGGCTGGCGCGGCCTCACCTATTTCCGCCTGCACGGCGCGCCGGTGACCTACCAGTCGGATTACGGGCCGGAGCGCCTTGCCGCCTTCGCCCGGCAGATCGACGCCGCGCGGGCGCAGGCGGCCGAAATCTGGTGCATCTTCGACAACACCGCGCTCGGCCACGCCTTGCCCGACGCGCTGGCGATGCAGGATGCGCTCAGATGATCGCCAGCTCGCGGAACGGACGCTGGCGACGGATGCGCTCCCAGGCGAAGGCCGAGCAGTCGACCGTGCGGTACTCGCCATGCACGATCAGCTCCGCCAGCGCCTTGCCGACGGCCGGGGCCTGCTGCAATCCGTGGCCCGAGAACCCGTTGGCGAAGATGAAGCGCGGCAGGTCCGGGTGGGGGCCGATGACGGCGTTCTGGTCGAAGCTGTTGTAGTCGTAGTGGCCGGCCCAGGCGCGCGTCAGCCGCAGCGCCTCGAAGGCCGGGACGCGCGCGGCGAGCACCGGCCAGATGCGCTCCTCGAAAAGCGGCCATTCGGGCTCGAAATCGCCAAAGTCGGCGGCCGGTTCGCCGGCCTCCTCCTCGGCGCCGCCGCAGATATAGACCGACCCTTCCGGCCGCACATAGACGCCGCAGGGGTCAACCAGCAGCGGCATGTCTTCGAAGCGCTCGCGCGCCTCGAAGACGAAGACGCTGCGCTTGCGCGGCTCGACCGGCAGGTCGAGCCCGGCCATGGCGGCCACGCGCCCGGCATTCGGCCCGGCGGCGTTGACGACCGTGCCGGCGGCAAGCTCCCCGCCGCCGGCCAGCGAGACGCGCATCGCGCCGCCGCCCGCCGCATCGATGCCGGTGACCTCGTCCCTTATGGTCTCGACGCCGCGTCCCTTGAGGGCGGAGCGCAGCAGGGCGAGCAGGGCATGCGGGTCGAACCAGCCCTCGCCGCGCAGGCCGAAGGTGCCCGCCGCGATCCCCTCCGTCGACAGCCAGGCGAAACGCCGGCCCAGCGCCGCAGCGTCCTCCAGCACGATGTCGCCGGTTTCGCCCGCCTGCACGCGGTGGGACGCCATCAGTGCCGCAAGCCCCTCCGGTCCGGCCAGGATGAGATAGCCTTTCTCGCGAAAGCCGACATCGGCGCCGAGACCAAAACGGCTTTGAAGGTTGCGCAACAGGCCGAGCGTGAAACGCGACAGACGGATGTTCTCGGCCAGCGAGAATTGCTGGCGGATCGATGCCGCCGACAGGGTGGTGGCCGAATGCGCGAAGGTGGGATCGCGCTCGACCACGGCGAGCGAGCCCGAAAACCCTTCCTCGCGCAGGAACCACGCGACCGAGGCACCGACGATGGCGCCGCCGACGATGACGATGTCGAAACCTTGCATGCCGCCTGCATGCGCGGCGGCCCCGCGCCTGTCCAGTGGGCCAGCGGGCGAATCCGCGCGGCGCAGCTTGCGCGCATCGCTCCGCCCTGCCAGAAGGCGGCATGACCGACCGACCGCTCCGGCCCCGCCGCTCCGTCCTCTATGTACCCGCCAGCAACCGGCGCGCGCTGGACAAGATCGGCTCGCTCGCCTGCGACGTGGTGATCGTCGATCTCGAGGATGCGATAGCTCCTGAAGAGAAGGCGGCGGCGCGGGAAACGCTGCGCGGCCTCTTCCGCGCCGGCCGGCCCGCCGGGTGCGAACTGGTGATACGCATCAATGCGCTCGGCAGCGAGGCCGGCACCGAGGATCTGCTGGCGGCGCGCGCCTGCTCGCCGGATGCGATCCTGTTGCCGAAGGTCGACGGGCCGCGCGACATTCTCGACGCCGACGAAGCGCTCGACCAGACGGATGCCGACCCGGCGATCCGGCTGTGGGCGATGATCGAGACGCCCCGCGCCATTCTCAACCTGCGCGAGATCGTGGGCCTCGGCCGCAACCCGTCGGCGCGGCTCGCCTGCCTCGTCGCCGGCACCAACGACCTCGTCAAGGAAACCGGCGTGCGCGCCACCGCCGACCGCCGCCACCTGCTGCCCTGGCTGTCGCAGATCGTTCTGGCCGCACGCGCGGCGCGGCTCGACGCGCTCGACGGCGTGAGCAACGATTTTCGCGATCTCGCCGCCTTCGAGGCGGAGTGCGTCCAGGGCCGCGACCTGGGCTTCGACGGCAAGACGCTGATCCATCCCGCCCAGATCGAGGCCGCGACCCGGGTGTTCTCGCCGGACGCGGCGGAAATCGCGGCCGCACGCGCGATCGTCGACGCCTTCGCGCTGCCCGAGCACGCCGGCAAGGGCGTCATCGCGCTGGACGGCAGGATGGTGGAGCGGCTGCATCTGGCCCAGGCGGAACGGCTGCTGGCGCGGGCCGGGCCGGGGCGCTGAAATTCGCGGACGGCCGGCGCAGGATCGACCCGGCCGCCATGCGACCGGCCACGGCCTGCGGTTCTTTCGTCCGCCGGCCCGCATCAATGGAAATTCCTGCCGCCGGGCATGACCCTCTCGATCGCGCCGACAAGATCGCCCTGATCGCGCGGATGGCGGCTGGCGACCGCCTGGTCCTGCGCCGCCCGGCGGCGGGAAAGAATATGGCGGCCTTCTGCGGCCGGCCGCTTGCCCTCATCGACGGGCGGGCGGACATCGACGTCGCGACAGGCTTCGGAAAGCTCCGCCAGGCGCCAGCTCATGTCCTCGATCCGTGCGGCCACCACATGGACGACGTTCGATGCCTTCTGGACCTTGCCGGTGACCTTCACCAGCCGCGCCCCGAGCACGATCGGCCGGAACCGCTCGAAGGTCTTCTTCCAGACGACGATGTTGGCGATGCCGGTCTCGTCCTCGAGGGTCATGAAGATGACCCCCTTTGCGGTGCCGGGCCGCTGGCGCACCAGGACGAGGCCGCAGACGCAGATCCGGTCGCCATTGGCGGCCGCGTCCAGGGCCGCATTGGGCCGCACGCGCGCCGCGGCGAGCCCTTCGCGCAGGAACGATACCGGGTGCGCCTTGAGCGAGAGGGCCAGCGACCGGTAATCCTCGATGACATGCTGGCCGGGCGGCATGGCGGGGAGGCTCGCCTTCGGCTCGATGTCGCTGGGATCGCCCCCTGCGCGGTCGAGCAACGGCATGGCGCCGCCCGTTTTCGTCCCGCCCGCTTTCACCCGGTCGAGCGCGCGCACCTCCCAGAGAGCGGTGCGCCGGTCGAGGCCGATCGAACGGAAGGCGTCGGCGCGCGCGAGCTGCTCCATGGTCTCGATGGAAAGACCGCATCGCAGCCATAGATCGCGCACCGAAACGAAGCCCGCGCCCCTCGCCTCCAGCAGGCGCAGCACATCCTTCTCGTGCAGTCCCTTGACCTGCCGCAGGCCGAGCCGGACCGCATGGCGGCTGCGGATCACGCCGCGCATGCTTTCATGCCTGCGGGCGATGCGACCGGGATCGAAAGGCGCCGCTTCCAGCGTGCAGTCCCAGCCGGACAGGTTGACGTCCGGCGCCCTTGCCTCGACGCCGTGCTCGCGCGCGTCGCGCACCAACTGGGCGGGCGCGTAAAAACCCATCGGCTGCGAGTTCAGGATCGCCGCGCAGAAGATGTCGGGATAATAGGCCTTGAACCAGGAGGACGCGTAGACGAGCAAGGCGAAGGACGCGGCGTGGCTTTCGGGAAAGCCGTATTCGGCGAAACCCTCGATCTGGCTGAAGCAGCGCTCGGCGAAATCCTTCGGATAGCCCCTGTCGACCATGCCGGCGACCATCCTGTCGCGATAGTCCTTGACGCGGCCGGTCCGCTTGAAGGTGGCCATGGCGCGGCGCAGCAGGTCGGCCTCGCTGCCGGAGAAGCCGCCCGCCACCATGGCGATCTTCATCGCCTGCTCCTGGAAAAGGGGAATGCCGAGGGTCTTTTCGAGGATGTCCTTCAGTTCGGGCTGCTGGTAGTCGGGGTCCTCCAGCTTGTCGCGGCGCCGCAGATAGGGATGCACCATGTTTCCCTGGATGGGACCCGGGCGCACGATCGCCACCTCGATGACCAGATCGTAGAACGTCTTCGGCTTCAGCCGCGGCAGCATCGACATCTGCGCCCGGCTCTCGATCTGGAACACGCCGAGCGTGTCGGCGCGCTGGATCATCGCGTAGACGGCATCGTCGTCCTTGTGGTCCCGACGGATGCCGGCCACGTCGAGGCTGGCGAGGCCGTGATCGTCGTAATGATTCCTCAGAAGATCGAAGCAGCGGCGCAGGCAGGTCAGCATGCCGAGCGCCAGCACGTCGACCTTGAGGATGCCGACGGCGTCGAGGTCGTCCTTGTCCCATTCCACCATCTTGCGGTCGTCCATCGCCGTCTTGACGATGGGCATGACCTCGTCGAGCCGGTCCTGGGTGATGACGAAGCCGCCGACATGCTGGGTCAAGTGCCGGGGAAAGCCGCGGATCTCGTTGACGCGGTCGACGAGATGGCGCGTGGACGGATGCGCGGGGTCGAGGCCGGCCGCCTTCATCTCCGTCTCCCCCATCCGCGACGACGACCAGCCCCAGATCGAGCCGGAAAGGGCGGACTGCGTGTCCTCGGAAAAATCGAGGGCCTTCGACACCTCGCGCAGGGCCGAACGGCCGCGATAGCTGATGACCGCGCTGGCGAGCGCGGTGCGCCTGCCGCTGTACTTGTCGTAGACATATTGCATCACCGGGTCGCGCCGCTCGTGCTCGAAATCGACGTCGATGTCCGGCGGCTCGTCGCGATCCGACGACAGGAACCGCTCGAACAGCAGGCCGGACAGCATCGGGTCCACCTCGGTGATGCCCATGCAGTAGCAGACCGTGGAATTGGCGGCCGAGCCGCGCCCCTGGCAGAGGATGTTCTCCTTTCGCGCGAAGGCGATGATGTCGTGGACGGTCAGGAAGTAGTCGGCATATTTCTTATCCGCGATCAGCGTCAGCTCGGCCTCGATATTGCCGGCGATCTTCTCGGGGATGCCTTGCGGATAGCGGCGGCGGGCGCCCTCCCAGGCGAGCCGCTCCAGCTCGGCCTGCGCGGAAACCCCCTCCGCGGTCTCCGACGGATAATAATGCCTGAGCTCGGAGAGCGAGAAGGAAAGCTCGGCGGCGAAATCGACGGTCTCCGCTACCGCCTGCGGATGGCGGCGAAAGAGCCGTGCCATCTCGGCCGCGGGCTTGAGGTGGCGTTCGGCGTTGGCGGAAAGCGCGAGGCCCGCCCTTGCGACGGTCGTCTTGAGACGGATGGCGGCGAGGACATCGGCGAGCGGCCGCCTGTCCGGGGCGTGAAAGAGCACGTCGTTCACCGCCATCAGCGGCAGGCCGGCCGCCGCCGCGAGGGAAGCGGCCTCCTCGATCGCGAGCCGGTCGGCGCCGCGATAGGACGCGCAGGCGGCGACGCGGACGACCGCGCCGAAACGGTCCTTGAGCTGTTTCAGCAGGCCGAGGCGGGCCACGGGGCGGGCCATGGCGGCAGGGGTGGGGACAGCGGGATCGGGCATCACGGCAAGCGACATGCGTTCGCCCCATTCCAGAAGATCGGCCAGATAGAGGCGCGGCGCTCCCTTTTCGCTCTCGTCGCGCATGTTGGCCTGCGTCAGCAGCCGGCACAGATGACCCCAGCCGCGCCGGTCCTGCGGATAGGCGAGGATGTCGGGCGTGCCGTCGCAGAAGGACAGCCGGCAGCCCGGATGATAGGGGATCGAGACGGGCGGCTCGTCCGGTGAAAGCTGGATATGCCTGGACTGGCTCCAGGCGCGCACCACGCCCGCGACCGTGTTGCGGTCGGCGAGGCCGAAGGCTTCGTGGCCGAGAAGCCTGGCGGCCACGGCCAGCTCTTCCGGCTTCGAGGCTCCGCGCAGGAAGGAAAAATTCGACTGCGCGGAAAACTCGATATAGCGGGGCGCGGACGCGTTCATGCGCCGAGCCCGTGCATGTACCAGCGCGGGCCGGCGGCGGCCCCGTAAAAACCCTCGCGGTAGAGCCAGTAGCGCCGGCCCGCCTCGTCCTCGACGCGGAAATAGTCGCGCGCGGGCGTCTCCTCGGGCTCGCGCCACCATTCCGGGGCGATGCGCTCGGGCCCTTCCGCGCGCGACACGCGGTGGAGGACGCGGCGCCAGCGGAAACTGGCGGGCGGCCCCTCGGGAACTTCGGCGGCGGCGACATCGACGGGCTCGGGGCGGGGCAGCAGCCGGATCGGACGCTCTGCCGGAAAATGCCGGCCGGCGGGGGTCCCGGCCCCGTCCCGGCCGGACTCCCGGCCAGTCCCCCGGTCGGCGCCCTTGCCCCTTGCGGGCATGGAAAAGGCTTCGAGGCGTTGCACCCGTTCCGGCAGATGGCTTTCCACGAAAACCGGCCTTTCCAGCCCGGTCTCGCCGAGCCGCGCGCGCACGCGGTCGGCCAGCATCGCGATGTCGGCGGCGGCATGTTCCGAACCGCCCGCGAGGTCGGTCTGCTCGGCAGCCAGCGGAGCCGTGTCGAGCGCCGAGAGCCGCACCAGCTCGAAACCGTAGCCCGGATCGATCGTCTCGCCGATCGCGGTCAGCTTCTCGTGGAGCAGCCTCGTAACGAGGCCGGGATCGCGCAGCGGCCGCGAGGCTCCGATCTCGAGCCGCTGCACGCCGCCGTCGAGGCGGAACAGCGACAGTTGCAGGCGGCGGGCCCCCTCGCCCCGCCGTTCGAGATCGACCGAAAGCACCCGGGCCAGCGTCGCCGACAGGCGCTCGATGTCCTCGACGAGCAGGATCGGTTCGGCCAGCACCCGCTCGACGGAAAGATCCGCGACCGGCAGGCGCGGAGAGATCGCCTCGTCGACCGTGCCGAGCGCCTGGTCGAGGCGTGCGAGCAGAGCCGCGCCGAAGCGCCGCGCCAGCGGGGCGCGCGGCAGGGCCATCACGTCGCCGACCTTGCGCAGCCCGACGCCTTCGAGGCGGTCGCGCACCGCGCGGTCGATGCGAAGGCCGGCCAGCGGCAGCGGGCGGATGAACTGCGCCTCGCCGCCCGGCTCGATCACCCGGATGCGGAAGAAACGCGCGGCCGCCCAGGCGGCACCGGCCGTGGAGGCGACGGCGCCGCGGGCGTCGAAACCCTGGCCGCGCAGGCGGGCGAGCAGGTCGCGCAGCATCGCCGCCTCGCCGCCGAACAGATGGGCGCAGCCGGTGATGTCGAGGAACAGGCCGTCCTCCCCGTCGAGGGCGACCAGCGGCGTGTATCGGTCGCACCAGTCGGCTATGCCGTCCAGGCAGCGCCCGTCGGCGACGGGGTCGGCCTCGACCACCTCGACGTCGGGATGCATGGCGCGCGCATCGGCGATGCCCATGCCGGGCTTCAGGCCGAGCGCCTGCGCCCTCGCGTCGGCCGCGAGGATGCGCTGGGCGTTGCCCTCGCGGCGGCCGACCAGCAAGGGTGGTCGCCGCTGTTGCACCGCATGGATTTCGAGATGACGTTCAGGCGGCCCGGCCGGCCCTTCCGCCCGACGCCAGCCCCGTCCCCATCTCTGCCGCAGGATACGGTCGGTCCTGAGACAGGGAAGCCACAGGGCCATGATCCGGCGTCCGCCCGACAGGACCGGCGATGGGGCCGGCGGTGCGAAGGGCAGGGTTTCCTGCCCGAAAGGCGCGCTCCCGAAAGGCGTGTGCATCGTCACTCCATTCCAGCGTGGCGCTGGCAGGCATGTGGGTCCGGCTTCTGGTGATCGAGACGGTGACGGCCGGCGGACCGATCGAGCCTTCGAGAAGGCCGGCGAGGCCGGCCAGCAGCGGTCGCTCGCCGGCCGGCGCCGGCGCGATTTCGAGGCGCACGGGCGCGGCGGTGGGTTCGGCCGCTGCGGCCTGGCGCAGCAGCAGAAGCGGCCTTCCGGCGGCCATGGCCCGGCGATGGAGCCGCCGCGTCGCGACGAGGTCGAGCTTCCTCGACGCGCCGCCGACCTCGAGCAGGACGAGCGCCAGCGCCGGCAGCTCGGCCGCCTCCTCGGCGACCCACAGGGCTTCCTCGATGCGCTGCGTGCGGCAGAGGAGCATACGCTCCGGCGCGATGCCGAAATGCGGCAGGATGCCGGGCATGTAGGGCTCGCCCGCCTCGGCGAGGAGCGGGCCCGATCCGATCCAGAGGACGGGCCGGCCGGCCGGGGCGGATTTCAGCGCCAGCGCCGCAAGCCCGAGCGCGAAACCGGCGACGCAGCCGGCATCGCGCATCTGCGCCCCGTGGATCTCCGTCATCGCCGCCAGCGGCAGGCCGCCGCCGAGCGGGCCGTCGAGGGCCGCCACGCCGAGCGGCAGCAGCCCCGGCACCGCCCTGCCGGCGCGCCGCACCACGGTCGCGCCAGCTTCGGCCTCGTCACGCCCCTGCGCAGATACGCCCGGCCGGCGATCCGCCGGCAGCTCCAGCGTTTGCGCCAGCCTTCCTTCGATCCTCGCGATTTCGCGGCGGAGAGCCGAAAGCTCCTCCCGCGCCAAAGCGGCCTGCGCCATGACGTTCCGGTCCCGATCGGGCAGTAGTTCCTGTTATGTTCTTATGGATTCCAGAGCCTGCCCGGCGAGTCAAGCGCCCTTTTGAGAAAAGATTCCTGCTGGATCGGGCCCGGTTCGGGCCGTTCCGGCCCCGCGTTCACCCTTTTGGCCGCCGCCCCTCGAAACGGCGCACCGATGCGGCTATATGGCCCTCGAAGGAAACGTCATGGCCCGCCTCTACAAGACCCGCGCCTGGGAAGACCAGCTCTCGCCCTCGATCGAGGAGCTGGAGCTGCTCGCGCTGGAAACCTACGCCCACCTGCCGGAGGAGTTCCGCAAGCTCACCGGCGACATCGTCATCCAGATCGCCGAGTTCCCGACCGACGAGATCATGGACGATCTGGCGCTGGAGACGCCGTTCGACCTGCTTGGCCTGTTCGAGGGGCGCGGCATCGCCGAGCGCTGGAATCCGCAGACCGGCGAGGGGCCGAACCGCGTGACGCTCTACCGTCGCGCCATCCTCGACTACTGGGCCGAGAACGAGGAGACGCTGGGCGACATCGTCAGCCATGTGCTGATCCACGAGATCGGCCACCATTTCGGCCTGTCCGACGACGACATGGAGCAGATCGAGGCCCGGGCGCAGTGAGGAACGCCCGGCCGCGGCCGGCGAAAAACCCCGAGCCTTAGCCAGGACAAAATCCTACTCCGCCGCCTTCTTCACCATGCCCGCCGCACGCGGCAGGGTGAGCACGACGCGGGTGCCCTTGTCCCGCCGAGATGGGCCCTGCTGCGACTGGCCCTGCTGCGACTGGATGTCGACCCTGCCGCCCCATTTGGCCGCGATGCTCGCCACGACGGAGAGGCCCAGCCCCGTGCCGTCGGAGCGGCCCGTGACGAAGGGTTCGGTGGCGCGGCGGCGGATCGCCTCCGGCATGCCCGGCCCGTCGTCGGCGAAGGAAAGCTCCACGATATCAGGCCCGGCGGCGCGCAGCCCGATATCGATCCGGCCCGCTCCCTTCATCGCCCTGATGGCGTTGGACACCACGTTGGAGACGACCTGCAGCATCTCGCCCGCCGGCACCTCGGCGCCGGTGCCGACCTCCACCCGCTCGACCACCCGCACGGTGCTGGGGATGGTGGAGCGCACGATGTCGAGCGCCTCGGCGAGCGCCGCCTCCACCGGCTTCGTCGCGCCCGGCTCGCGCGCCGGGCTGAAGGCATTGAGCACGCCGGCGACGATGTCGCCGGCGGCGCGGCCCGACGCGATCACCATGTCGAGCAGCTTGCGCGCCTCGGCATCGCCCACGTAGCGGTCGCGCACGCGCCGCGCCAGATTGATCATCGGGTGCAGCAGGTTGTTCACCTCGTGCGCCACGCCGCCGGCAAGCTGGCCGAGCGCCGAAAGCGTGGCCTGCCGCGATTCGCTGGCCCGCCGCTCGACCCGCTCGGTCACGTCGGCGATGGTGCCGCGCAGCCCGGCGCCGCCGTCGCCCGGCACGGTCGAGAACGCCACCCAGTGGCGCGAGCCGTCATCGGCCAGCACGGCGATCTCCGCGTCGCGCAGCGGCGTGCCGGAAGCGGCCAGCCGCGCCCGCACGCCGTGCGGGTCCTCGTCGGCGCGCGCCGCCAGCGCCTCAGTCAGCCGGACGCCGTCGTCGAGGCCGAGCATGCGCGCGACCCGGCCGGCGGCGCTGCGGACCATGCCCTGCGCGTCGGTCTCGAAATAGGAATCCGTGGCGATCTCGGCGAACCCCCGGAACCGCTGCTCGTTGGCGACGGCCTGCCGGCGCAGCTCGGCCTCGCGGCGCTGGATGTCGAGGGCGACGAGAACGCCGAGCAGCATCATGGTGGCCGCGACGTCGGCATAGGAATTGAAGAAGACCAGCGCCCATGGCGGCGTCACCACGCTGAGATAGAGCCAGACGCGGACCGCGCTGGACACAGCGAGCGGCAGCATGCAGGCGAGGAAAAGCCGGGCGCGGCGGTCGCCCTGCGCCGAAAACCAGAACAGCGTGCCGAGCGCCAGCACGAGGCAGACCAGCACGGCCTGCGTGTTGCCGACGATGAAGGGGATCGGCGCGCCGAGCTCCGTCGCCGTCACCAGCAGCCCCTGGAAGGGAAGCAGCGCCGCCACGATCGACACGAACGCCGCATAGCGCGGATGGGTCCGCCCGAGCTGGAGATAGGCGACGATCAGGAACAGCACGAAGGCAGGCATGGCCGGCTGCGCGGCATAGAGGAAGATCTCGGCCGCGTTGGGCCAGCGGTAGAGCAGCGCGGCCGTGCCGAAACCCTTCACCGCGAAGATGAAATGACCGGTGAAGAACGACATGCCGGCCGCGGCCAGCAGCGTCGTCTCGCGCAGCCTCGCGCCGATGATGAAGAGATAGAGCGCCATGGCAAAGAGGGAGCCGGCCAGCAGCGAGGTCTGCACCGCCTCGCGCAGCTCGCGACCGTCATGCGAGCGCGCCGTCTCCACCCGCACCTCGGGCCTCATGGCGCCGAGCGCGGTGAACCCCATCAGCACGCGCGCGCCTTCCAGCTCGCCGCGGTCGAAATGGAAGGTGGGGGTGCGCGCGCCGAGGCCCGCCTTGCGCTCGGGCGAATCGAAGCGCCACTGCCTCTCGGTGACGATGCCGGCCTTCACCACCGCCAGGCGCAGCGCGCGGATGCGCGTGTGGTCGTGCGCCACCACCCAGCTGTCCTGGCCGGCCGCCAGCGGCGGCACCTCGAAGGTGAGCCAGAGCCAGCCGTTCCGGTAATATTGCAGGCCGGCGCTGTGCATGCGCCCGTCGGCCGGCTTCATGCGGGCGAGGATGCCGGGCAGCGTGCCGGCGTCGATCGCGCCGATCGTCCCGTAATCGACCAGCGTGTCGGCCCGCGTCCCCATGAAATGGGTCTCGGCGGCAGCATCGGAGGGCGGCACGGCCGCATCCAGGCGCAGGGCGAGCGCGATGAAGACGGCGAGCAGGACGAACCATGCCGTGCCAAGCATGACCACGACGCGCCGCGCCAACGACCAGGACCGCACGCCCGATCTCCACCTCAGGATTGCAGCGGCAAGGGTGCGCACGGAACGGGTCGCACGGCAAGCCCGAAGCGCATGATCCGAAACGGGCGGCGCGTGCCTCTACTGCTCGCCGAGCTTCATGTCGGGGGAATAATCCTTGCCGTCCACGTCCTTCACCACAGCCTGGCCGCAGCGCATTGCCCCGGTCGCCGCGTCGAAGGCGTAGGTCGGCGAGCCGTGAAGCTGCCAGCCCTTGTTCAGGGCCGCGGTCACCTTGTGGCAGAAGGACGAATCGTCCGGGCCGGAGAGAAAGCGGTAGAGTTTCATGGCGCAGCACCCGTCAGGCGCGCTTCCCTACACCCCGGCGCGCCGGCCGTGAAGGGGCGGACGCCGCCGCATCGGATGCCGCAAGGGCCTCGGCGGCGCGCGACAATGCGTCGGCGTCGCCTTCCACCGCCACGGTCTTGAGCCGCGAGCCGTGGCCGGCGACGACCTGCACCGCCCGCTTCGGCACGCCGAGCGCGTCGGCGACCAGCCGCTCCAGCGCCGCGTTGGCGGCTCCCTTTTCCGGTACGGCGCGCACGCGGGCCGCCAGCCGGCTGCCGTCCGCGGTCCCGGCGGCGATCCCGTCGATGCGATCAGTGCCGCCGCGCGGGGTCAGCCGCACGAAGAGCTCGACGCCGCCGGCCGTGCGGCGGAACGGCGCGCCGCTCACAGGAGCGCGGGCGCGACCGTCGTCAGGATGAACTGGCGCAGGAAGAAGAGCAGCAGCAGCAGGACGATCGGCGAGATGTCGATGCCGCCGAGATCGGGGAGGATGGAGCGGATCGGCCGCAGCGCCGGCTCGGTGACGCGGAACAGCGCATTGCCCACCTGCCCGACGAACTGGTTGCGCGGATTGACCACGTTGAACGCATAGAGCCAGGAGAAAACCGCCGAGGCGATGACCAGCCACCAGTATATATCGATCGCGAAGACGACCGTCTGAATCAGCGCCAGCATGCGGACCTCCGTTGCGCCCCGACATGTAGCTACTGGGCGCGGCAGCGGCAAGCCTGCGGCAACGGATCAGGCGGCGCCGCGGTCGCTTGCGATCGATGTCCGGGGCGCCGCACGCTGCTTGACAGCGACGGGGCGCAAACACTAAATGCCGCGCATTGTCGGAACGGGGCTGTAGCTCAGCTGGGAGAGCGCATCGTTCGCAATGATGAGGTCAGGGGTTCGATCCCCCTCAGCTCCACCATCCGGCGACTGACGAACCCCAGCCCACGATTTGCATTTGGAATTGTGCCGTGTTTTCCGTGGCTTGGCTGGCATTCGTGCATCTTCCTGCGCCGTAGAGACGCGGTTCCGGCGCTGAATGGCGCCGTTTTGTGGCCTGCGTCTCTGCCGGCGATTTTCCGTGCCCTCAAGTTTGGCGGAGCGATGCATGACCATCGCTCCGATGGTCTGGGGTGCGGGCCGGTATCGTGGATGGATCACCACACGGTAGAGTCTTGGGCGGTGGCCGTGAGAGCGCTTTGCGTATCGCAATGCAGCGGGCGTTGCCTGAGCCACGATCGATTCGGCAGGAGCTGCAGATGTCGCCGGCGACCCACGCTGCACACGGAAGATAGGATGATGGGCGCGTTGCAGCAAGGGTGTGGAGGACAGAACGCTCTACTGAAGGGCTGCGTCCTGCTCGGCCCAGAGGACCGGCAGTTCAGTCCGTGCGAGCCGCCTCGCGGTCAGCGATGCCGGTTGCCGCCCAGTCAGAATGGCGTCGAGCATCGTTGGGCTGAGCAAGGCAAGCGGCAGGATGCGCCCGACATCGGCACGATCGACATTGAAGGTCGATGCAATGGCACCGGTGCTCATTGCGGAAGGTCCGGTGAGCTTGTTCATATAGACGTGGGCTCGGGCAACGAGATCGACGAGCGATGCGTCGGGTTCCGGTTGCACGTAGGGCGAATCGATCACGATGCGCATGCCGTTGCCGCGGCGACGCATCGTGATGGGAATCTCGATTGTGATCGTGTCGGCAGGGGCGCTTGTCTTGGCATCTTCCGGCACTGTGATGTGCGGCATGGTCGGATCGGCCCATGCCTCATCGCGCAACAGCAGGTCCACTATGTCACCGGCCTTGACCTCGAAGCGGATGGCGAGCGGCGTCAACGTGATCGATCGGAACATCCGGGCCAGCGTCGATTGCTGCCGATAAATGGGGTGGTGTCCAGAAAGCGATGCAGCAAGATCTTCAGCGCGGTCAGTTCCGACATTGATCAGCGCGGCCGATGCATATCGCTCGATCCAGCCGGCTATGAGGTGCCGATCATTGAGCATCCGAACGGCCTGACTACGAACGATCCCCTCGATCTCCGGTGCTGGAACCCGCCAGCTATCCGGAACGGCGTCCAGCGAGCGCCTGACCCGACGAGAGACATAGTAGCGATAGCGTCTGCCATGCGCCTTTCCATGTGTGGGCACCATCCGGTCGCCGGTGTCGTCGAACAGCATGCCGGTCAGAAGATGGGTGTCCCGATGCATGGCCGTTCCCCTTGGAACCGGCGCTCCCAGAGCAAGCTGCCTCTGCACGGCGTCGAAGAGATCGATATCGACGATGGCCTGATGCTCGCCATCATAGACCTCGTCCTTGTGACGAACCTTGCCGATGTAGAGCGGGTTGGCCAGAAGCTGGTAGAGCATGCCCGACGACATGGGCCGCGAACTGTAGCGGCCGATGCAGAGCGACGACCCTGATGCCGACGGGTCAGGGCAACCGGAGTACTGATCATCCGGTAACTGATGCCGATTATCGACATCGCTACGACAATCCGCATCGATGCCCGTATTGGCCGTAGCCTGCTTGCTCACCTCCCGTGCCAGCTTCGGCACGGACTTGAGTTCGAGGTAGCGGCTGAACAGGCTCTTGACGAAGCTTGCCTCAGGTTCCTCGACCACCAGCTTGCGATCCCGGACACGATAGCCCAGTGGAACAGTGCCGCCCATCCACATGCCCTTCTTCCTGGAGGCGGCGATCTTGTCGCGGATGCGCTCGGCCGTGACCTCGCGCTCGAACTGGGCGAAGGAAAGAAGCACGTTGAGCGTCAGCCGCCCCATGGAGGTGGTGGTGTTGAACTGCTGGGTGACGGAGACGAAGGAGACGCCGTTGGCGTCGAACACGTCGACGATCCTGGCGAAGTCGGCAAGCGAGCGGGTCAACCTGTCGATCTTGTAGACGACAACGACATCGACCTTACGGACCCGGATATCCTGCAGCAGCCGCTGGAGGGCAGGCCGCTCCATGGTCCCGCCAGAGATACCGCCATCGTCATAACGGTCTGGCACGAGCTTCCAGCCGAGGCCAGCCTGCGAAGCAATGAAGGCAGCACAGGCCTCTCGCTGCGCATCGAGCGAGTTGAACTCCTGGTCGAGCCCCTCTTCCGTCGACTTCCGCGTATAGACCGCACAGCGAAGCCGGGGCTGCGAAGAGCGCGAGACGGATGCGACGGAGCCAGACGCGCCGGCCCTCGGCGTCGGGGATATCCGACCGCTCCTCATAGCCCGAAAAACCTCGGCCCCGACCAATGGGCACCGGTGATCTTGCCGGCAATGGCCGTGAGCGAGGGATAGACCTTCGCCTCGAACACATAGCCGCTTTCGATCACGTCGATGACATGGGTCTGCCCGTTCCACTCCCGGATCAGTCGCGCGCCGGGGGCAATGCGGCGGCGTTGCCGTGGCGATGCTGCCATATCCGTGGGGCTACCTCCGTCCGAAGCTTGATTGTCGAGGCCCGGCATGTTGCGCTGCGGATCGTCGGTGATATCTGTTGGCCTGCCGCGGGCGAGTATCCCGCCCTCGACCTTGGCTATGGCGGACCTGAGCAGACGGCGCGTCTCGGCGGACAGGCCGCCGAGACACCTGGCCTGGAGATGCCAGGCCACAGTCCGGACTATGAGTTCCTGGCGAACACCCTTCGGTGGTGGTGTTCCGTGGATCCTGCACCACCGCTCGACGAGTTCCTCGCGCGAGAGGTCGCCCAAAGCAGCGACCTCGGCATTGATGTCGGGCTTGCTGCGCATGGCGGTCAGCCTGCCTGCACACTGCCGCGGGTGCTGTTGCCTGGCTCCCCGCCGGCGACCACCCGATAGCGCCGTACACCGTCTTTGCCGGTCTCGCTGATCAGCTCCAGACCGAGCTTCTTCCTCACCACCGCTGACAGGAACCCGCGCACCGAGTGGGCCTGCCAGCCGGTCGCCCCTCGCATGTCCTCGACCGATACTCCTTTCTTGCGCTGGAGCAGGTTCAGGATCATGGAGCCCTTGGTGACGCCAGTGGTTGCCGAAGCGGCTCCGGAGACGGATGCGGCTGGGGGTGCCTTTGCCTTGCTCCCCTTCCGCGGTGCCTTGGGCTTGCGTCCGCCCTCCGCAGCAGCCGACGCCGTTGGCGCCTCCGCATGCGTCGTCGTCATCGTGGTGATGTCGGTGTTGGTCGTGACCATGATCGTCTCCGTCAATACTGGCAGCAGCCAATTCGCTGCCGGTACTGACGCAAGCCCGCGTCACGGGCGGGCTGTGATCGAGGTCCCTGCGCTTTTGCACCGCGGTCCCGACAACCACACCAATGCTCGCTTCGACCTGCTAGTCCAGTGCAAAGATCAGGAAAGTTCAGCGCGGCCGGCGCCGCATGCCCGCGCCGTCTCCCGCAGGCCGTTCCACGTGGCGGTCAGTTCGTCCAGAGCCTCGCCGCCGGTACAGGCTAGCATCGCGAGCGCGACGGGGTCCACCTGGTCCGCCGTCTCGCTCAGAATACGAAGGGTCGCGACAACGCCCTCCAGCAAGCGCAGCTCAGGCTCCATCTCCAGCAGGAGATCGACGACATCGCCCCGGTCCTGCGCCGCTCTACCCGCCTTGCCACCCCTGCCAGCCATGTCGCACCTCCGTGGCGACACACACACTCGCATGGGGTCAACAGTAAAGCGGTCATTCGGAGTAAGCTATTGCTTTTGCGTTGTATTTGAGCTCTTCTGCAATCATCGGCTTGCTCTCACTACGTCCTAGATGCCGTAATGGGCCTTTGCTGGCGCGAGCTGGATTGAGTGTCAACGGCGGAGCAAAAGTCGGCCATTGGGCGGCGCAAAAGTAGGCCAC
>CAZVTK010000088.1:0-19412 GCA_964629765.1 uncultured Mesorhizobium sp.
GGCATCAGGTCGGGCGTCTCGCGGCAGGCGTAGCCGAACATGATGCCCTGGTCGCCTGCGCCCTCCTCGCCCTGCTTGTCGGCCGCGCTGTCGACGCCCTGGCCGATATCGGGCGACTGGCCGTGCAGCAGCACGTCGATCTTGGCGGTCTTCCAGTGGAAGCCGGCCTGCTCGTAGCCGATGGCCTTGATGGCCTTGCGGGCCGCGGACTTGAACTTGGACGGGTTGATGACCGGCGCGCCGGCCTTGTCGAGCAGGACCTCGCCGTCCCGGTCCTTCTTCAGCAGCGTATGCGGCACGCGCACCTCGCCGGCGATGACGACGCGGTTGGTGGTGGCCAGCGTCTCGCAGGCGACGCGCACCTTCCACGGATCGGAAACCGCCACCTTGGCGTAGCGCTTGGCATCCTCGGGCTTGACCTTGCGGACCTCGCGATAGACCAGATCGACGATCTCGTCGGAGATGCGGTCGCACACCTTGTCGGGGTGCCCCTCCGAAACCGATTCGCTGGTGAAGAGATAGTCTTTCCTGCTCACGGGTGTCCCCTCTCGAAAAGAACCGGCGGCAAGGAACTGCCGCCGGAGCCGGGCCACCTGTTAGCGAAAGGGCCGCCGCCGCGTCAATCGCGCATCATGCCAGACCGGGGCGCAATCCGCGAAAAAAGATGCCCGCGCGAGCCCGGGAAACGAGAAAGCCGGACATTCCGGGCGCGGCCGGCGCGCCTTCAGCCGTCGTCGTCGGCCAGCGTCCTGACGAGGTCGATGATCTTGCGCCGCACCTTCGGATCGGCGATCCGCACGAAGGCGCGGTTGAGCTGGAGGCCTTCGGCGCTGCTGACGAAGTCGACGACGAAGTTCGCCGAGGCATCCTCGGCGAAACCGCCCGGAGGGGCGCCCTCCTGCCCCGGCGCGTCCTCGAAGAAGAATGAGACCGGCACCGTGAGGGTGGACGCGATCGCCTGAAGCCGGCTGGCGCCGACCCGGTTCGAGCCCTTCTCGTATTTCTGGATCTGCTGGAACGTGATGCCCAACAGCTCGCCCAGCTTTTCCTGGCTCATGCCGATCATGTTGCGGCGCAGCCTTATACGGCTGCCGACATGCACGTCGATCGGGTTCGGCCTTTTCTTGTTTTCCGCCATCTCGCCCCCTTGAATGCCGGCCGGCCGCCCCCGACCGCCACGTCCGGACGGACACGGCCGCGGCAACCCCCTCCGCGCACGCCTCACATCCGGACAACCGGCAGTCTACTATGAGTTTCTAATATACGCCCTGTCAATTGAACCGACGCCGGCGCAGGCGGCCAGCCAGGGCCACCAGCGCCAGAAACACCACAAGACCCCAACCGTAGTGCGCGGGCCGCCCCGGCAGCAAGCCCGGCGCGGCCGCGAGGGCGATCCTCGCGTCCAGCACGCCCGTGGCGCCGAGCGCCAGCGCATCGACGATGCGGCCATGCGCGTCGACGACCGCGCTGATGCCGGTGTTGGCGGCGCGCAGCATCGGCCGCCCGGCCTCCACGGCACGGAGCTGGGCATGGCGCAGATGCTGGTAGGGGCCCGCCGAATCACCGAACCAGCCGTCATTGGTGACGTTGACGAGCAGGTCGGCGGAAACGCCCTCGGCGACGCCGGGGAAGATGACCTCGTAGCAGATGAAGGGCAGCGCGCTCACGCCGGGCGCCACCTCGACGGCCTGCCGCGTCGTGCCGGCCGTGAAACCGCCGGGCAGGTCGACCAGCTTGGTGATGCCGAAACGCGCGAGCAGGTCGGCGAACGGCACGAACTCGCCGAGCGGCACGAGGAACATCTTGTCGGACGCGCCGAAAATCTCGCCCGACGAATCGATGGCCACCACCGAATTGTAGAACCGCGCATCGGCGTCGGTCGGCGACTCGCCCTCCATGCGCACGGCGCCGGTCAGCAGCACCTGCCCGTCGGAGAGCATCTGGTCGACCGCCGCCAGCGCGTCGGGCCGCTGCTGGAAGAGGAACGGCACCGACGTTTCCGGCCAGACGATGACGTCCGGCCTGCCCTCGGCGCCGGGCGCGGCGGACATGTCCAGCAGCTTGCGGAAGATGCCGTCGCGCTTCTGCGGATCCCACTTGGCGCCCTGGTCGATGGCCGGCTGGACGAGGCGCACGGCCAGTTCCCGCGCGTCGCCCGGCGGTGCGAACGACAGGCGCACGAACCCGAAGCCGGCATGGAGCGCGACGAGCGCGGCCAGCAGCAGCATGGCGGGCACCCGCCCCCGGCGCGCGGCGAGCATCGCCGGCAGGCAGAAGGCGAAGACGGCGAGCGCGTTCATGCCGACCATGCCGACGGCGGTGACCGACTGCATGAGCACCGGCACCGGCACTGCCGCATAGCCGACCGCGTTCCACGGGAAGCCGGTGAGCACATTGCCGCGCAGCCATTCCATGACCGCGAAGGCGGCGGCGAGCGCGGCGAGGCGGCCGAGCCCCTCGTTCCACAGCGGACGGGCGAGCGCGGCGGCGAGGCCGTAGAAGACGGCCAAGCCGGCCGGCAGGATCAGCACCGCGATGGGCAAGGCCCAGGCATAGCGCTCGATGTCGACCAGCATCGCATTGCCGACCCACCAGAGATTGGCGAGGAAATAGCCGAAGCCGAACCACCAGCCCACCGCGAAGAAGGCGCGCGCCTTGCCGAACCGGCGGCGGGCGGGGTCGCCGGCGGCGCCGTCCAGCAGAAGCACCAGCAGCGGAAAGGCAACGAAGGCGGCAGCGGGGAAATCGACGGGCGCCTGCGCGAGCGCGCCCGCCGCGCCGGCGACGAACGCCACCAGCGCGCGGCGCCAGCCCCACAGGAGGACGAGCCGCGCGGCGGCGGCCGCCAGCAGCGGCTCGCGCGGCTCCTGCCCTGCCATCGCGGTCGTCGCGGCGGATGGCGCCATCAGCACGGCCCATTGGAACGAATCACGTCCCGAGTTCTATCAGCGGCGACCCGGCGTTCCAACGGCCGGCGCCGCCGCAGCAGGGCCCTGAACCCGGATTAGCAATCACACCAACCACCCCCACTCCGTCCGCTTCGCGGCCACCTCTCCCCCTGCCAGGGGGAGAGGAAGGAGCCCTGCATCACGGCCGGCGCTTCCTCTCCCCCGTCGAACGGGGGGTCCGAAGGACGGTCGAGACAAGCGGCTCGCCCCGGAAGGGTGGCCGCGAAGCGGACGGAGTGGGGGTCGACAGCATCTCGTTAATCCGGATTAACAGCCA
This sequence comes from uncultured Mesorhizobium sp., assembly GCA_964629765.1. Classification (GTDB taxonomy): domain Bacteria; phylum Pseudomonadota; class Alphaproteobacteria; order Rhizobiales; family Rhizobiaceae; genus RCIO01. The sequence goes on from CAZVTK010000088.1 coordinate 3,226, forward strand.
CCACAGGTTCAGCCGGCGCCGGCCTCGGCCGCGGGCAGCGGCTTGGCGGGGCGGCGGCGGCGCTCCCCGGCGCGCACGATGCGCACCCGCTTGACCCGGCGCGGATCCGCGTCGAGCACATGGAACTCGAAACCCGGTATGGCCTGCACCACCTCGCCGCGCGCGGGCACGCGGCCGAGCGCGTTGAAGATCATGCCGCCGATCGTGTCGACGTCCTCCTCGTGCTCGCCGGCCTTGAACGCCTCGCCGATCATTTCGGCGACCTCGGAAATCTCGGCCTTGCCGTCGACCAGCCAGACGCCCTCGCCGGACTGCACCACCATCGGCTCGTCCTCGTCGTGCTCGTCCTCGATGTCGCCGACGACCACCTCGACCAGATCTTCAAGAGAAACGAGGCCGTCGGTGCCGCCATATTCGTCGATGACGAGCGCCATCTGGATGCGCGCGGCCTGCATGCGCGCCATCAGGTCGGAGGCGAGCATGGACGGCGGCACGAACAAAGTCGGCCGCATGAGCGACAGCTCGCCGATGGGGCGGCCGAGGTCGACCTTGCCGAGGTCGAGCGGGCCGGCCGCCTCGGCCGGCGGGGCGTCCGCGGCCGCGCCCTTGCGGCCGCGCGCCTTGCGCTGCCGCGCGGCGCGGGTCACGTAGCCCAGCACGTCGCGGATGTGGACGAAGCCGCGCGGGTCGTCCAGCGTCTCGGCATAGACGGGCATGCGCGAATGGCCGGTCTTCTCGAAGGCGACGATCAGTTCGCCCAGCGTGGTCGCGATGTCGACGCCGTGGACCTCGGAGCGCGGCACCATCACGTCCTCGACGCTCACCTCGCGCAGGCGCAAAATGTTCTTCAGCATCGCCCGCTCGCCGGGCGAGAACTCGGCATGCTCGGCGGTTTCGAGCAGCGCGTCGTTCAGGTCCTCGCGCAGCGACGAGCCGTTGCGCGGGCGGAACAGGCCGCCCAGTCTGTGGAGGAAGCCCGGCCCGTGATGGGCGGGCATGGATCGCGGACTTGGTCCGTCTGCGGTTTCGCCGCCGCCGGACAGGTCGGCCGGGGCGTCGGGGGTGCCCGTTGCGGGCAGAGGTTTGTCGTTCATCGCCGTTCGGTTGATCAAAGAACCCTTCAATTAGGCGTAGGGATCGGGAATGGCAAGGCGCGCGAGGATTCGCCGCTCGGCATCCTCCATGATCTCGGCCTCGCCGTCGTCCTCATGGTCGTGGCCGAGAAGGTGCAGCATGCCGTGCACGACCATGTGCGACAGATGGTGCGCGAGAGGTTTTCTCTCCTCCGCCGCCTCGCGCTCCACCGTCTCGTGGGCGATCGCGATATCCCCCAGCATCGGCGGCAGCCTGTCGCCGGGCCTCACCGGAAAGGCGGGGAAAGAGAGCACGTTGGTCGGCTTGTCCTTGCCGCGCCAGTCGCGGTTGAGCGTCTGCATGCGCGCGTCGTCGGTGAACAGCAGCGACAGCTCGCACTCGTCCTGTGCATCGAGCCCCAGCTCGGCCGCGACGGCCGCGACCGCGCGTTCGGCAAGCGCGCGCAACTCGTCCTCCGGCGGCCAGCCGGGCGACTCGATGGAAAGATCGAGGGCGATCACACGTCGATCCGTCCCTTGCGATCGCCGCCGCCGGCATGGCTGTCATAGGCCCTGACGATCTTGGCCACCAGCGGATGGCGCACCACGTCCTTGTCGTCGAAGCGCACGGTGACGATGCCCTCGACGCCGTCGAGAACCTGCAACGCCTCGACCAGCCCCGATTTGGTGTTGGGCGGCAGGTCGATCTGCGAGGGGTCGCCGGTGACGATCATGCGCCCGCCCTCGCCCAGACGGGTGAGGAACATCTTCATCTGCATGGGCGTGGTGTTCTGCGCCTCGTCGAGGATGATCGCGGCGTTGCGCAGCGTGCGGCCGCGCATGAAGGCCAGCGGCGCGATCTCGATGACCTCGGCGGCGATGGCGCGCTCGACCTTGTCGGCCGGCATCATGTCGTAGAGCGCGTCGTAGAGCGGCCGCAGATAGGGGTCGACCTTCTCCTTCATGTCGCCGGGCAGGAAGCCCAGCCGCTCGCCCGCCTCCACCGCAGGGCGCGACAGCACGATGCGCTCCACCATGCCGCGCTCCAGCAGCATGGCGGCGTAGGCGACCGCCAGATAGGTCTTGCCGGTGCCGGCGGGGCCGATGCCGAAGACGAGCTCGGCGCGCTCCAGCGCGCGCATGTAGGCGTCCTGGTTGGCGGAGCGGGCGAAGATGGTCTTCTTGCGGGTGGAAAACTGCGCGGCGGCCACGCGCGCGCCCTTCTGCTCCAGCGTCGGCAGCGAAAGCTGGTCGTCCGCCGCGACCGCGAGCCGCACCGCGCCCTCCACGTCGGACGGCGAGACGTCCTGCCCGCTCTGGAGCCGCGCATAGAGCTGGTCCAGCGCGCGGCGCGCCTGCTCGGCCGCGGCGGGCTCGCCCCTGACGCTGACCTGGTTGCCGCGCGAGGTGATGTCGACGCCGAGCTTCTGCTCGATGAGCGCCAGATGCTGGTCGAACTGGCCGTAGAGGGCCGAGGCAAGCCGGTTGTTGTCGAAGGTGAGAACGATGTGCGCCATGTCGGATGCGCCGGAGGGCGCCTTCTTCAGCTCTGATGCGGCGCTCAACAAGCTCTCCTCAATGGATGCGGCCCTCATGCCCCGATATAAGGCCCTGAACGTCAGACCCCGAACAGCGAACCGCCGGACGCCCGGATGATTCGCGCATCGACAATGTCACCGATTCCGCCGGCGCTTTCATCAAGAATCACCGGCTGCAACCATGGCGAACGGCCGACGACCTGACCGCGCTGGCGGCCGGGCTTTTCCAGCAGCACCGGGAAGCTGCCGCCGACGAGGCCGGCCGCGAACGCGGCCTGCTGCTGCGCCAGCAGCGCCTGAAGGCGCTGGAGGCGCTCGTCCTTGACCGCTTCGCCGACCTGCAACGCATGGTCGGCGGCGGGAGTTCCGGGGCGCTGCGAATATTTGAACGAGAACGCCTGCGCGTAGCCCACCGCGCGCACGATGCGCATCGTGTCCTCGAAGTCCTCGTCGCTCTCGCCGGGGAAGCCGACGATGAAGTCGCCGGACATCGCCATGTCGGGACGCGCGGCGCGGATGCGCTCGATCAGGCGCAGATAGTCGTCCGCCCTGTGCCTGCGGTTCATCGCCTTGAGGATGCGGTCGGAGCCCGACTGGATGGGCAGGTGCAGATAGGGCATCAGGGCGGCCAGGTCGCGGTGCGCGGCGATCAGCGCGTCGTCCATGTCGCGCGGGTGGCTGGTGGTGTAGCGCAGCCGGGCGATGCCGGGAATCTCCGCCAGCCTGAACAGGAGCTGCCCCAACCCCCATTCAGCAGTCTTTCCCCCTTGGCCGGGCCCTTCGCCGTGCCAGGCGTTGACGTTCTGGCCCAAAAGCGTGATCTCGCGCACGCCCGCCTCGGCGAGGCGCTGCGCCTCCGCGACGATCTGCGCCACGGGGCGGGACACTTCCGAGCCGCGCGTATAGGGCACCACGCAGAAGGTGCAGAACTTGTCGCAGCCCTCCTGCACGGTGAGGAAGGCGGTGACGCCCCGCGCGCGCACCGCCGCCTTGCGCGGCGCCGGCAGGTGCTCGAACTTGTCCTCGATCGCGTATTCCGTCTCGACCACCTTGTCGCCGCCGCGCACGCGGCGCAGGTGCTCCGGCAGCCGGTGGTAGGATTGGGGGCCGATGACGAGGTCGACCACCGGCGCCCGGCGCAGGATCTCGCCGCCCTCGGCCTGCGCCACGCAGCCGGCGACGCCGACCAGCGTCTCGCGGCCGCTCGCCGCGCGCTCCTTCTTGAGCTGCCTGATGCGGCCGAGCTCGGAATAGACCTTCTCGGCGGCCTTCTCGCGGATATGGCAGGTGTTGATGAGCACGAGGTCGGCGTCCTCCACGGTCTCCGTGGCGACATAGCCGTCGGCGGCCAGCGCGTCGGCCATGCGCTGGCTGTCGTAGACGTTCATCTGGCAGCCATAGGTCTTGACGAAGACCTTCTTCGGCTCCGGCGCGGCCCCGGCGTGGCGGGCGGGCAGTTCGAGTTCCATCGCGCCCCAATAGCGGGTTTGGGCGGGGATTTACAGGGTCTTTGCGCGGCCGCGCCGCCGCCTTGTCTTCGCCGGCTCGCGCAGCGATTCGTAGAACATGGCCTGCACGCCGCTCTCGACCGCGCGGGCAACCTCCTTGCGGTTGACACCCTTGCGGTATTCGACCGGCTCGCCGAACTTCAGCTCCACGTCGACCGCGCCTTCGCTCAGGAGCTGGACGATGTGCGGCAGCAAGGCGCGGTCGCCGATCCAGCTCGTATGGGTGCGGTGCTGGCGGTTGGACGGCATGCCGTGGAAGCGCGTGTAGGCGATCGAGACCGGCTGGATCATGACGCGGTCCGTCGCGCCCTCGTCCACGGCCATCGACGCCGCGCCGAACAGGGTCGACTTGAACGGGATCAGGATGTTGCCGTCGCCGGTGCTGCCTTCGGCGAAGAGGAACATCGGATCGCCGGCCTTGAGCCGCAGCGAGATCTCGCTCGCCTGGGCGGCGGATTTGCGCCGCCGCTCGCGGTCGACGAAGACCGTGTTCTGGAGGCGCGACAGCGGACCGATGATCGGCCAGCCCTTGACCTCCTGCTTGGCGATGAAGTTCACCTCGGCGACCGAGCCGATCACCATGATGTCGGTCCACGAGACATGGTTGCCGGCGAGGAAAAGCGGCCGGTCGGCCGACATCGCGCCGCCGATATGGACACGGAAATCGAGCATCCAGACGATGAAGCGGTGCCACAGGCGCGGCAGCGTGCGGCGGTTGCCGATGCCGGTGGCGAGCACGAATAGCTGGCCCAGCGCCAGGAGCGGCGTCAGGAGCGCGAACAGGGCGAGCATGAAGACGGTGCGCGGCCAGCCGAACAAACGTTTCTCCCAAAGACCGGACCAGGGGCCGAAAAAGTCGGCGAGCGCTAGCGAAGATCGCGGCGCATGACAAGCGCGCCGGTCCTTGCACCCGACTTGCCCTGGTAATAGCCCTCGCGGCGGCCGACATCGCGAAAACCGAGCCTGCGGTAGAGCGCGAGCGCCGGTGCGTTCGTCTCGTCCACCTCGAGGAACAGCGCCTCGGCGCGCTGGGCGTGCAGGGTGCGCAGCACCGCGTCCATCAGCCCGCGCCCGAGGCCGCGCCGGCGCGCGGCGCGGGCGACCGCCACCGTCAGGATCTCGGCCTCGCCCGCCGCGAGCCGGGCGAGCACGAACCCGTCGGGCGCCCTGGCGCCCGGCGCCAACGCCTTGAAGCCGAAATTCACCGGCTGGGCGAGCAGCACCTCGAATTCCTGCGCCGACCACGGCCGGGAAAAATCCTCGACATGGAGCCGGGCGAGCGCGGCCGCGTCGCGCGGCGACAGCGGCACCACGGCATGCGGCGCCGGTTTTCGCGTGAAGGGCAGCTTCACGAACTATCCCTCCCGGTGCGGCAGGACGAAGCCCGCCTGCGGTTTCGCGTCGGGCGCGCGCAGATAGAGCGGCGCGGGACGCCCGCCGGAAAAACCCTGCCGGATAGCAAGCCGCGCGTAAGCCGCGATGTCGGCCGTGGCGGCGGTCGAGGCGACGTCGAAGTCGCGGCCCGCGGCCTGCGCGACCAGCGGCGCGGCGCTGCCGGCGAGCACGGGATCGTCCAGCCGCATGGCAAGGGCGGTCGCGTCGGGAAGCGCGGTCACCGCCGGTTCGGACAGCAGCTTGCCGTCCGCGCCCCAGGCCGCGATGTAGAGCTCGTCGCGCCGCGCGTCGATGGCGACGAGCACCGGCCGGCCGGGGAAACGCTGGCGCGTCTCGTCGCCGATGGCGTCGAGCGTGCCGACGCCCGCGGAGGGGATTTTCAGCGTCAGCGCCAGCCCGCGCGCGGCCGACACGCCGACGCGTATGCCGGTGAAGGAGCCGGGACCGACGGCGACGGCAATGGCGGTCAGGTCGCGATAGACCGCGCCGGCGGCCTCGAGCGCCTGCGCGATCACGTCCATAAGCTGCTCGGCATGGCCGGTGCCGATGTCGCGCACGCAGCGGCCCAACTCGCGGCCGGCGTCGGATAAGGCGGCGGCGCAGAGGTTTGCGCAGGTGTCGATGGTCAGCAGGCACATGGGGGCGGCCTATAGCAGACCGAGCTGCATGCGCGGCAGGAACCGGCCGGGTATGGAGCCGGAGGGCGAGGTGCCGACCTGAACCGCCCCCATCGCGGCGTAGAAACGCTCCGCTCCGGGATCGGCGTCCCACGACAGCCGCGCAGCGCCGGCCCAGGCGGCGCGGGCCTTTGCCCAGTCGAAGAGCACGCGGCCGACGCCGGTGCCGATGAATGCCGGCTCCACGAACACCTTCTCGAGCACGGCCGCGTCGCCGTCCACCGAGATTTCCCCCATGCCGGCGACGGTGCCGCCGCTCTCGGCGACGGCGATCTCGCGGCCCGGCATGCCGGGATGCACGGTCAGCTCGTCCCGGCACATTTCGATGAACGTGGCGTCGTAGCCATGGACAGCCTTGGAGCGCAGGCACAATTCCGTCAGGAACGCGCCCTCGTCCTCCCGCGGCGGCCGCAGCGCGATCATCACGCCCCCCGCCGCGCCTTCAACTCCAGCCTTCTCCTGTGCAGCACCGGCTCGGTGTAGCCGTTGGGCTGCTCGCGGCCCTTGAAGACGAGGTCGCAGGCGGCCTGGAAGGCGATCGAGCCGTCGAAATCCTTCGCCATCGGCACATAGAGCGGGTCGCCCGCGTTCTGGCGGTCGACTATCGCCGCCATGCGCTTCATGGTCTCCATGACCTGGGCCTCGGTACAGACGCCGTGGTGCAGCCAGTTGGCGATGTGCTGCGAGGAGATGCGCAGCGTGGCGCGGTCCTCCATCAGGCCGACATCGTTGATGTCCGGCACCTTGGAGCAGCCGACGCCCTGGTCGACCCAACGCACCACATAGCCGAGGATGCCCTGCGCGTTGTTGTCCAGTTCCTTCTGGATGTCCTGCGGCGTCCAGTTGGGCCGCGTCGCCACCGGCACCGACAGGATGTCGGAGAGTTTTGCGCGGGGGCGCGACTTCAGTCCCGTCTGCACCGCCTTCACGTCGACCTTGTGATAGTGCGTGGCGTGCAGGGTGGCGGCGGTGGGCGACGGCACCCAGGCCGTGTTGGCGCCCGCCCTGGGATGGGCGATCTTCTGCTCCAGCATCGCCGCCATCAGGTCGGGCATGGCCCACATGCCCTTGCCGATCTGGGCATGGCCGGACAGGCCGCATTCCAGACCGATGTCGACGTTCCACTGCTCGTAGGCGGAAATCCACGCCGCCTGCTTCATGTCGCCCTTGCGGATCATGGGGCCGGCTTCCATCGAGGTGTGGATCTCGTCGCCGGTGCGATCGAGGAAGCCGGTGTTGATGAACACCACGCGCTCCTTCGCGGCGCGGATGCACTCCTTGAGGTTGACCGTGGTGCGGCGCTCCTCGTCCATGATGCCCATCTTGATCGTGTTGGGCGCCATGCCGAGCGCGGCCTCGACGCGGCCGAAGATCTCGACCGCGAAGGCGACTTCCTCCGGCCCGTGCATCTTGGGCTTGACCACATACATGGAGCCGGCGCGGGAGTTCATGCGGCGGCCGTCCGGGCCCCCGGGGCGACCGACGTCGTGGAGGGCGATGGCCGCCGTCACCATGGCGTCCATGATCCCTTCGGGAATCTCGCTGCCGTCCTTGAGCAGGATCGCGGGGTTGGTCATCAGGTGCCCGACATTGCGCACCAGCATCAGCGACCGGCATTTGACCACGAAGGTCGAGCCGTCCGGCGCGGTATAGTCGAGGTCGGGATTGAGCTTGCGCGTGAAGGTCTTGCCGCCCTTGGAGACCTCCTCCGTCAGGTCGCCCTTCATCAGGCCGAGCCAGTTGCCATAGGCGAGCACCTTGTCCTCGGCATCGACCGCCGCGACCGAATCCTCGCAGTCCATGATGGTGGTCAGCGCCGATTCCAGCCACACGTCGGCGATGCCGGCGCGGTCGGTCTTGCCGATGGGGGTGGTGCGGTCGATCAGCACCTCGACATGCAGGCCGTTCCTCGCCAGCAGCACCTGCGTCGGCGCGTGCGGCTCGCCGAGATAGCCGGCGAACTGCGCGGCGTCCCTGAGGCGCAGCTCCTCCGTGCCGGCCTTGAGCACGAGGCGGCCGTCGACGACCGAGATCGACTCGATGTCGGCCCAGCTCCCCTCGGCCAGCGGCGCGGAGGCGTCGAGGAAGTTGCGCGCCCACATGATGACCATGTCGCCGCGCACCGGGTTGTAGCCCTTGCCGCGCCCGGTGCCGCCGTCCTCGGGAATCGCGTCGGTGCCGTAGAGCGCGTCGTAGAGCGAGCCCCAGCGGGCGTTGGCGGCGTTGAGCGCATAGCGCGCGTTCATGACCGGCACGACGAGCTGCGGGCCGGCGAGCTCGGCGATCTCGGGATCGACGTCGCGCGTCGACACGCTGAAGGCCGGGCCCTCGGGCAGCAGGTAGCCGATCTCGCGCAGGAAGCCCTCATAGGCCGCCATGTCGGACGGCGCGCCATTGGCCTTGTACCAGGCGTCGATCTTCGACTGGAACTCGTCGCGGCGGGCGAGCAGCGCGCGGTTCTTCGGCGCGAGATCGTGGGCGATGGCGGAGAATTCGCGCCAGAACCGCGCGGGCTCGATCCCCGTGCCGGGCAATGCCCGCTCCTCGATGAAGGCGGCGAGCTCCGCCGCAACCTTCAAGCCGTCCCTGTCGATGCGCTCCGTCACGTCGCATGCTCCCATCTTTGCGCCATGGCGGGGGCAATCGCATGGCGGACGGAACGGGTCAATTCTCGCTTCGATGCAAACGGTTTCGCGCAAAGGCGAAATCCGGCGATAATTCCCCGCGTAATTCCCCCGGGGCGATGTCGGGACCGGCCGGCGCGCAACGTCCTTGCGGCGAGACAACAGGAGGAGAGGCATGGCCAGAGCACCGACCGTGGAAGTCGAGAACGTCGTCACCCCCGGTTCGCGGCGCAATGTCGACGCCGGCAAGTACAACGCCATGAAGGCCGCGATGCTGGCCGTGCTGCCGGCCGAGGCGCCGGGGCTGACGCCGGCGCAGATCAAGCACGCGATCCTGCCTCGCCTGCCGCAGGATCTGTTCCCCGGCGGCGACAAGGCCGGATGGTGGATCAAATGCGTGCAGCTCGACCTCGAGGCGAAGGGCGTGCTGAAGCGGGTGGAGAAGCCGGTGCGGCTCTATCGAGGCTGAGACATCGCGATGCGCGGCCGCCCGAAGGCGGTGGCGACGATGCGCGCCTCCACGAAGATACGCTGGCCGTCGACCGTGGCAGCAACGATCTCCTCGCAAAGGTCGATCTGCGGCTCATCCGCGCCGGCCTCGACGGCGCGCTCGCGGGCAAGGCGTGAGGCTTCCGCGCGCGCCGCCGCCAGCGCCGGCTCCTCGTCGCGGAAATCGGCCATATAGGCGCCGGCCGACACGCGGAACGTGGCCTCGCTCGGGCGCGACACGAGGGCCTCGACCGAAAGCCGGACCTGCCCGACCACGGCGCCCAGCGCATTGGCGACGTCGGCGTCGGCGGGGATGACGGCCGGGGCGTGGGTGAAGTCACCCAGCCTCGCATAGTGGAGCGGCGCCGACGCGCCGAGCCCCACCACCGGCCGGTCGAGGACCAGCGACAGGCGCACCGTGCCGGCCGCACCGTCGAGCGCGCGGCGGGACAGCGCATGCGCGACCATCTCGGCTCCCGGCAGCCCGTCCTCGGCGAAGGCCGTCTCGAACACGGCCTCGGCCGAGCGGCGGGCGAGCGCTGCGAGCACGCGCTCGCACAGCGCTTCGGGGGTTTCGGCGACGGCCAAGCCGCGGCCGTCGCGGCGGCGGGAAAAAAGCGCGGCGCCGAGCCGGGCGGCGCCGGCATCCCAGTTGGCCTGCCGGCCGAGGACATGCGCCGCGTCGGACGGCGTGAAGCCGGCGACGGCGACGAGGCCGCGCGCGACGAGGCGGCCGAGCACCGCCTGCTGCCCGGTGGACCGGACGAGCCGGTCGAGCGGCTGCGGCGTCTCCGTCACGGTGGCGAACAGCTTTGCCTCCGCGTCCGACAGGCCGGCGGCGAAGCGCTCGGGCAGGCCGGTGCGGAAGGCGAACCGCCCGTCGAGCCGGCCGGGGCTGGCGCTGCCGAGCTGGCGCTCCAGCGCGGCGCGGACGGCCTCGCCATGGAGATGGGCGGCGAGCGACAGCGGCACGATGCGGTGCGGCCCCAGCACGAGCTTCGATTCCAGCCCGCCATCGGCGAGCGCGACCTCCGAATCGCCGCCGAGCCCGAAGGTGCGCATGGCGACGGCCTCGACCATGGTGCGGTGGCCGCCCACGGTGGCGCCGTCGGGGTCGAGCCGGGGGCGGCCGCCGGCGAGCAGCGCCACGTCGGTGGTGGTGCCGCCGATGTCGGACACGAAGGCGTCGTCGAGGCCGGTCAGGTGACGCGCGCCGACGAGGCTGGCGGCGGGGCCGGACAGGATGGTCTCGATGGGGCGACGGCGGGCGAAGCCGGCCGAGACCAGCGCGCCGTCGCCGCGCACGACCATGAGCGGCGCGGTGCTGCCGCGCGCGGCCAGAAATTCCTCGGTGGCGGCGACCAGCCGCTCGATCAGGCCGACGAGGCGGGCGTTGAGCAGCGTGGTGAGCGCCCGGCGCGGGCCCCCGAGCTTCGACGACAATTCGTGGCTCATGGTCACCGGCAGGCCGGTGCGCGAGCGGATGAGCTCGGCGGCGGCCAGCTCGTGCTCCGGGTTGCGCACGGCGAAATAGGCGCAGACGGCGACGGCCGTGACCGAGGCGGCAAGTTCAGGCAGCGCGGCCTCCAGCGGCGCGAGGTCGAGCGGACGGGCCCGGCCGTGCACGTCGTGGCCGCCCTCCAGCCGCAGCACGGGATCGGAGCCGAGCGCGGCAGCGAGGCCGTCGCGCGCCATGTCGCCGTCGTCGAAGCCGATCATGACCAGAGCGGCGCGGTTGCCCTGCCCCTCCACCAGCGCGTTGGTGGCGAGCGTCGTCGACATGGAGGCAAGCGCGATCACGCCCGGCGCGATGCCGGCGCCGCTGAGCACGGCGTCGACCGCGCCCGCTATGCCGACCGAGAGATCGTGGCGCGTCGTCAGCGCCTTGGCCTTGGCGAGCAGCGTACCACGCGCGCCACCGGCCGGCGTCCACAGCACGGCGTCGGTGTAGGTGCCGCCGGTGTCGATGCCCAGGAAGACCGGGCCTAGCGGGGCTGGGCCGGAAGGCTGCGGCGGCATGGCGGCGGATCAGCCGGCGCGCCGGCCGCGCGCGGCGGCGCAAATCATCGCTTCAGCTCCGGCAGGTAAGCCTGGACCTCGGCCGCGCCGAACGTGTCCAGCGCCTCCTTCGCGGCATTGGGGTAGTCGTCGCCGAGGCCGAAATCCCCGGCCGGCAGATAGAGCTCGCCGTCGCAGAAGACGAAGATGTTCTTCTCCTCCCACACGGTCATCGAGCGTTCGACGCCGACCGGCGCCGAGTAGAGGGAGAGCGTGGTGGTCACCGCATAGGCATCCGGCGCGGACACGAGCAGGCGGGCCGAAAACCGGCCGCCCTCGCCGAAATCGGTACGCACCAGCCGCTCGGCCCGCCGGGTGCCGGACGCGAAGTAGACGTCCCAGCTACCGCCCTCGGCCGAATCGACCTCCGCGACGTCGAAGGTCAAGTCCGGCTTTTCCGGCAGCGGCGCGTCGATCATGGCAAACAGCTTGCCGCCGTCGCAGGCGAGCGCAGGCGTCGCGAGAGCGGCGCAAAGCAGAGCGGGCAGGAGCGGTCGCATGGGCGGTGTCCGTCGATGGAGCGGGCGGCAGGCGCCGCCCGCTCATCTACTGGCACCGACGGGCGCGGCGGGCAAGCCGCCGCGCATGGCGACCGGCGCGCCGATGCGCCTCTATTGCGCGGTCACCGTCCCCTTCATCATCGGATGGATCAGGCATTTGTAGCTGTGGGCGCCCGCGGCCGAAATGGTGACGGTGGCGCTCTGACCCCTGTTCAGGCGACCGGTGTCGAAGGCGCCGTCCTCGGCCGTGCCGGTGTGGGGCGCGGCGTCGGCATTGGTGAAGGTGACGGTGTCGCCGACCTTCACGGCCAGCGCGGCCGGGCTGAACTTCATGCCCTTGATCTCGACGGCGTGGTCGGCGGCGAACGCCCCGGCCGTGGCGAAGGCCAGCGTGAAGAATGCCGGGACGGCGGCGGCGAGCGGAATGCGCATGGGTGTCTCCTGACGGCCGCCGCCTTCCCGCGACCGCAGGAAGCTCGCGCGGCGGCGACGCGCCGAAGATGCGCCCGCGCGTGACGCGGCGTCAATCATCCCGATGGATGACGGCTGCGCTCAGCCGTCGATGCCGTAGAAGCCGGCGATCTCGGCCCAGCCCTCCTCGGCGCTGTCGACCGGCGTGATCAGGTTCTCGTCGCCGGGCGAGATCGTGCCCTGCTCGACGAGGAAATCGATGTTGACCGCGCTCTTCCAGAACTCCTTGCCGAACAGCAGCACGGGCACGCGCTCCATGCGGCCGGTCTGCATGAGCGTCAGCGTCTCGAACAGCTCGTCCATGGTGCCGAAGCCGCCGGGGAAGACGGCCACGGCCTTGGCCCGCATGATGAAATGCATCTTGCGGATCGCGAAATAGTGGAAGTTGAAGCACAGGTCCGGCGTCACGTAGAGGTTGGGCGCCTGCTCGTGCGGCAGGACGATGTTGAGGCCGATGGAGGGCGCGCCGCAATCGGCCGCGCCGCGGTTGCCGGCCTCCATGACGCCGGGGCCGCCGCCGGTGACGACGACGAATTCGCGGTAGTAGGATTCGGCCGAATGCTGCGAGCAGATGCGGGCGAACTTGCGCGCCTCGTCATAGTACCGGGCGTTGGCGAGCAGGTTCTTCTTCTGCGTCTCGTTCTTGGCCGCCCAGGCGTCGCCGCCGGGCTCGGGGATGCGCGCGCCGCCGAACAGGATGACGGTGGAGCGGATGCCGCGCTCGGCGAGCGCCATCTCCGGCTTCATCAGCTCGAGCTGGAGGCGCAGCTCGCGCAGCTCGCGCCGGGTGAGGAAATCCTCGTCCGCGAAGGCCAGCCGGTACGACGGCGCGCGCGTCTGCGGCGTCTGCGGCACGGCGCGCGCGCGCTCGATGTCCTCGTCGGAATGCGGCAGGGGCGTCCAGCCGTTGTCTTCAGTCGCGTCCATCCAGCCTGTCCCCGTTGCGGCCGCGGCACGCGGGCCGGCGGCGCAATTGACCCCTGCGGCGACGTGGCCTATCTGTCCGCGCGCCGGGATCGTCCCGCATGCGACCCTATGGTCATCCCCTTAACAGCCCGTTTGCGGAGAAGCCGATGTCCAAGCCCGACCTTGCCGCGCTGGAAAGCGCCATCGAAACGGCCTGGGACGGGCGCGACGGGATCGGACCGTCGACGCGCGGCGAGGTGCGCGATGCGGTGGAGACCGCCCTCAATCTGCTCGACCGGGGCGAGGCGCGCGTGGCGACGCGCGGCGGCGACGGCGCCTGGACCGTGCACCAGTGGCTGAAGAAGGCGGTGCTGCTGTCGTTCCGGCTCAACCCGATGGAGATCATCAGGGGCGGGCCCGGCGAGGCGGTGTGGTGGGACAAGGTGCCGTCGAAATTCGACGGCTGGGGGCCGGTCGACTTCGAGAAGGCCGATTTCCGCGCGGTGCCGGGCGCTGTGGTGCGCCGCTCGGCCCATGTGGCGCCCAAGGTCGTGCTGATGCCGTCCTTCGTCAATGTCGGCGCCCATGTCGGCGAAGGCACCATGGTCGACACCTGGGCGACGGTCGGCTCGTGCGCGCAGATCGGCCGGCACGTGCACCTGTCCGGCGGCGTCGGCATCGGCGGCGTGCTGGAGCCGCTTCAGGCCGGCCCGGTCATCGTCGAGGACAATTGCTTCATCGGCGCCCGCTCGGAGGTGGTGGAGGGCTGCATCGTGCGCGAGGGCGCCGTGCTCGGCATGGGCGTCTTCATCGGCCGGTCGACCAGGATCGTCGACCGGGCCACCGGCGAGATCTTCTACGGCGAGGTGCCGGCCTATTCGGTGGTGGTGGCCGGAACCATGCCCGGCAAGCCGATGGGCAATGGCGAGCCGGGGCCGGGGCTCTATTGCGCCGTCATCGTCAAGCGCGTCGACGAGAAAACCCGGTCGAAAACCTCCATCAACGAGCTGCTGCGCGATTGATCTTTCGCCGGAGCGGACGCAGGGTCAATCCGGTCGGCGGACCGACTTGACCCGCAAGGAGGGCAACGATGGACTGGAAATATCTCTATACGAGCTTCGAGGGGCGGATCAACCGCTCGAAATTCTGGGCCGGCGTGGGCGTGCTTTTCGCTGTCGGCATCCTCGTCAACATCATCGACGCGCTGCTCGGCCTGCAAGTCGGACAGGGTTTCGGCGTGCTCGGCATCGTCTTCACGCTGGCGGCGATCTATCCGGCGCTGGCGCTCTATGCCAAACGCTGGCACGACCGCGACAAATCGGGCTGGTGGACGCTCATCATCCTGATCCCGATCATCGGCCCGATCTGGCTGCTGATCGAGCTCGGCGCGCTCGAGGGCACGCGCGGCGCCAACAGATACGGACCGGACCCGCTTGGCTAGAAACCAGCTCTTCTGGCTGTTCTTCGGAATTTCGGGCCGCGTCTCGCGCGCGGCCTATTTCCTCGCCGGCCTCCTGCTCGCGGTGGTGCAGGCGTTCTTCCTCTACCGCACGATCGTGGCGCAGCAGGGCGGCCTCGACGCCTCGGCCTGGGAGTTCGCCTTCGCGGTGACGTTCTTCGTCTCGCTGTGGGCGAACGTCGCGCTCGGCGTGAAGCGGCTGCACGACCTCGACCGGCCCGGCCTGCTCGCCGTTGCCCTGTTCGTGCCGGTGGTGTCGATCGTCGCCTTCCTGGCGCTGTGCGTGTTTCCCGGCACGCAGGGGCCCAACAAATACGGCCGCCAGACCAACGCGCCGGCCTGACCGCGTTTCGTCACGACAGGCTTGACGTGACAGGCGTTGCGGATTCGACTATCGCTCGGCGCCCATGAGCCTGCCCGTCGATCCCGCCGAAAACCTCGCCACGCTGATCCGCTGCCCGTCGGTGACGCCCGCCGAAGGCGGTGCGCTGACGGCGCTGGAGGCGATGCTCAAGCCGCTGGGATTCGCCGTGGAGCGGCCGGTCTTCTCCGAGGACGGCACGCCGGACGTACACAATCTCTACGCCCGCGTCTCGGGCAACGGCCCGCACCTGATGTTCGCCGGCCACACCGATGTCGTGCCGCCCGGAGACGAGGCCGCGTGGCGGCATCCGCCCTTTTCGGGGAAGATCGAGAACGGCGAGATGTGGGGCCGCGGCGCGGTGGACATGAAGGGTGGCATCGCCTGCTTCGTCGCGGCGCTCGCGCGCCATGTGAAGGCGAACGGGCCGCTGAAGGGCTCGCTGTCGCTGCTGATCACCGGCGACGAGGAAGGTCCGTCGATCAACGGCACGGTGAAGCTGCTCGACTGGGCGGCCAAGCGCGGCGAGACATGGGACGCGGCCATCGTCGGCGAGCCGACCAATGTCGAGGCGCTGGGCGATACGATCAAGATCGGCCGGCGCGGCTCGGTGTCGGGCGTGATCACCGTCAACGGCGTGCAGGGCCACGCGGCCTATCCGCATCTGGCCGACAATCCCGTGCGCGGCATCCTCACGCTGGCCGACGCGCTGCTCAATCCGCCGCTGGACGCGGGTACGGGCGAATTCCAGCCGACCAATCTCGAAATCACCAGCATCGACGTCGGCAACCCGGCGGCGAACGTCATTCCCGCACGGGCAAGTGCCGCGTTCAACGTGCGCTTCAACGACAACTGGAGCGCCGAGACGTTGCAGGCCGAGATCCACAACCGGCTGGACAAGGCGGCAAGGAAGGCGCGGCTGCGCCCCGGCCGCGATACGCCGATCGACTACGAGCTGGCGTGGCGGCCGATGCCGAGCCCGGTGTTCCTGACCCGCGACGAGACGCTGATCGCGACGCTGTCCGGCTCGGTGGAGGCGACGACGGGCCGCCGGCCGGCGCTGACCACCGGCGGCGGAACGTCGGATGCGCGCTTCATCAAGGATTACTGCCCGGTGGTCGAGTTCGG
>CAZVTK010000089.1:0-13015 GCA_964629765.1 uncultured Mesorhizobium sp.
GAGGGCGGCCGCACCGTCGGATCCGGCATCGTCGCATCCATTACCGAGTAAAGACGGAAACGGACAGGCATCTGACGCGGGCGCGGGAGTGCCCCGCGCCGCGGCAGAACAGGGAATAAGAAGATGAACGGCCAGAATATCCGCATCCGACTTAAAGCGTTCGACCATCGCGTGCTCGACGCATCGACCCGCGAGATCGTGTCGACCGCCAAGCGCACCGGCGCCAGCGTGCGCGGCCCCGTGCCGCTGCCGACGCGCATCGAGAAGTTCACGGTGAACCGCTCGCCGCACATCGACAAGAAGAGCCGCGAGCAGTTCGAGATGCGCACCCACAAGCGCCTCCTCGACATCGTCGACCCGACTCCGCAGACGGTCGACGCGCTGATGAAGCTCGATCTGGCGGCCGGCGTCGACGTCGAGATCAAGCTCTGACGGCAAGGGGCGTAAAGGGGCGGGGCCCCGACGGGTTGTCCCTCTGGAAAACCTGAAGATACCAAGAGCCTGACGGTCTTTGCCAAGGCTCCTCTGAAGGAAGATTGAACCGATGCGTTCAGGTGTTATCGCACAGAAGGTGGGCATGACCCGCATCTACAATGATGCGGGCGAGCATGTGCCTGTGACGGTTCTCCGTGTCGAGAACCTGCAGGTCGTCGCGCTGCGCACTCAGGAGAAGAACGGCTACACCGCGGTGCAGCTCGGCGTGGGCCTCGCCAAGGTCAAGAACACGACCAAGGCGCTGCGCGGCCACTTCGCCACCGCCTCCGTGGAGCCCAAGGCCAAGGTCGCCGAGTTCCGCGTGTCGCCGGAGAACTTGCTCGACGTCGGCGCCGAGATCACCGTGGAGCACTTCGTGCCCGGCCAGAAGGTCGACGTGACCGGCAATTCGATCGGCAAGGGTTTTCAGGGCGTCATGAAGCGCCACAATTTCGGCGGCGGCCGCGCCACCCACGGCAACTCGCTGTCGCACCGCGTGCACGGCTCGACCGGCCAGCGCCAGGACCCCGGCAAGGTGTTCAAGGGCAAGAAGATGGCCGGCCACATGGGCACGACGCGCGTCACGACCCAGAACCTCGAGGTGGTTTCCACCGACCTCGGCCGCGGCCTGATCCTGATCCGCGGCGCGGTCCCGGGTTCCAAGGGGTCGTGGATCACCGTGCGCGACGCCGTCAAGGCGACGCTGCCCGAAGGCGCGCCGAAGCCGGCCGCGCTGCGCGCCAATGCAGGGGCTTGATTGAGATGGATCTGAAGGTCACCACGCTCGCCGGCACGGACGCCGGCAAGGTAGCGCTCTCCGACGCCATTTTCGGCCTCGACCCGCGCGAGGACATCCTCCAGCGCGTCGTGCGCTGGCAGTTGGCGCGCAAGCAGCAGGGCACGCATCAGGCGCAGGGCCGCGCCGACGTCGCCCGCACCGGCGCCAAGATGTACAAGCAGAAGGGCACGGGCCGCGCCCGCCACTCTTCGGCCCGCGCCCCGCAGTTCCGCGGCGGCGGCAAGGCTCACGGGCCGGTGGCGCGCAGCCATGAGCACGACCTGCCCAAGAAGGTCCGCGCGCTCGGCCTTAAGCACGCTTTGTCGGCGAAGGTGAAGGCTGAAAGCCTGATCGTTCTCGACGACCTGGCGGTCAAGGACGGCAAGACCAAGGAGCTGGCGGCTTCGCTCGCCAGGCTCGGCCTCGCCAACGCGCTCGTCATCGGCGGCGCCGAGGTGGATGCCGGCTTCAAGCGCGCCGCGTCCAACATCAAGGGCATCGACGTGCTGCCGATCCAGGGCATCAACGTCTACGACATTCTGCGCCGCAACACGCTGGTCCTGTCCAAGGCCGCGATCGAGGCGCTTGAGGAGCGGTTCAAATGACTGACCTTCGCCACTACGACGTGATCGTCAGCCCCGTCGTCACCGAGAAGTCGACGATGGCGTCCGAGCAGAACCAGGTGGTCTTCAAGGTCGCGAAGGGCGCGACCAAGCCGGAGATCAAGGCCGCGGTCGAGGCGCTGTTCGGCGTCAAGGTCACCGGCGTCAACACGCTGGTGCGCAAGGGCAAGGTCAAGCGCTTCCGCGGCACGATCGGCCGCCAGGGCGACGTGAAGAAGGCTGTCGTGACGCTGGCCGACGGCCACGCGATCGACATCGCCACCGGCCTTTGAGGGTGAAAAGATGGCACTGAAAAGCTACAAGCCGGTCACGCCGAGCCAGCGCCAGCTGGTCATCGTCGACCGTTCCGGCCTGCACAAGGGCAAGCCGGTCAAGGGCCTGACCGAGGGCCTGACCTCCAAGGGCGGCCGCAACAATCTCGGCCGCGTGACCACGCGCTTCCGCGGCGGCGGCCACAAGCGGACCTACCGCATCGTCGACTTCAAGCGGCGCAAGTTCGACGTCGCCGGAACGGTGGAGCGGCTGGAATACGATCCGAACCGCACGGCTTTCATCGCGCTGGTGAAGTATGCCGACGGCGAGCTCGCCTACATCCTGGCGCCGCAGCGCCTGGCGGTCGGCGACGAGGTCGTGGCCGGCGAGGCCGTCGACGTGAAGCCGGGCAATGCGATGCCGCTGGGCTCCATGCCGGTCGGCACGATCGTCCACAATGTCGAGCTGAAGCCGGGCAAGGGCGGCCAGATCGCCCGTTCGGCCGGCGCCTACGCCCAGCTCGTCGGCCGCGACCAGGGCATGGCGATCCTGCGCCTGAACTCGGGCGAGCAGCGCGTCGTCCACGGCTCCTGCTTTGCGACCGTCGGCGCGGTGTCGAACCCCGACCATGGCAACGTGAACCTCGGCAAGGCCGGGCGTTCGCGCTGGCTGGGCCGGCGCCCGCACAATCGCGGCGTGACCATGAACCCCGTCGACCACCCGCATGGCGGCGGCGAGGGACGTACCTCGGGCGGCCGTCACCCGGTCACCCCGTGGGGCAAGCCTACGAAGGGCAAGAAGACGCGGTCCAATAAGGCGACCGACAAGTTCATCATGCGCTCGCGCCACCAGCGCAAGAGCTAAGAAGAGGTAGGCTGACGTGTCCCGTTCAGTTTGGAAAGGCCCGTTCGTCGACGGCTATATGCTCAAGAAGGCGGACAAGTCGCGCGAAGGCGGCCGTAGCGAAGTCATCAAGGTGTGGAGCCGTCGCTCCACCATCCTGCCGCAGTTCGTCGGCCTGACCTTCGGCGTCTACAACGGCCAGAAGCATGTGCCGGTTGCCGTCAACGAAGAGATGGTCGGCCACAAGTTCGGCGAATTCGCGCCGAGCCGCACCTATTACGGCCACGGCGCCGACAAGAAGGCGAAGAGGAAGTAACGATGGGCAAGGCCAAAGCACCGCGCCCGCTCGCCGACAACGAGGCGCGCGCCGTCCTGAAGACGATCCGCATCAGCCCGCAGAAGCTGAACCTGGTTGCCGCGCTGATCCGCGGCAAGAAGGTGGCGACCGCGCTGAACGACCTCGAATTCTCGCGCAAGCGCATTTCGGGCACGGTGAAGAAGACGATGGAATCGGCGATCGCCAATGCCGAGAACAACAACAATCTCGACGTGGATGCGCTCGTCGTCGCCGAGGCCTATGTCGGCAAGTCGATCGTCATGAAGCGTTTTCACGCCCGCGGGCGTGGGCGGGCTTCGCGTATCGAGAAGCCGTTCGCGCACCTGACCATCGTCGTGCGCGAAGTCGAAGAGAAAGTGGAGGCCGCCTGATGGGCCAGAAAATCAACCCGATCGGCCTGCGCCTCGGCATCAACCGCACCTGGGATTCGCGCTGGTACGCCAACACCGGCGAATACGGCAGGCTGCTGCACGAGGACCTGAAGATCCGCGCCTATCTGGAGAAGGAGCTGAAGCAGGCCGCCGTCTCCAAGATCGTGATCGAGCGCCCGCACAAGAAGTGCCGCGTGACGATCCACGCCGCGCGTCCGGGCCTGATCATCGGCAAGAAGGGCGCCGACATCGAGAAGCTTCGCAAGAAGCTGACCGAGATGACCAAGTCGGACACCAGCCTCAACATCGTCGAGGTTCGCAAGCCCGAGACCGACGCGACGCTGATTGCGCAGTCGATCGCCCAGCAGCTCGAGCGCCGCGTGGCGTTTCGCCGCGCGATGAAGCGCGCCGTGCAGTCGGCGATGCGCCTCGGCGCCGAGGGCATCCGCATCAACTGCGCGGGTCGCCTGGGCGGCGCCGAGATCGCGCGCATGGAGTGGTATCGCGAAGGCCGCGTCCCGCTGCACACGCTGCGCGCCGACGTCGACTACGGCACGGCCGAGGCGCAGACCGCCTACGGCATCTGCGGCGTCAAGGTGTGGGTGTTCAAGGGCGAGATCATGGAGCACGACCCGATGGCGTCGGAGCGTCGTGCGACCGAGGGCGAGCAGACCGGTGGCGGCCGTCGCCGCGAGCGCGAGCACGCCTGAGCGCTGCACTGAGAGAATTCGGAGAATAGAACGATGTTGCAGCCAAAGCGCACGAAGTTCCGCAAGCAGTTCAAGGGCCGTATCCACGGCACCGCCAAGGGCGGGACGGATCTCGCCTTCGGCGGCTTCGGCCTGAAGGCGCTGGAGCCCAACCGCGTCAACGCGCGCGAGATCGAGGCGGCCCGCCGCGCGATCACCCGCGAGATGAAGCGCCAGGGCCGCGTCTGGATCCGTATCTTCCCGGACGTGCCGGTGACCGGCAAGCCGACGGAAGTCCGCATGGGCAAGGGCAAGGGCGCGGTCGAATACTGGGCCGCCCGCATCAAGCCGGGCCGCATCATGTTCGAGATCGACGGCGTTCCCGAGGAGACCGCCCGCGAGGCGCTCCGCCTCGGCGCCGCCAAGCTCTCGGTCCGCACGCGCTTCGTCGCGCGCATCGCAGAATAGGGAAGGGCGCTGAGATGAAAGCCGCCGACGTCCGGGCCAAGACGCCCGACCAGTTGAACGACGATCTCGCCAGCCTGAAGAAGGAGCAGTTCAACCTGCGCTTCCAGAAGGCCACCGGCCAGCTCGAGAAGACCGCCCGCGTCAACCAGGTCCGCAAGGACATTGCGCGGGTGAAGACGATCCTGGCCGAGAAGTCGGCCGGCAAGAAGGCTTGAGGATAGACAAATGCCGAAGCGCGTTATGCAGGGCACGGTCGTCAGCGACAAGAACGAGAAGACCGTCGTGGTCAGGGTCGAGCGTCGCTTCACCCATCCGGTGATGAAGAAGACCGTTCGCCAGTCGAAGAACTACAAGGCCCACGACGAGAACAACTCCTGCAAGGTCGGCGACATCGTCTCCATCGAGGAGTCGAAGCCGATCTCCAGGGACAAGAAGTGGATCGTGATCTCCAACGAGACGCAGTCCGCGGTCAAAGTTTGACGGATTGGGTCTGAAGAACACAGGAATGCCGGTGAGGGCGCCCTGAGGCACCTCGCGGAATGCAAGAAGAAGGCGACCGGTCATGATTCAGATGCAAACAAACCTCGACGTGGCGGACAATTCCGGCGCGCGTCGTGTCATGTGCATCAAGGTGCTGGGCGGCTCGAAGCGGAAATACGCCTCGGTCGGCGACATCATCGTCGTGTCGATCAAGGAGGCCATTCCGCGCGGCCGCGTGAAGAAGGGCGACGTGATGAAGGCCGTGGTGGTTCGCACCGCCAAGGACATCCGCCGTCCCGACGGCAGCGTCATCCGCTTCGACAAGAACGCCGCCGTTCTGGTCGACAACAAGAAAGAGCCGATCGGCACGCGTATCTTCGGGCCGGTTCCGCGCGAGCTTCGCGCCAAGAACCACATGAAGATCATCTCGCTCGCGCCCGAAGTGCTTTGAGGAGCTGAGAGAGCCATGCAGAAGATCCGCAAGGGCGACAAGGTCGTCGTGCTCGCCGGCAAGGACAAGGGCCGCACCGGCGAGGTGCTGCGCGTCATGCCGAAGGAAGACCGCGCCGTGGTGCGCGGCGTCAACGTCGTCGTGCGCCACCAGCGCCAGACGCAGAACCAGGAAGGCGGGCTCATCCGCAAGGAAGCGCCGATCCACCTGTCGAACATCGCCGTCGCCGATCCGAAGGACGGCAAGCCGACCCGCGTCGGCTTCAAGGTCGAAGGCGACAAGAAGGTGCGTGTCGCCAAGCGCTCGGGAGAAACGATCAATGGCTGAGGCGAAGTACGAGCCCCGCCTGAAGAAGCTGTATCGCGACACCATCCGCGCCGCGCTTCAGGAGCAGTTCAAGTACGACAACGAGATGCAGATCCCGCGTCTCGACAAGATCGTCATCAACATGGGCGTCGGCGAGGCGACCGGCGATTCCAAGAAGCCGTCGGTAGCGGCCGAGGACCTCGCGCAGATCGCCGGACAGAAGGCGGTCATCACCCGCGCGCGCAACTCGATCGCGGGCTTCAAGGTCCGCGAGAACATGCCGATCGGCGCCAAGGTCACCCTTCGCCGCGAGCGCATGTACGAATTCATGGATCGTCTGGTCACGATCGCGCTGCCGCGCGTGCGCGACTTCCGCGGCCTGAACCCCAAGAGCTTCGACGGCCGCGGCAATTTCGCCATGGGCGTCAAGGAGCACATCGTGTTCCCGGAGATCAACTACGACAAGGTCGATCAGATCTGGGGCATGGACATCATCGTTTGCACGACCGCCAAGACGGACGACGAGGCCCGGGCTCTGCTCAAGGCCTTCAACTTCCCCTTCCGGCAGTAACGGCAGCGAGCAAAGGAAGACATCTGAAATGGCAAAGACCAGCTCAGTCGAGAAGAACAAGAAGCGCCGCGCGCTGACCGCGCGGTTCGCCGCCAGGCGCCGCGCCCTCAAGGCCATCGTGATGGACCAGTCGAAGCCGATGGACGAGCGTTTTCGCGCCCAGCTCCAGTTGGCCGCGCTGCCGCGCAACTCGGCCAAGACCCGCATCCGCAACCGCTGCGAGGTAACGGGCCGTCCGCGCGCCTTCTACCGCAAGCTCGGCATGTCGCGTGTCGCGCTGCGCGAACTGGGCAACAAGGGCCTGGTTCCGGGCCTGGTGAAGTCGAGCTGGTAAGGAGACACGATCATGGCATTGAGTGATCCGCTCGGCGATATGCTCACCCGCATCCGCAACGCCTACGGCCGCCGCAAGAACACCGTGTCGACGCCGGCCTCGCGCCTGCGCGCCCGCGTTCTGGAGGTGCTGAAGTCCGAAGGCTACATCCGCGACTACAGCCAGACCGACTTCGACAACGGCAAGTCCGAGATCGAGATCGAGCTGAAGTATTTCGACGGCGCTCCGGTGATCCGCGAGATCGCCCGCGTGTCGAAGCCTGGCCGCCGCGTCTACGTTTCGGCCAAGTCGATCCCGCACGTCGCCAACGGCCTCGGCATCGCCATCCTTTCGACCCCGAAGGGCGTGATGGCCGACCACGAGGCGCGCGAGCAGAATGTCGGCGGAGAGCTCCTCTGCCAGGTGTTCTGACCGGCTGAGAGAAGAGAAGGACGAGAACAATGTCCCGTATCGGCAAGAAGCCCGTATCCGTGCCCGCTGGCGTCACCGCCGCGGTCAACGGCCAGACGGTCACCGCCAAGGGCCCCAAGGGCGAACTCAACTTCGTCGTCAACGACGAGGTGCTGGTCAAGCTCGACAACGGCCAGATCGCCGTCGAGCCGCGCGACCAGTCGAAGGGCGCGCGCTCCAAATGGGGCATGTCGCGCACCCGGATCGTCAACATCCTTGCGGGTGTGAAGGACGGCTTCGAGAAGAAGCTCGAGATCAACGGCGTCGGCTACCGCGCCGCCATGCAGGGCAGGAACCTCCAGCTCTCGCTTGGCTTCAGCCATGAGGTCGTCTACCAGACCCCCGAGGGAATCACGATCGTAACGCCGAAGCCGACCGAGATCGTCGTGTCCGGCATCGACAAGCAGCAGGTCGGCCAGGTGGCCGCCGAGATCCGCGAATATCGCGGTCCCGAGCCCTACAAGGGCAAGGGCGTGAAGTACGCCTCCGAGCGCATCGTGCGCAAGGAAGGCAAGAAGAAGTAAGGACAACGCCACGGGGCGGCGTCGCGGGAGCCTTGCGCTACCGCACAGGGCGCGCCCCGTTTTTCAAGGCAGGAGCATGTCATGGCCGATAAGGCTGCCATCCAGAAGCGCGCGCAGCGCATCCGTCGCCAGCTCAAGAAGGTCGCGGGAGAACGTCCGCGCCTGTCCGTGCATCGCTCGTCGCTGCACATCTATGCGCAGGTGATCGATGACGCCAGGGGCCACACCGTCGCCGCCGCGTCCTCGCTCGACAAGGAGCTGAAGGGCTCGCTCAAGTCCGGCGCCAACGTGTCGGCCGCCGCCGCCGTGGGCAAGCTGGTCGCCGAGCGCGCGGTCAAGGCCGGCGTCAGGCAGGTCGTGTTCGACCGCGGCGCCTTCATCTATCACGGCCGCGTCAAGGCGCTGGCCGACGCCGCCCGCGAGGGCGGGCTGGAGTTCTGATCTTCGCCCCGGCGGCATGAGCCCGCCGGATCATCATCAACCCGTGCTTTCCGGAAAAGAACAAGGACAGGATCATGGCACAGGAACGTAGGGAAGGCGGCCGCGAGCGCAGCCGCGACCGCGAGGAGCGCGACGACGGCATGGTGGACAAGCTCGTCCACATCAACCGCGTCGCCAAGGTCGTGAAGGGCGGCCGGCGCTTCGGCTTCGCCGCGCTGGTCGTCGTCGGCGACCAGAAGGGCCGCGTCGGCTTCGGCCACGGCAAGGCGCGCGAGGTGCCGGAGGCGATCCGCAAGGCGACCGAGAGCGCCAAGCGCGACATGATCTTCGTGCCGCTGCGTTCGGGCCGCACCCTGCACCACGACGTCGAGGGCCGCTGGGGCGCCGGCAAGGTGCTGCTGCGCGCCGCCAAGCCCGGCACGGGCATCATCGCGGGCGGCCCCATGCGCGCCGTCTTCGAGACCCTGGGCATGCACGACGTGGTCGCCAAGTCGATGGGTTCGTCGAACCCCTACAACATGGTGCGCGCCACGTTCGACGCGCTGAAGAGCCAGCTCCATCCCAAGGACGTGGCTGCCCAGCGCGGCATCAAGTATTCCGCCTTGCAGGCGCGCCGCGGCGCCGCCGTCGCGGGCGAGGAATAAGCCGGAAGGAAGCGAACCATGGCCAAGAAGCCGGCAGCAAAGTCCATCACCGTCGAGCAGATCGGCAGCCCGATCCGCCGCCCGGCCGAGCAGCGCGCGACGCTGATCGGCCTCGGTCTCAACAAGATGCATCGTCGCCGCACGCTCGAGGACACCCCCTCCGTGCGCGGCATGATCGCCAGCGTCAGCCACCTCGTCCGCATCGTGGACGAGGCGTGACCGGCGCGCGAGGAGAAAAACGATGAAACTCAACGAACTGCGTGACAAGGACGGCGCGACCAAGTCGCGCAAGCGTCTCGGCCGCGGCATCGGCTCAGGCTCCGGCAAGACCGCAGGCCGCGGCGTGAAGGGCCAGAGCTCGCGCTCCGGCGTCGCCATCAACGGCTTCGAGGGCGGTCAGATGCCGCTCTACCGCCGCCTGCCGAAGCGCGGCTTCCGCAACCCGTCGGCCCAGGACTTCGCCACCGTCTCGGTCGCGCGGCTCCAGGCGGCGGTCGATGCCGGCAAGCTCGACGCCAGGGAGACGGTCGATGCCGCCGCGCTGGTCAAGGCCGGCGTCGTTCGCCGCGCCCTCGACGGTGTTCGCATCCTCGGCGACGGCGACATCAAGGCGAAGCTCACGCTCGACGTGGCCGGCGCATCGAAGACGGCCATCGAGAAGATCGAGAAGGCCGGCGGTTCGGTGAAGCTGCCCGAGCCCAAGGCAGCCGCTGCCGAGTAAGAGCTACGATCGAAGCGGCGGCCCCGGCCTCCTTCGCGCTATAAGTCGCATGCGGCGGGCGCGAAAGGGCAGGGGCCGCCGCTTGCATCTTGTCGGACCGGAGCCTATCTCACCAGCTTCGGCGACATGCCATGGCCGCGCCCGGCGCGGCTGCCGCGCATGACCCAGCGGAGACATCCCTATGGCATCGGCTGCTGAGCAACTTGCCTCGAACCTGAACTTTGCCGCCTTCGCGAAGGCCGAGGATCTCAAGAAGCGAATCTGGTTCACGCTCGGCGCGCTGCTGGTCTACCGCCTCGGCACCTACATTCCGATGCCGGGCATCAATCCCGAAGCCTTCGCCCAGGCGTTCCAGTCGCAGTCGGGCGGCGTGCTCGGCATGTTCAACATGTTCGCGGGCGGCGCCGTCGAGCGCATGGCGATCTTCGCGCTCGGCATCATGCCCTACATTTCCGCCTCCATCATCATGCAGTTGATGACGTCGGTCGTGCCGACGCTGGAAGCGCTGAAGAAGGAAGGCGAGCAGGGCCGCAAGATCATCAACCAGTACACCCGCTACGGCACCGTGCTGCTGGCCGTGGTGCAGGCCTACGGCATCTCGGTCGGGCTGGAGAGCGGCACCGACATCGTCGCCGATCCGGGCTGGTTCTTCCGCATCTCGGCGGTCATCACGCTGGTCGGCGGCACCATGTTCCTGATGTGGCTCGGCGAGCAGATCACCGCGCGCGGCATCGGCAACGGCATCTCGCTCATCATCTTCGCCGGCATCGTCGCGGGCCTGCCCTCGGCCATCTCCGGCACGCTGGAGCTCGGCCGCACCGGGGCGCTGTCCACCGGCCTGATCCTCGCGATCATCGTGCTCGCCGTCGTGCTCGTCGCCGTGATCGTGTTCTTCGAGCGCGCCCAGCGCCGCCTGCTGATCCAGTATCCGAAGCGGCAGGTCGGCAACCGCATGTTCCAGGGCGACACCTCGCACCTGCCGCTCAAGCTCAACACCTCGGGCGTCATCCCGCCGATCTTCGCCTCGTCGCTGCTGCTGCTGCCGGCGACCGTCGCCGGCTTCTCCGACACGACGACGCTGCCGGCCTGGGCGTCGAGCATCCTCGCCGCGGTCGGCCATGGCCAGCCGATCTACATGTTCCTCTACGGGGCGATGATCGTCTTCTTCGCCTTCTTCTACACGGCCATCGTCTTCAACCCGAAGGACACCGCCGACCAGTTGAAGAAGCATTCCGGCTTCATCCCGGGCTATCGTCCGGGCGAGCGGACGGCCGAATATATCGACTACGTCCTGACGCGCATCACCCTGGTCGGCGCGCTCTATCTTCTGGTGGTCTGCCTCATTCCCGAGTTCCTGATCTCGGCGACGGGCGTCCCCTTCTATCTGGGCGGCACGTCGCTGCTCATCGTGGTCAGCGTGACGCTCGACACCGTGGCGCAGATCCAGGGACACCTGATCGCGCACCAGTATGAGGGGCTGATCAAGAAGTCGAAGCTGCGCGGGGGCAAGAGAGGGAAATGAGGCTGATTCTGCTGGGGCCCCCGGGGGCGGGGAAGGGGACGCAGGCACAGCGGCTGGTCGAGAAGCACGGCATACCCCAGCTCTCCACGGGCGACATGCTGCGCGCGGCCGTTAAGGCAGGCACCGAGGTGGGCAAGCGCGCCAAGGCCGTGATGGACGCCGGCGAGCTCGTCTCCGACGCGATCGTCAACGCCATCGTCGCCGAGCGGATCGCCGAGCCGGATTGCGCGGGCGGCTTCATCCTCGACGGCTATCCGCGCACGCTGGCGCAGGCCGACGAGCTGGAGGCGATGCTCGCGAAGGCCGGCAAGCCGCTCGACGTGGTCATCGAGCTCGTCGTCGACGACAAGGCCCTCGTCGGCCGCATCGTCAAGCGGGCCGAGGACGCGAAGGCCGCCGGCCAGCCGGCGCGCAAGGACGACAATCCCGAGGTGTTCGACGAGCGCCTGCGCGAATATTACAAGAAGACGGCGCCGCTGACCGGCTACTATCACGCCAAGCGCCTGCTCGCCGGCGTCGACGGCATGGCCGCCATCGACGACGTGACGGGCCAGATCGACAAGGTTCTGACCTCGCGCTGACCCTTTCGGCGGCGGCGCGTCGACCGGCCGCCCGGCTGCGGCTCATCGCGCGACGGTGACGCTGCAAGGCGCGCGGGCGACGATCGCGGCCGAGACGGAGCCCAGCAGCAGGCGCCCGATGAAAGGGGGATTGCCGGTCCCCATCACGATGTGATCGGCTTCGATCTTCGCGGTGCATTCCAGGATCGCATCCGCCACGTCCTCGCTGTCGAAAAGGATGCGCTTGACGGTCTTCGCGCCGTGGCTGGTGGCATAGCGCGCCGCTATGTCGAGCAGGTCCTGCGCTTCCTCTTCCGTCCAGGACTTGATGGGCGGATAGCCGCTTGCCGGCCGCTTCTCGTTGACGAGGAGGAAGCTCAAGCCCCGGCCGAGGCCCGCCGCCATCTCCGTGGCGACTTCCACGGCGCGCCTCGAATGGGCACTGCCGTTGATGCAACAGAGGATTCGTCCGGCCATCTCGCGCTCCTGCACCGCACCGAGCCTGATAGGAGCAGCCCGTGGCGGGATCAAGCGCCGTCTCGGGCGGACGGATTTGGCAGCCGGCCGCCGCGGGAGGGCGAGATGCAGTTGACAGGCGGGCCGATATGGCATATGGCGGCCCGTCTTTCCGGCAATATGCGCATCGGACGCCTTTCGAGGCCATGACGGCATGTTGGCTGAAAACACCCGCAAGGGCCGGCCTCCACCGGACGCGGGGATAACAAGAACCTGCCGCCAGCTTGCTGCCGGCCTACATGGAGACGAAGATGGCCCGTATAGCCGGCGTCAACATTCCGACCAACAAGCGCGTGATCATCGCGCTCCAGTACATCCACGGCATCGGCCCGAAATTCGCTTCGCAGATCGTCGAGAAGGTGGGCATCCCGGCCGAGCGCCGCGTGCACCAGCTCACCGACGCCGAGGTGCTGGCGATCCGCGAGGCCATCGACCGCGACTATCAGGTCGAGGGCGACCTGCGCCGCGAAGTCTCGATGAACATCAAGCGCCTGATGGACCTGGGCTGCTATCGCGGCCTGCGCCATCGCCGCTCGCTGCCGGTCCGCGGCCAGCGCACGCACACCAATGCCCGCACCCGCAAGGGCCCGGCCAAGCCGATCGCCGGCAAGAAGAAATAGGGCAGTCGGCAATCGGCAGTCGGCAGTCGGGTTTTTCGAC
>CAZVTK010000089.1:13025-19219 GCA_964629765.1 uncultured Mesorhizobium sp.
CTGCCTACTTCATTGGTTTAGCCGCTGGCGTGACGTCGGCGTCTGAGATCAAGTAAGAAGACATCTGGCCAAGGAAGCCGCCCGCGTTCGCCGTCGCGAACGCAAGAACATCTCGACCGGCGTCGCGCACGTCAACTCGACGTTCAACAACACGATGATCACCATCACCGACGCGCAGGGCAACGCCATCGCCTGGTCGTCGGCGGGCGCTCAAGGGTTCAAGGGCTCGCGCAAGTCGACCCCCTTCGCCGCCCAGATGGCGGCCGAGGACTGCGCCAAGAAGGCGGCCGAGCACGGCATGCGCACGCTTGAGGTCGAGGTGAACGGCCCCGGTTCCGGCCGCGAGTCGGCGCTGCGCGCCCTCCAGGCCGCGGGCTTCACCATCACCTCGATCCGCGACGTGACGCCGATCCCGCACAATGGCTGCCGCCCGCGCAAGAAGCGCCGCGTCTAGCATCAACTGCCGCGCGAATCCGGTACGAGGCCGGGTTCCGGCGCGGCTTTCCGCAAAGCCCGTCACGATTGGATGGTGGCGGGCAAAGGGAAGGTGACCACATGATCCAGAAAAACTGGCAAGAGCTGATCAAGCCCAACAAGATCGAGTTCTCGTCCAAGAGGAAGTCGATGACGACGCTCGTCGCCGAGCCGCTGGAGCGCGGCTTCGGCCTGACGCTCGGCAACGCGCTTCGGCGCGTGCTCCTGTCCTCGCTGCGCGGCGCGGCGGTGACGGCGGTGCAGATCGACGGCGTGCTGCACGAGTTCTCGTCCATCGCGGGCGTGCGCGAGGACGTGACCGACATCGTGCTCAACATCAAGGAAATCGCCATCAAGATGGAAGGCGACGGGCCCAAGCGCATGGTCGTGCGCAAGTCGGGGCCGGGCGCCGTCACCGCCGGCGACATCCAGACCGTGGGCGACGTCGAGATCCTGAACCCCGACCACATCATCTGCACCCTCGACGAGGGCGCGGAGATCCGCATGGAGTTCACGGTCAACACCGGCAAGGGCTACGTCCCGGCCGAGCGCAACCGCGCCGAGGACGCGCCGATCGGACTCATCCCGGTCGACAGCCTCTATTCGCCGGTCAAGAAGGTCTCCTACAAGGTCGAGAACACCCGCGAGGGCCAGGTTCTCGACTACGACAAGCTGACCATGACCATCGAGACCGACGGCTCGATCTCGGGCGAGGACGCGACGGCCTTCGCCGCGCGCATCCTCCAGGACCAGCTTGCGCTGTTCGTCAACTTCGAGGAGCCGCAGAAGCCGGAATCGGCAGAGTCGGTCACCGAGCTCGCCTTCAACCCGGCGCTGCTCAAGAAGGTGGACGAGCTGGAGCTTTCGGTCCGCTCGGCCAACTGCCTGAAGAACGACAACATCGTCTATATCGGCGACCTGATCCAGAAGACGGAGGCCGAGATGCTGCGCACGCCGAATTTCGGCCGCAAGTCGCTCAACGAGATCAAGGAAGTTCTCGCCTCCATGGGCCTTCACCTCGGCATGGAAGTGCCGGACTGGCCGCCGGAGAACATCGAGGATCTCGCCAAGCGCTACGAGGACCAGTACTGAGCGGCAATCGCGCGTGGGCCGCCGGCAGTCGGTTATCCTCGACTGCCGACCGCCGACCGCCGACTGCCTCTTGATGAACGCGGGCGATTG
The DNA here is from genome assembly GCA_964629765.1 of uncultured Mesorhizobium sp. Taxonomy (GTDB): domain Bacteria; phylum Pseudomonadota; class Alphaproteobacteria; order Rhizobiales; family Rhizobiaceae; genus RCIO01. The sequence goes on from CAZVTK010000089.1 coordinate 14,682, forward strand.
CCCACAACATTGAAGGAGGGCGCCATGCGCCACGGAAAATCCGGACGCCGCCTCGGCCGCAGCGTCAGCCATCGCAAGGCCCTGTTCACCAACATGGCGGCCTCGCTCATCGAGCATGAGCAGATCGTCACCACGCTGCCGAAGGCGAAGGAGCTTCGCCCGGTGGTCGAGAAGCTGGTGACGCTGGGCAAGCGCGGCGACCTGCATGCCCGCCGCCAGGCGGCCTCGCAGATCCAGTCGGACTTCGCCACCAAGCGCCTGTTCGAGACGATCGCGCCCCGCTACGCCAACCGCAACGGCGGCTATCTGCGCATCATGAAGGCCGGTTTCCGCCAGGGCGACAACGCCGCCATGGCCGTGATCGAGTTCGTCGACCGCGACGTGGACGCCAAGGGCGCCGCCGACCGCGCCCGCCTCGAAGCCGAGGGCGGCTCGGAGAGCGAGGCGGCATAAGACGCCGTCTCCCGGTGGCCATCTCCCGGTGAATTGAGTTGAAGGGGCCGCAAGGCCCCTTTTTTCTTGTGCGGGACAGATCGGAGGGCTCCATGACGCGGCGAGGGCTTCTTCTCGGGTTGGGCGGCGCGCTGGTCGCCGGTGCTGCCTTGGCGCAGGATGGGGCGGCGCTGCTGGACGCCGCATCGCGCGGCGACGCCGCCGCGGTGCGCGCGGCGATCGCCGCCGGGGCCGGGCTGGAGGAACGGGATTCCGGCGGGCGCACGCCGCTCCTGCTTGCCACGCGGGCGAACCATGTGGAGGCCGCGCTGGCGCTGCTAGAGGCCGGCGCCGACGTGAACGCCAGGGACGGCATTGCGGACACGCCCTTCCTCTATGCGGGCGCGGAGGGGCGCAACGAGATCCTCTCGGCGATCCTTGCCACCGGCCGGACCGACCTCAACGACACAAACCGCTATGGCGGCACGGCGCTGATCCCGGCTGCCCATCACGGCCACCCCGAAACGGTGCGCCTGCTGCTCGGCACGGCGATCGACGTCGACCATGTCAACAACCTCGGCTGGACGGCGCTGCTGGAGGCGGTGATCCTCGGCGATGGCGGGCCGGTCTATCAGGAGATCGTCGGGCTGCTGGTCGACGCGGGCGCGCGGGGCATTCCCGATCGCGAGGGCGTGACGCCGCTCCAGCACGCCGAGCGGCGCGGCTTTGCGCGAATCGCGCAGCAACTACGGGACGTGTCGCGCTAGGCTTGTTGCTTAGCTCCAGGCTGCATAGCCATTCATTTTGCGCATTTTGCTGAAACATGGCATCGACAGCCAATGAGGTTTCCGATGCTCCGCAGATCGACATTCGCCGCCGCGCTGCTTGCGGCAGGGCTGCTCGCGTTCCACTCCTCGGTCCCGCGCGCCGAGGACGCGCCTGCCAAGGATCTCGGCGACGTGTTCTCGGATCTCCTGCGCGGCGCGATCGGCGGCGAGCCGGCGGAGCGCCGCGTGCCCTTCGGCCGCGCCGACATGCAGCTCTCCTTCGCGCCGCTGGTGCGTCAGGCCGGTCCCGCCGTCGTCAACGTCTATGCCACGCAGCAGCAGGTGCGCTCGCCCTTTGCCAACGATCCTTTCTTCGAGCGGTTTTTCGGCCGCGGCCTGCCGCGCGGCCAGCAGGCGTCCTCGCTCGGCTCCGGCGTGCTGGTCGGCGAGGACGGGCTGGTGGTCACCAATTTCCATGTGATCCGCGATGCCGATTCGGTGAAGGTCGCGCTGTCCGACGGGCGCGAGTTCACCAGCGCGGTGCTTCTGAAGGACGAGTCGCTCGACCTCGCCGTGCTGAAGATCGACGGCAGCGAAGCTTTCCCGACCGTCCCGATCGGCGATTCGGACGCGCTGGAGGTGGGCGACCTCGTGCTCGCCATCGGCAACCCGTTCGGCGTCGGCCAGACCACGACCAGCGGCATCGTCTCGGCGCTGGCGCGCAGCCACATCGGCATTTCCGATTTCGGCTTCTTCATCCAGACCGACGCGGCCATCAATCCGGGCAATTCCGGCGGCGCGCTGATCAACATGGCCGGCGAGGTCGTCGGCATCAACACGGCGATCTTCAGCCAGAGCGGCGGCTCGATCGGCATCGGCTTCGCCATCCCTTCGAACATGGTCCGCGCCTTCGTCGACGCGGCGAGGAGCGGCGCCGAGTTCTTCGAGCGGCCTTATATCGGCGCGACCTTCGACACGGTGACGCCGCAGATCGCCGAGGCGCTCGGCATGGCGCGGCCCGCCGGCGCCATCGTCACCGATGTCGACCCCGACGGGCCGGCCGCGCGCGCCGGCGTCAGGCCCGGCGACGTGCTGGTCGCCATGAACGGCAGCCCCATCCAGCACCCCGACGCGCTGGGCTACCGGCTGGCGACGCAGCCGCTGGATGCCGTGGCGTCCTTCGGTCTGTTCCGGCGCGGCGAGGAGATCGCAGTCGACGTGACGCTGGCGCGGGCGCCGGAAGGCGCGTCGACCGAGCAGACGGCCATCGGCGGGCGCAGCCCCTTCGCGGGCGCGCGCGTCGCCGTCCTGTCGCCGCGGCTGGCGCAGCGGCTGCGCGTCGCGTCCAACGCCAAGGGCGTCGCCATCGTCGAGGTCGATCCGGCCTCGCCCGCGGGCAGCTTCGGCTTCATGCCGGGCGACATCGTGCGCGAGGTCAACGGCGTGCGGATCGACACCGCCGCGCAGCTCGCGCAGGCGGCCGGCGAGGATACGCGCTGGTGGCGCTTCACGGTCGAGCGGCAGGGGCAGACGATCCGCCAGATGCTGCGCTATTAGAGCCTTTTATGGTTACCGGAACCAGTTCTGTTTCCTCGATGGCGAGGCGATCCGCGAGGAGGACGGCGAAGGTCGTATCGGGATACGGCCAAGTCCGTCCGACGCCGCGGTCGCCCGCCAGCGGGAAACCCTTCGGGCCGGGCGCTTTCGGGCCAAATCCTTCGGTCTTCGTCTCGGCCGTATCCCGATACGACCTTCGCCGAAGCCCTCGACCTTGGCCCGAAATCGCTCCGGCAGAACGGTTCCGGGTCGCCATAAAAGGCTCTAGGCCATGACGGACCTCTTTGCGTCACAGGAACCATCAAGACCCGAGCCTGGCCGCCCGCTCGCCGACCGGCTGCGGCCGCGCTCGCTCGACGAGGTGGTGGGGCAGGAGCACCTGACCGGCCCGGACGGCGCGCTGACGCGCATGATCGCCTCCGGCTCGCTCGGCTCCATGATCTTCTGGGGGCCGCCGGGCACCGGCAAGACCACGGTCGCACGGCTGCTGGCGGGCGACACCGGCCTTGCCTTCGAGCAGATCTCGGCGATCTTCTCCGGCGTCGCCGACCTGAAGAAGGTGTTCGAGGCGGCCCGCCTGCGCCGCGCGCAGGGCCGCCAGACGCTGCTTTTCGTCGACGAGATCCATCGCTTCAACCGCGCCCAGCAGGACTCGTTCCTGCCGGTGATGGAGGACGGCACCGTCATCCTCGTCGGCGCGACGACGGAGAACCCGTCCTTCGAGCTCAACGCCGCCTTGCTGTCGCGCGCCCGCGTCATGACGTTCCGTTCGCTGGATGCCGAAAGCATCGCGAAGCTGCTCGAACGCGCCGAGGCGCGCGAGGAGAGCGCGCTGCCGCTCGACGCGGAGGCGCGGGCGGTGCTGATCCGCATGGCCGACGGCGACGGCCGCGCCTCGCTGACGCTGGCCGAGGAGGTTTGGCGCGCCGCGCGCCCCGGCGAGACGCTCGACGCCGAAGGGCTGCAACGCATCGTCCAGCGCCGCGCACCGGTCTACGACAAGGGGCAGGACGGCCACTACAACCTGATCTCGGCGCTGCACAAATCGGTGCGCGGGTCGGACCCCGACGCCGCGCTTTATTATCTGGCGCGCATGTTCGACGCGGGCGAGGACCCGCTCTTCCTCGGCCGGCGGCTGGTGCGCATGGCGGTGGAGGATATCGGGCTCGCCGACCCGCAGGCGCTGGTCGTCGCCAACGCCGCCAAGGACGCCTACGACTTTCTCGGCTCGCCGGAGGGCGAGCTGGCCTTCGCGCAGGCCTGCGTCTATCTCGCCACCGCGCCGAAATCGAACGCGGTCTACAAGGCGTTCAAGGCCGCGACGGCAGCCGCCAAGGAGAACGGCTCGCTGCTGCCGCCGCGGCACATCCTCAACGCGCCGACCAAGCTGATGAAGTCGGAAGGCTACGGCGCCGGCTACCAGTACGACCACGACGCGCCCGACGCCTTTTCCGGGCAGGATTATTTTCCCGAGGCGATGGGCCGGCGCACCTTCTACGATCCGCCGGACCGGGGCTTCGAGCGCGAGATCAGGAAAAGGCTGGACTGGTGGGCAAAGCTGCGCCGCGAGCGGCAGGGCGGAGGCGGCGGATCAGGCTGACGGCGCGGGCAAACCCGGCCGGTCGAGCCCGCCCGGCGACAGGGTGAACACCTCGCAGCCGGTGTCCGTCACGCCCACCGTGTGCTCGTACTGCGCCGAGAGCGAGCGGTCGCGGGTCACCGCCGTCCAGCCGTCGGCCAGCACCTTCACATGCGGGCGGCCGAGATTGATCATCGGCTCGA
>CAZVTK010000090.1:0-19058 GCA_964629765.1 uncultured Mesorhizobium sp.
GAAAGCACAGTCTCTGGAATCCCTTTCGATTCAATCAGAACGCACGTTGCTCTAGAGCAATCCGGCGAGCACCAGCAGGGAAGAAATCAGGATCACGCCCCAGGTGCCGAGGACGCCGAAGCCGCGAAATGGCTTCTGTAGCGGCGAACTCTCAGACGCGGCCATGCCGATTGGGTGAGCGATGCGTGCGAGCACAAGCACTGTGCCAAGTGCGTGAATCCCCCAGGAATCCAGTCCGGCCATTTCGTTGAATGCGATCAGGATCAGCCCCAACGGCACGTATTCCGCGAAGTTGGCATGGCTCCGGATGCGCAGGATCAGCGAGAATTGCCCGCCATCTCCCATTGCGACCTTGTGGTGCGCACGAGCCTTGACGACCCAGAACGACAGGCCGGTGAACACCAGACCAAGAAGAGCGGCATAGAACGCCGTCACCTGTGGGAAGACCATCAGAATACCTTAGCTGAACATGAATGATTTGTTTTTCGACCGACGATGGCCCGCCAGGCGGGCCATCGCAAATGCCTGCTCGGCCTTGATCAGGCGATTGCCGCCACCCGGCGATTGGAAGCGAACGCCATGATGACGAACACGGCCGATCCAACCACGCCGCCCGGCACAAGGGCAAAGAGAGCCGCAAACAGGACGTCGATGGGTGCGGCGAGAGCGCCGGCTCCGGCCAAGGTCCAGATTGGAACGAGGAAGGTGAAGATAATCGTGGTCACCAGGCCGGCCACAAGCGCGGCAACGAACGGGCGCCTGGCCGGTGTGCTGTTTTTGCGAAGCCTCATGATGCCGGCCACTATCGCGGCGAGAAGCAGGAGGGCGAGGGCGACGAGCCCCCAGAGCCAGCCGCCCATGCTTTCGGAGAGGATGAAATAGATCGTTGTGAGATCAAAATCGCTCATGGTCTCTTCTCCCTATGCGCGCCCGCGCAGCATGGCGCGATAGGCCCCGAGCAGGCCCTTTTCCTCGATCAGCCAGGACACCCACAATTCCTTCAGCGGATCGATGAACGGAAAGGAGGGGATCAGATTGCCGTCATAGTCGAACTCGATCAGCATCGCCTTGCCGATGCCGGTGACCATCGGGCAGGAGGTGTAGCCATTGTAGACCGCCTGCGGGGTGCGGCCCGCCGTTTCGGCGACGAGGTTGTCGACGACCACGGGCACCTGCCATTTGACGCTGGCCGCCGTCTTGCCGCGCGGCACGCCGGCAATGTCGCCGACGGCGAAGACGTTGGCATAGCGCGGATGGCGCAATGTGGACCTGTCGGCCTCGATCCAGCCATCGGCGGCAAGCGCGCCGTCCTGCCAGGGCAGGGGGCTTGCCAGCACGGCGTCCGGCGCGCGCATCGGCGGGACGACATGGATGAAGTCGTAATCGAGCGTGACGTCTCCGCCTTCGGTGGCGTAGGTCGCCTGCTTTGCGCCCGGATCGATCGCCTTTAGCACATGGCTGTAATTGACGGCGATGTCGCGGCCGGCGAACATTTCCGCGACCTTGTCATTGACCGGCGCAACGGAAAAGACGGCCGGGTTGTGCGCGTTGTAGATCAGTTCGACCGAACCCCGGCGACCGCGGCTGCGGGCCTTGTCGTCGGTGATGAAGGTGATCTTGAGCGGCGCGCCGGCGCATTTCATCTCGCCGGCCGGACGGCCGAAGAGGCCAACGCCACCAGCGTCGATAAAACTGTCGATCGCGGCTGCCGAAGCTCTGGCCTGGTCGGGGCCGGCATAGATCGAGGCGATGCCGTCTCGGCCGATCAGGGAAACATCCATGCCCTCGATGGCTTCGTAATTGAGCTTCAGGCCTGTTGCGACCATCAGGAAATCATAGTCGATCCGCTGCCCGGTGGTGGTCACCACGGCGTTGGCTTCGGGATCGAACTCGGCAACGGCGGCCTCCACCCATTCGACGCCGCGCGGCATGTAGTCGGCGTTGCGCTCCGTCACATGGGCTGGGGACCAGACGCCAGCGCCAACCAGGGTGAAACCAGGCTGGAAATGATGTTCCTTCTTGGCGTCGATGATGGTGATGGTTGCATTGGGCATGGCGCGGCGCAGCCGCGAGGCAAGGGCCAAACCTGCTGCGCCTGCACCCGCGATGACGACGCGGGCTCGGGAATCAGATGTTTGAGCATGTACGGCTTCAGTGCCCAAACCAATTGAGGCAAGAGCTGCCGCTCCCACCAGAAATTGCCGTCTTTCCATTTCTCCCTCCCTCGGGGTTAAGATGCTTTGTGCGCGGCGGGAGCCCGTGCGAGCTGGTCTTTTGCCCATCCGACGATTTGCTGGGTATTCATGGCGCCGGACACGCGCCCGATCTCGCGGCCATTCGCATAAAGCAGCATGGTCGGGATGCCCCTGATGCCGAGGCGACCCGCGACGCCCTGGTGCGCCTCGGAATTGAGCTTGAGCAGACGCATGTCCGGTTCGAGAATGGCCGAGGCGGCTTCGAAGGCCGGCGCCATCATGCGGCAGGGGCCGCACCAGGGCGCCCAGACATCGACGAGAACCGGAATGTCAGAACGGCTGGTCTGACGCGCAAACATCTCGGCATCGGCGTCCAGCGGCTTGCCGCTGAACAACGCATTGCCGCATTTTCCGCACTTGCCCGCCTCGGCGGGCTTGTCCGCAGGCACGCGATTGACCGCGCCGCATCCGGGACAGACGATCTGGCGGTTACCAGACATATGATCGATACTCCGTTGACGGCCCGCCTCCGGCTTGATGGAGGCGGAATTCTGTTGACTAGATATACGCAATAACGTAGATACGCAAGAATGAATAGTAAAGTCGCCATCAACCCCGATGAAATGCGCGCCGCCGTCGATCAGGCGGGCGAACTGATGAAGGCGTTGTCGAGTCCGCACCGCCTGCTGATCCTCTGCCTTCTGATCGATGAGGAGAGGTCCGTCGGCCAGCTCGCGGAGTTCCTCGGCATCCGCGATTCCACCGTTTCGCAGCATCTGGCTTTGCTGCGCCGCGACGGCATCATCGCCAATCGCCGCGACGGGCAAACCATCTGGTATCGCATCGAATCCGACATCGCCCGGGAGGTAGTGAGCGTGCTCTACGCTCACTACTGCGCACCCGACACCTGACTTCAACGACCCCATCCCTCGCGATGCTCTTCGCCAGGGCAAAGCGAGAATGAACATGACCCCGGACAATCAGACGTTTGCCCGACGCAATATCTATGTGCTCACCGCCGCGCAGGCACTGGGCGCAGCCAGCCCTCCCATCATCATTTCGCTTGGGGGCCTTGTCGGGCAGCAGCTTTCGTCCGATCCGGCGCTGGTGACGCTGCCGGTCAGCCTGTTCAATCTCGGCCTTGCCGTCGGCACGCTTCCCGCAGCCTTCGTCATGCGGCAGATCGGGCGACGCAACGGCTATCTGCTCGGGACGGGTTTCGGCATGGCGGCCGGGCTGGTGGCGGCCTGGGGCATCTTTGCCGCCTCATTCGCAATCTTCTGCATCGGCACTTTCATCGCCGGCTTTTATGCCGCCTACGTGCAAAGCTACCGCTTCGCGGCGACAGATGCCGCGACCGGCGAACTGAAAGCCAAGGCGATCTCCTGGGTGATGATAGGTGGCCTGATCGCCGCGATCATCGGACCACAGCTCGTCATCTGGACCCGGGACGCGGTTCCGGGCACGCCCTATGTCGGCAGCTTCCTCAGCCAGGCCGCGCTCGCGTTGATGGCGGTTCCGGTGCTGTTGTTGCTGCGCACGCCAAAGGCTGCGGCAGCCGGGAAAGGCCGCGTGGATACCGGACGGCCGCTGATGCAGATCCTCATGATGCCGCGCTACATGCTGGCGGTCGCGGCCGGCGTAGTCTCCTATGGGCTGATGGTGTTCGTGATGACGGCGGCCCCGATCGCCATGGTCGGCCATGGTCACTCGGTCGATCACGCCGCGCTCGGCATTCAGTGGCACGTGCTCGCAATGTTTGCGCCAAGCTTCGTCACCGGCCATCTGATGGCCCGCTTCGGCAAGGAACGGGTGACGGCACTCGGCCTGCTGCTGATCGCGTTTTCGGCAATCTTCGCCCTCTCAGGTCTGCAACTCGTCCATTTCTACGTGTCGCTGATCCTGTTGGGCGTGGGCTGGAATTTCGGCTTCATCGGCGCAACCGCCATGGTCACCGACTGTCATACAGATGCCGAGCGTGGAAAGGCGCAAGGAGCCAATGATTTCCTGATCTTCGGCACGGTGGCAGCGGCGTCCTTCTTCGCCGGCGCACTGCTGCACGCCTCGGGCTGGCAGACCATCAACTGGCTGATCTTCCCGGCCGTCGCACTGATCCTTGTGCCTCTCGTCTGGCAGAGCGCCCGCACTGTCCCGGTGGCGCCGGCGGAATAGGCTCTGCAGAAAACTCCATCCAATCATAAAATAACGCTTGCAAAAAAACGCAAGCAAACTTATCTGATCGTTAGCCGCCCAGCGGTTGCCAGAAAAGAGCAAGAGGAACATTCCATGACAGCCAAGCCCGAAGTCACCGGCTTCTTCGATCCGCGCACCTGGTCGATCCAGTATGTCGTCGCCGATCCCGAGACAAAGAAGTGCGCGATCGTCGATCCGGTGCTCGACTATGACGAGAAATCGGCGGCAACGGCCACAACCCATGCCGACAATATTCTCAAGTTCATCGCCGACAAGGGCTATGAGGTTGAGTGGATCCTCGACACCCATCCCCATGCCGATCACTTCTCCGCCGCCGCCTATCTCAAGGATAAGACCGGCGCCCCGACCGCGATCGGCGAGAAAGTTGTCGACGTCCAGAAGCTGTGGAAGGGCTTTTATAACTGGCCCGATTTCCCGGCCGATGGCTCGCAGTGGGACAAGCTCTTCGCCGACGGCGAGACCTTCAAGGTCGGCAATATCGACGCCAGGGTGATGTTCTCGCCCGGCCATACACTGGCCTCGATCACCTATGTCATCGGCGATGCCGCCTTCGTTCACGACACGCTGTTCATGCCCGACAGTGGCACGGCCCGCGCCGACTTCCCCGGTGGCAGCGCGCAGCAATTGTGGAAATCGATCCAGGATATTCTGGCCTTGCCCGACGAGACCCGTATCTTCACCGGTCACGACTATCAACCGGGCGGCCGCGAGCCTTTGTGGGAATCGACCGTCGCCGAGCAGAAAGCGAAGAATATCCATATGTCGGTTCACAAGACCGAAGCGGATTTCGTTACTGCCCGTGATGCCAGGGACAAGACGCTGGCCATGCCCAAGCTGATCCTGCACGCCTTGCAGATCAACACCAATGCCGGCCGGTTGCCCGTTCCGGAGGATAACGGCAGGCGCTATCTCAAGATCCCGATGAACCTGCTTGAAGGCGCCGCCTGGGACGATTGATGGACATGATGCTGATTTCGGATGAAGCGCGGGAGTTGAAGGGGAAGGTCGGGGAAGCCACCACGTTCCTCAAGAAACTTGCCAACCCCGATCGCTTGCTGGTCGCATGTGCTCTCGTTGAGGGCGAGCGGTCGGTGCGCGAGCTCGAGGATGGGCTCGGTATCCGCCAGCCCGGTCTTTCACAACAGCTCGCCGAGCTGCGCGAGGCGGGGCTGATCGTCGGGCGCAAGGAAGGCAAGCAGGTGTTCTACCGGCTCGCTGATCCTCGCATCGAAAGCTTCATCCACACCATGCATCAGCTGTTCTGCAAATAGGAGGGCCGCGCGCCGTTCGGGGTTGTCATTTGCCTAATATCTTCGTTATTGCGTAGATACGGAAATCCGACTATTCTGGCTGCTCAAATCCTAACAGAGAAAGAGAATAGCCATGAAATTCAACGTTGGAACCCCGGACCGCATCGCCCGCCTCATCATCGGCGTCCTACTTCTGGTCGCCCCTTTCGTCACCGGCTGGGCCCTGTTCGCCAACCCGGTCTGGACCTGGATCTTCGTCATCGTCGGGCTGGTGCTCGCGGTGACAGCCCTCGTCCGCTTCTGCCCAATCTACGCAATGCTCAATCTTTCGACCTCAAGGACCAAGGATCAATGACAGAATTCACTCCATGGCTGTCGCTATTCGGCGGCAGCCTGATCGGCCTCGCCGCCGTGCTTTTGATGGCGTTTCACGGCCGCATCGCCGGCATGACCGGCATCCTTTCCGGCCTTGTTCTGCCGTTCTCCGCCGTTCTCCAATGATTGGGGCTGGCGGGCTGCTTTCCTTGCCGGCGCCGTCGGCGCGCCGGCGCTGATCGTGGCCATGACGGGCTACACTATCCCTTTTGAAAGCCCCACATCGGCGCCCTGGCTTGTTGTTGGCGGGCTGATCGTCGGAGGCGGCGTCTATTTCGGCTCGGGCTGCACCTCCGGCCATGGCGTCTGCGGCATGGCGCGTGTCTCGCCGCGCTCGATCGTCGCAACGCTCACCTTCATGGCGTCGACCGCCATTACCGTCTTTGTCGTCCGTCACCTCATTGGAGGATTGTAATGGCCCGTGTTCTTTCCGCTCTTATCATCGGGCTGAGGGCAACCTGACGATGTGGCCGTTCAATCTCTTTTGGAAATCTGGAAAAATGAACATCAGGAAGATCGACGATCGGTTTGCCACAACGGGTCAGGTCCGTCCTGAAGACGTCGCGCAGCTCGCGCAGGACGGCTATGTCGCCATCGTGTGCGCAAGGCCCGACAATGAGGAGCCCGGCCAGCCCGCCTTCGCGGCGATCGCCCGCGAAGCTGAAAAGCACGGCATGAAGGCGGTCCACATCCCCGTCACGGGCACGCCGTCAGCCGCACAGGTCGACCGTTTCGAAGAAGCGATTGATACTATCGAGGGGCCGGTTCTGGGCTATTGTCGCTCCGGCGCCCGGTCGGCTGCGCTTTATTCGTCTATCGGACAGTAACCCCCACTGTCCGACCGGGCGCTGTCACACCCCCCCCTCTACGTGACAGCGCCCGCCCAAATCTCCTCTTGCCGGCGCCATCGTTCATGCTCAAAGCCTCCCGCTATTTCCCGTTTCTCCAATGGGCCAGGACCTATGACGGTACGGTGCTGACCAGCGACCTGCTGGCGGCGGTGATCGTCACCATCATGCTGATCCCGCAATCGCTGGCCTATGCCATGCTCGCCGGCCTGCCGCCTGAAGTCGGTCTCTACGCCTCGATCCTGCCGCTCGTCGCCTATGCGATCTTTGGCACCAGCCGCACGCTGGCGGTCGGCCCGGTCGCCGTCGTCTCGCTGATGACCGCCTCCGCGGTCGGGCAGATCGCGGCAGAGGGTACGCTGGACTATCTCACCGCCGCCATCGTCCTGGCGCTGCTTTCGGGCGGTATGCTCATGGTCATGGGGATCTTCCGGCTCGGCTTCCTCGCCAATTTCCTGTCGCATCCGGTGATTTCAGGCTTCATCACCGCCTCGGGCCTGCTGATCGCCGCCGGCCAGCTTCGCCATATCCTCGGCGTTTCGGGCGGGGGTGATACCTTTCCCGAAATTCTTCTCTCCCTCGCGGGCCAGCTTGGCGCGGTCAATCCGACGACGCTTGGTATCGGTATCGGCGTTCTGGCTTTCCTCTATGTCGCCCGCAAATATCTCAAATCCCTGCTGGTCTCGCTCCGCGTGCCAACGCGCCTTGCCGACATGATGGCCAAGGCCGCACCAATCCTCGCCGTCGCTGTGACGGTCGTCCTGGCCGCCGGCCTCGATCTCGGCGCGCATGGGGTCTCGCTGGTGGGGGAAATCCCGCAAGGCCTGCCGGCCTTCGGCGCGCCGGCCCTGTCGCTCGACCTCATCTCGGCGCTGCTTGTGCCGGCCTTCCTCATTTCGGTGGTGGGCTTCGTCGAATCCGTTTCGGTCGGCCAGACGCTGGCGGCCAAGCGGCGGCAGCGCATCGATCCCGATCAGGAACTGATCGGGCTCGGCGCGGCCAATATCGCCGCCGGTCTTTCATCCGGCTATCCGGTCACCGGCGGCTTTGCCCGCTCGGTGGTCAATTTCGACGCCGGCGCGCAGACACCGGCCGCCGGCGTCTTCACCGCCGTCGGCATCGCGCTCGCCGCATTGTTTCTGACGCCTTTGCTGGCCAGCCTGCCCCAGGCGACGCTGGCGGCGACCATCATCGTCGCCGTGCTGTCGCTGGTCGACTTCGGCACGGTGCGCCGGGTCTTCGCCTATTCGAAATCCGACTTCGCGGCCATGGCCGCGACCATCATCGTCACGCTGGGCTGGGGCGTCGAACTCGGCATCGTCGCCGGGGTGCTCTTGTCGCTGCTGCTGCACCTTTACCGCACCAGCAAGCCGCATACCGCCATTGTCGGGCAGGTACCCGGCACCGAGCATTATCGCAACGTCGAACGGCATTCCGTCATCACCACCCCACAAATCCTGTCGATCCGCGTCGATGAAAGCCTCTACTTCGCCAATTCGCGGTTTCTCGAAGATACCATCGCGGCCCAGGTTGCCGAGCGGCCGGACCTCGAGCACGTCATCCTGATGTGCTCGGCGGTCAATGCCATCGACGCATCGGCGCTGGAAAGCCTCGAGGAAATCAACCGGCGCCTTGCGGATGCGGGCCTTGGGTTTCATCTGTCCGAGGTGAAGGGCCCGGTCATGGACCGGCTCAATGACACCGAGTTCCTCAAGCACCTTAATGGCAAGGTGTTCCTCAGCCATCATGAAGCAGTCTGCTCGCTTGATCGAAAATACCAAGGTAAGAATAAGTGGTCGGGCCAAAGCGTAAAGAAAATAAAATAACTCCAAATGGCAAGATTAAAATTGCGACACACAGTTTAAACCCAGCCAGATATTTCCTTTCGAACGATGTGTTCAATGACATTCACCCCAATGTCGCTGTCGTTCAAGCATGGGACGTGCGTAAATTTTTCACCGCCGTTATCAAGAAAAATCTCTTTTGCCTCTACACCCATTTCCTCGAGTGTTTCGAGACAATCTGAAACAAAACCTGGATTGACTACGGCAATTTTCCGGCTCCCATTTTTGGCCAGGGCTTCTACGGTTTTGTCGGTATATGGCTGGAGCCATTCCTCTGGGCCGAATCTAGATTGAAATGTCACCATGATGCGATCGTTGGCCCAGCCGAGACGTTCTCTCAGCAGTCTCGATGTTTTGTAACATTGGCAGTGATAGGGATCTCCCTTCTTGAAATAAGACATGGGTATGCCGTGGTAGGACGTCAGCAGGAGGTCAGGTTCCCAGTCCAGGGTCGAAAAGTGACTTTCAATTGAACGCGCAAGTGCTTCGATATAGACCGGATCATCATGATACCTGGGCACTGTACGTATTGCGGGTTGCCATCTGAGCTCTGTCAGAGCTCTGAAACTTTCGTCATTGACGGTCGCCGTTGTCGCCGCTGCGTATTGGGGATAGAGAGGATAGAGGAGGATTTTTTCGCATCCGCTTTGCTGAAGTTCAGAGATCTTGTCGCGTATCGAAGGCTGACCGTACCGCATCGCCCAATCGACACGCAGCGAAGGGACATCAGAAAGCCTTTTGCTCAGAAGTAAAGCCTGATTTCTGGTATAAGTCCGCAAGAAACTTTCGTCTTCGTCTTTGTTCCAAATGGCCTCATAGGCCTTCCCGACTTTTTTCGGCCGCGTGTTCAGAACGATGCCGTATAGTATCGGATACCAGAGCCAGCGAGGCCATTCGATAACGCGGCGATCTGTCAGAAATTCCGCCAGATATCGGCGGAGGGAAGCAGAGTCCGTTGCGTCAGGCGTGCCCAAATTTATAAGCAAGACGCCAATCTTTCCAAACTCCACATCTGGATGATCGGCTGGGGTACTCTCAATAAAATGCGATGATCCATCGTTCATCAATTTATCCATCCAATCGCCATCTACACAACCCGTGGCATTACGGGCGACGAACCCAAACGGATCGGAAATTCTCATCGATTTTCGGAGAGGGTTGGGGTGATAGCCCTCGGCAGCTTCGTCATGATGCTTCGAAAAAGGACTTTTTCGAGCGTGCTGAATCTGATCCGATGGATCATTTAAGACGTAAGGGAATCCAAGATATCAAATGGCTTTTGCCATGCGGCCTCTCACGCTTGGTATCGAGCACCTAAACGATTTGGGACGAGGTATTCCCTGTGACTCAAGCTTTCCTGTTGTACGGGCTGACGGCCGCCATCTTTCTGGTGCTGGACTTTGTCGGAATCCAGTTCCTGATCCGTCCGGTGTTTGAACGTAATGTTGGCCATCTGCTTGCCGAACCGTTACGGCTTGGTCCGGCGGCCCTGTTCTATCTGGGATATGTCGCCGGGCTGGTGTGGCTGGTTTCCTGGCCGGCGCTGAAAGGGCATGATCCCGTGCACGCTCTGATTGGTGGCCTCGTAGTCGGCCTCATGTGCTATGGCACCTACGAGATGACCAACTACGCCACGCTTGCCGATTGGTCCTGGGAACAGGTGATTATCGACGGACTTTGGGGGACGCTGCTGACCGGTTTTTCTGCTTGGGCCGGCGTTGTCGCGCTCTCGGGGCGCCTCAGCTGAAGGATTTAGCGCAACCGCCTTATCAGGCGAAGTGACACTGCATAGGGCAAGGCACTGACCAGCTTCATCACCCAGGTAAAGCGGCGTGGGAAGTGAATCTCGAACCCCCGCTTCTGCATGCCGTGTAGCACCGCCTTCGCCGCCTCATCGGGGGTGACGATAGCCGGCATGGCAAAATCGTTTTGCTCCGTCAATCGGGTCTCTACGAAGCCCGGGCAAACCAATCGCACATCAACTCGCGGCGCCAATTCTACCGCGAGCGTTTCTGCCAGGTTATTAACCGCGGCCTTGGTTGCGGAGTAGGGTTGCCCTTTGGGCAGCCCGATATAGCCAGCCACCGATCCGAACAACACCAATTGGCCGCCATCTCGCAGCAAAGGCGGACAAAGGCGGGCAACCTCGATCAAGCCCAAGATGTTTACGCGCACCATCGCCTCGGCCTTTACCGGATCGATATCTGCAACCCGACCGGGATCGTAAAGTGCGGCCGTGCAGATGATCGCGTCCAGGGGCGTCCCCTGGAGGGAAAGGGTCTTTACCGCCTCTGCCAGGGTTTCAGGTTGCGCCAGATCGATCGGCAGGACCTGCGCGCCGCCGCAATCTTGCGCCAGCCCCGCAAGCGCTTCCTCATCACGGGCTGAAAGGATCAGATGCGCGCTATATCCGGCCAGCGCACGCGCCAGAGCCGCGCCGATCCCCGCGCTGGCGCCGATGATCCAGATGCGGCGGCCTTCATAGACCATCTCTCAGATCCTGAATATCGGCTGCAGCAGCCGGGGGATAATCGCATGGAAACGAAGAGGCGCGTCGGTGGCGGCCAGGCAGATGCAGGGAAGGCCGGGTCCGGCCACCGGCTGGTGGTCGATCTCTTCATGCGCTGTCTCGACATCGCCGCGATGAAAGCTACCCCCGCTGTCGGAAAAGCTGCCTTGCAGCACCAGCGTCAGCTCCTGTCCGCGATGTCCGTGTTCGGGAACCGCCTTGCCGGGCGGGATGTAAAGCAACCGCAGCGATCCTTCGCGATCGGCTGACAAAATCTGCTGCCGGATGCCGCCGCCCAGCATGCGCCAGCGCGGCGGCCTGCCGCCCAGTTCCTGCATGACGGGGGCCGGGAATATTCCCGACGCGCGCAAAGGCGGCGGGGAAGGCGAAGTATCCAGTGCAGCCATCATCCGGTCGCGCGCGCCGGCCGCCAAGGCTGCGCCTTCTTCCTGATGCAACAGCGCGCCGCCGATCATGTCGCCGGCTTCATGGCTGGCCCGACATCGGTCGCAAAGCGAAAGGTGCGTGGCGACCACAACGGCAAAGACGTGCGGCAAGGTGCCGGCGCGGTATGCGTCAAGAATATGATCGGGGATATGATGTCGGATGTCGGTCATGGTGCGATATTCCTCAGTTCGTGTCTGAGGCGTTCAAGGCCGAGGCGGATGCGGGACTTGATCGTGCCAAGGGGCAAGCCCGTCATCTCACTGATGCGGCTGTGGGGAATGTCGTCGAAATAGGCCGCGCGCAGCGCCTCGGCCTGTTCGGGAGCGAGACGGGAAAGCGCTTCGCTCAGGTGACGCGCTTCCTGTTGCAGAGCGAGAACCTGGGTGACGTCAGGTTCGAGGCTTTCGATCTCCGGTAATTCGTCAGGTTGAGCCAGGGGGCGACGGCGGGCCATGTCGATGCGCCGGTTCCTGGCGATGGCATATATCCATCCAGCCGCGTCCGCCCGGTGCGGATCGAATTGGCCGGCCTTGTGCCAGACGACCAACATGACGTCCTGGACGACATCGTCTGCCGTTCCGTCGCGCAACCCGCCGCGCAGCATCATTGATTTGAGGCGCGGGGCGAAATGGTCAAATAGCCGCCCAAATGCCTCACGGTCGCGATGGTCACGGACGGCAATCAGGTCGCGACTCAGTTCGGAAAGATCCTCCATTGGTTGTTGATCCATCCTCCTGAAACGCAAAGCATCTCCATCGACTAATGGTTCGACCATTGGTCTGAAAATTTCGCGGAACCGTGGCCTGACAGGCGCGAATGCAACGTTCATGTTGCGCATTACGGCCGACGGAGTATTTCAGATCATTTTTTGATCCGAAGGCGAGTTCCGCGCGTAAGGCTAGCAGATCAAAAATAGAGGGCCAAATGCCTTTTGACCTTGCCAAAGGCTGCCCGCAGCGCATTGCCATCGTAGGAGGGGGAATTTCAGGCCTCGCCTGCGCATGGCTGCTGTCGTTTCATCACCAGGTGACGCTGTTCGAGGGCGAGCCCCGATTGGGTGGCCATGCTCGCACTGTTCTTGCAGGCAAGCGGGGGGACCAGCCGGTCGATACCGGCTTTATCGTCTTCAATCACGTGAATTATCCTCATCTTACGGCGATGTTTCGCGATCTCGATGTGCCGCTGGCCAGAAGCGACATGAGTTTCGGCGTATCGCTGGATGGCGGTCGGGTGGAGTACGCCTTGCGTTCCGGCAACACGCTTTACGGGCAGCGCCGCAATATGCTCGATCCGCGCTTCCATCTGATGATCTGGGACATTCTGCGTTTCAACGCCGGCGCCGAAGCCGAGGTCGCCAGAACGCCCGACATGACCCTTGCGATGCTGATCGAGAATATGGGGTTGGGCGCGCGGTTCCGCGACCATTACCTTTATCCGTTTTGCGGGGCGATCTGGTCAACTCCTGATAACGATATCGGGGCATTCCCAGCCAGCGCGCTCGTGCGGTTCATGCGCAACCACGGTCTTTTATCGCGTGGCGAGCATCATCAGTGGTGGACAGTGAACGGAGGCTCGGTCCGCTATGTCGACCGATTGGCCGGGGCGCTCGGCCGGGCCGGCGTCGATCTGCGCCCCGGAACGCCGGTGCGATCGGTTGCGCGATCAGACCGTTCCGTGACCGTGCGCGGAAAGGGGATGGAAGTGGAGGAATTTGATCACGTCATTCTGGCCACCCACCCCGATCAGGCATTGGCAATGTTGACCGACGCCGACACGGCCGAACGCTCGGCCCTTTCGGCGATCCGCTTCCAGCCCAACCACGCCATACTGCATGCCGACCCGTCGGTGATGCCGCGGCGCCGCCGCTGCTGGAGCTCGTGGATCAGTCGCAGCGGTGCGGGATCTGCTGGTGTCGGGGTCAGTTACTGGATGAATCGGCTGCAGAACATTCCCGAAGATGATCCGCTGTTTGTCACGCTCAACCAGCATGACGGCATCGATCCGCGGCTGATCTACGATCAGGTCACGTTCCGCCATCCGGTCTTCGATCTGTCGGCTGTCGAGGCGCAGGCGCGGATTGCCGCGATGCAGGGCCGCCGCAACACATGGTTTGCTGGAGCCTGGCTGCGCAACGGCTTTCACGAAGACGGCTTCGCCAGCGCCAAGCGCATCGCACGCCTTCTGCTGCCCATGCCGGTGCTGTCATGACACTTGCCGCGCGCCTTGAGGCAGGCGAAGTGCTGGCGATGGCTGCACTGGTCACCCATGCCCGGCGCGGTGAATTGCGTCACACATTCCGCACCCATGCAGATCATGTACTCTTGGCACCCGAACATTTTCGTGCGCCAGGGCTGATGGGCCACAACAGATTCGGCATCATCGCTTTTCATGATGCCGATCACGGCGGACCGCGCGGCGCGGGCGCCGGGGCGATGTGGGCGTGGGAACGCTTTGTCGAGGCGGGAATTGCCCGCCGTCCGGGGCTGGTGCTCGCGCTGCTGACGCAGCCGCGCTTTCTGGGCTACTGGTTCAACCCGGTCAGTTTCTGGATGCTGATCGAGGGTGATGCGCTGATCGCCGTGATCGCCGAGGTCAACAACACCTTTCGTCAACGTCACAGCTACCTGCTGGCCCGGCCCGACCTTGCCCCGATCACGGCCCAAACGGCGCTAACCGCACGCAAGGTCTTTCACGTCTCCCCGTTCCAGGAGGTGGCGGGCCAATATCATTTCAAATTCGCTCTGCACCCCGATCGCATCGCCATCCGCATCGCCCAAGAGGAGGACAGTGCCGGCATCGACACCTCAATGTCGGGTCCGCTGTCCCCGCTTACCCCAGCCAGGATTCTTGCGACCACCCTTCGCCGGCCCGGCGGCGCGCTGCGCGTGATCGCGCAGATCTATTGGCACGCGCTGCGGCTGAAGCTGAAAGGCGCAGCCTATCACCGTCTCCCCAGCCCCCCCGATCAGGAAATCAGTTGATGAGTCTTGCAACCCGTTCCCTCAGGTCCCGCTTTTTGTCAGCCCTCGAAGGGATCGGCGACGGCATGCTGACGCTGACGACGCCCGAAGGCACGCGCCATCGCTTCGGCACTTCCGGTCCCGAGGCCGATTTGCAAATCCGCGACTGGCGGCTGCTACCACGCCTGGCGTTGCGCGGCGACGTGGGGTTGGGTGAAGGCTGGATCGCCGGCGACTGGCACAGCGAAACGCTCGAGGACACCCTGTCGCTCGCCCTGCGCAACCTGAGCCTTCGCGCCGGGTGGGGCGAACCAGGACGGTTTCAGACCATGCGAATGCGGCTGGTCGACCGGCTGGTGCGGCTGAACAGCCTGCGCGGATCGCAGCGCAACATTCGCACACATTACGACGTTGGAAACGAGTTCTATCAGCTCTGGCTCGACCCCGGCATGACCTATTCCTCGGCGCTGTTCGCGGAAGGCGATGATCTGCCACGCGCCCAGGCCCGAAAGAACGGACGCATCCTGTCCCGCCTCGCATCCGGCGAAAGCCTGCTGGAAATTGGCTGCGGCTGGGGCGGGTTTGCCGAAGCCGCCGCCGAGCGCGGTCACGACGTAACCGCAATCACGCTTTCACCCTCGCAAAAGGGCTATGCTGACGCTCGGCTCGATGGCCGCGCCGCGGTTCGGCTTCAGGATTACCGGCAGGTAGCGGGTCGCTTCGACAACATTGTGTCGATCGAGATGATTGAAGCGGTAGGCGAGCGCTATTGGCCAACCTATTTTGCCACCCTCAAGGCGCGCCTGGCGCCGGGCGGACGCGCCGTCTTGCAGGCGATCACCGTGCCGGACGCCGAGTTCTCGGTTTATCGAAGCCGGTCAGATTTCATCCGCCAGCATGTCTTTCCCGGCGGCATGCTTCCCTGTTCCGCCATCATCGCCCATGAGGCGGCAAGGGCTGGCTTGCGCGTGCGCGACAGCCACGCCTTTGGACAGGACTACGCCCGCACATGCAGAATCTGGTGCGAGACGATGATGCAGCGCCGCCCACGCATTCAGCAACTCGGCTATGACGAGACCTTCCTGCGTGGCTGGCAGTTCTATCTGGAAGGCTGTGCGGCCGCGTTTGCGACCGGACGCTGCGACGTGGTCCAGGTAACGCTCGGCCACGCGGACGAGACTGTTTGAATGACGGTGCCCGGCATCCTTTGGCTGACACGCGACTTCCGCCTGCACGACAACCCTGCGCTTCTCGCGGCGATTGCTGACGGACCGCTGTTGCCGGTATTTTTTATCGACCGACTAACCATGGTCCAGGGTGCGGCCAGCCGCTGGCGGCTGGTGCGGGCGCTGAAAGCTTTTGACAGGTCGCTGCGCGCTCGCACCGGCAGCAAGGGGATTACCGTTCTGCGTGGCGAGGCGGATGAAATCCTGCCAGGGCTGATGGAACTGCTCGGGGCGCGCAGGCTGCACCAGACGGACTGGCCCACGCGGGAAATGCGAGCGCTGCAGCATCGGGTTCGCGAGCGCTTGCGTTCTATGGACGTTCGGCTGGTTCTGCATCCGGGCCATCTTCTGGTCGATCCCGGTAAAATCCGCACCGGCAATGGCGACGCCTACCGGGTTTATTCGCCCTTCGCACGCGCTGTGCGGCGAATTGGCACCGATCGCTCTTCACCTGATGCGCCCGCGCGCATCTTAGCGTTCCCCCAATCGCCAGAAGGGCTCGACCTGAATACGTTGGATCTGGCTCCAGACCTCCATCGCGGTCGTGCTGCGCTGGAGAAATTCGCCACGCCCGCGGGCGAGGACGCCGCACTTGCCCGGCTGGACGAGTTCCTCGATCGTGCTCGTGATTATCCGGGTGGGCGTGACCGTCCAGATCTCGAAGCGACCTCGGGCCTCTCCGAACATCTGGCGCTGGGCGAAATCAGCCCGCGCACGCTGTGGGCGCGGGCCATGTTGCGGGCTGAAATGTCGCCCGAACAGGACGCGGGTATCGGCAAGTTCCTGTCAGAAGTGATCTGGCGCGAATTTTCCTGGTATCTGCTGGTCGAATTTCCAAACCTGCCTTCCGCCTGCTGGCGGCGCGAATGGGAAGAGTTTCCATGGCGCAAGGATGGCGCTGATCTAATCCGCTGGCAGCGAGCGCAAACCGGGGTCGCTCTTGTCGATGCCGGACTGCGACAGATGTGGTTGACAGGCCGGATGCACAATCGCGTTCGCATGGTGGTGGCAAGCTGGCTGACCAAGCACCTTCTGATCGACTGGCGCGCAGGGCTCGCCCATTTTGCCGATTGCCTGACCGACTGGGATCCGGCTGCCAATGCGATGAACTGGCAATGGGTGGCGGGATGCGGCCCCGACGCTGCGCCTTATTTCCGCATCTTCAACCCCGACAAGCAGGCTGAGCAATACGATCCGCAAGGCGAGTATCGTCGACGCTGGCTGGCCGGGTTCGATGTTTCCGCCAACCCAGATGCGGCCGCATGGATGGAAAGTACCCCCCGTGCATGGAACGCAGGAAGATGGCGCGCCGGGCCACCCTCCATGCTGACAGAGGGGCGTGAGGCTGCGTTAGCTGCACTGGCACATTTCCGCGCCGCACCATCGGAGAACTGAAAATGAGTGACCGAATGGCCAGACTTATCATTCTGCTCCTCGCTGTGGCGTTTGCGGTATCGCCTTTCCTTTCGAGCGGATTTGGCGGTTTTACCCTGAGAGCTTCCCTGTACAAGTGGATCGCTGGCCTGCACAGCCGGTCGGATGGGCATTTTCCATCTGGGGCGTGATCTATCTGGGGCTGATCATCGCCGCGGCATGGGCCCTGTGGCGTCCGGCAACCATGCCCCAATGGGGTCGCGTGGGCTGGCCGCTCGGCGTCAGCCTGTTCATCGGTGTCTTCTGGATCGAGATGGCCATGCGCTCCCCGCCAATAGCCACAGCGATGATTCTGGCGATGTTGGCGGCCGCGACCATGGCCATGTTGCGGGCGGGTCGCGGCTGGCGCGAATGGGCGTCAATCGGTCTTTATGCTGGCTGGCTGACCGCTGCATCAGGGGTGGCGGTGTCCGTCATGGCAACAGGTTATGGGGCTCTGTCGCCGCGAACAGCCGCCATCGCGCTGATTGTTTGTGTTCTAATCGCGGCGGTTGCGGTAGCTGCGGCGCGGCCGCGAATTTGGACCTATCGCGCCGGTGTGATCTGGGCCCTGATCGGCGTCATCGCGGCGAACGCCGCCGCCGGCGACTGGCTGATTGTTACCATCTGCGGCGTGGGTATTTTGGTGCTCGCGCTGTTCGACAGCGTGGTCATATTGCGTCATCGTTGATCTTCAAAAAATAACGACCCTGGGCATTCGACCAGGGTCGTTCATTGTTGGCACCTGTCGAAGCGGTACTTCGTATCAATTGGCAGGCGGCATAATCACCGTGTCGATGACATGGATCACGCCGTTGGATGCCGCGATATCAGCCGTGGTGATGTTGGCGCTATTGACCTTGGCGCCGCCATCGAGCGTGAAAGTCACGTTGGCACCCTGAACGGTGGCTGCCGTCATGCCTTCGGTCAGGTCCGAGGACATGACCGCGCCGGGAACCACATGGTAGGTCAGGATCGACACCAGCTGATCCTTATTCTCGGGCTTCAAAAGAGTATCCACTGTCCCTTCGGGCAGGGCGGCAAATGCCGCATCGGTGGGAGCGAAAACCGTGTACGGACCCTCACCCTTGAGCGTATCTACCAACCCCGCAGCTTGAACCGCCGCGACCAGCGTCGTGAAATCGCCCGCAGCAACGGCAGTATCGACAATATCCGAGGTCGCGTCTTGCGCCATTGCAGCGCCTGTCAGCACAGCCGTAGCGGCCGTCGTGATTAGAAACTTGCGCAGCATTCGAGTTCTCCCGTGTTTGATCAATCTGTTTGGCGAAGAGGCGTTTTTTCGTCTCTCCAACAGGGTTACGAAAGCTGCAAACCTCCGGATCAAATTTGCTTTCAGCGGAGTTTTTGACCACGAATTGGGTCCGTTGGCTGGTGTTATCACCGTTTGGCCATGCGGATTCTGAGGTCTCACGCCATCGCGGATCGGGAGGTGATGTGCAAGGCCAGAGCGTGGCGGCCTGAATGCTAAGGTTTCGATTATCGGCGTGTGTCACGCATGGCCGTGGTCCGCGCACGGATCATCCAGAGGACGTGGCTTGCCGCCAACAGCGCCAAGGCGACTACCGGAATCAGCGGATGCGGCCCAATGGGCAGTCCGCCGATCGCAGCTGAAACCAAGGTATGTACGAGCAGCAGGCTATTGGCCGCGACGAACAGCCAGGTGATGCTCCTCTCCGGCGCCTGCCGTTCGGTAAGCGTGAAAACGGCGGTGAGAAAGTCGACCACGGTAGCGGCGGGATAGTCCTGCTGCGGGCGG
>CAZVTK010000091.1:0-18989 GCA_964629765.1 uncultured Mesorhizobium sp.
CGGCGCCGATCTCGGCGGCGCGCAGCGCGGCGGCCGTGTCGGTGGTGAAGAATGGATTGCCCGTGCCGCCGGCGAAGATGACCACCTTGCCCTGGTCCATGTAGGCGGTCGCCTGGCGCTGGGAGAAGCTCTCGCACAGTTCCGGCATGGCGATGGCCGACAGCACCACCGCCTCGACGCCCAGCTTGTTGAGCGAGGTGCGCAGCGCGAGGCTGTTGATCACCGTCGCCAGCATGCCCATGTGGTCGCCGGTCACGCGGTCGCCGCCCTTCGACGCCACCGCCACTCCGCGAAAAATGTTGCCGCCGCCGATGACGACGGCCACCTCCACGCCCATGGCGCGCGCCTCGGCCACATCGGCGGCGATCTGGTCGACCACCGACACGTCGATGCCGAACTTCTGCTCGCCCATCAGCGCCTCGCCGGAGGCCTTGAGCAGGACGCGGCGATAGGCGGGCTTGGTCGTCATGGCTGCTCCGGCTGGCAATGCGCGGCTGCGATACACGAAGGGCGCCGCGATGTCACGCGGCGCCCTTCGTGAAGGCAGTAGGGCAGTAGGAATAAGCGCCTAGGGTCAGACGAAGCGAATGCTCATACTGCCCTATTGCCCATTGTTCAGCCCTTGGCCGCCGCGGCGACTTCGGCAGCGAAATCCGAGACTTCCTTCTCGATGCCCTCGCCCAGCGCGAAGCGCGCGAAAGCGGTGATCCTGGCCGGCGCGCCGATGTCCTTCTCGGCCTCCTTGAGCGCCTTCTCGACCGTCAGGTCGGGGTTCAGCACGAAAGCCTGCTTGAGCAGCACGACCTCCTCGTAGAACTTGCGGATGCGGCCCTCCACCATCTTCTCGATGATGTTGTCCGGCTTGCCCGAGGCCCGCGCCTGGTCGGTGAAGATCGCCTTCTCGCGCTCCACCACCGCCGGGTCGATCTCCTCCGGCGTCAGCGACAGCGGGTTGGTCGCGGCGACGTGCATGGCCACCTGGCGGGCGAAGGCGCGCGCCTTCTCGGCGTCGCCGGCCGTCTCGATGGCGACGAGCACGCCCATCTTGCCGAGGCCGTCGGCCACCGAATTGTGGACATAGGCCGCGACCGCGCCCTTCGCCACGGCGAGCTTCTTGGAGCGGCGGAACGACAGGTTCTCGCCGATCGTGCCGACCGCGTCCTTGATGGTGTCGGTGACGGACTTGTCGCTGTGCGGGTACTTCGCGGCGGCGACCGTCTCGGTCTCGCCGTCCAGCGCCAGCGCGACCTTCGCCACATTGGCGACGATCTCCTGGAAGGCGGCGTTGCGGGCGACGACGTCGGTCTCGGAATTGACCTCGACGACTGCGCCCTCGTTCAGCACCGAATCGACGCCGATGAGGCCCTCGGCCGCGGTGCGGCCGGCCTTCTTGTCGGCCTTGGCGATGCCCTTCTTGCGCAGCCAGTCGACGGCCGCTTCCATGTCGCCGCCGGTCTCGTTCAGCGCGGTCTTGCAATCCATCATGCCGGCGCCCGTCAGGTCGCGCAGCTCCTTCACCTGTGCAGCGGTAATCGTCATCTCAGCCTCTTGTTCGTTCTGCCTCAAACGGCGCGGCGCACCCCGGTAAGTCCGAGATGCGCCGGCGCACGGTGTTCGCTTCGCTGCCGGCGGCGCCGGCCGCCGGTCAGTTCTTGGCTTCGTCGGCCCCAATCCCGGCACCGGTATCCAGCGCCGGCTCGACCGGAGCCACCTCGGAGGCGCCGATGTCGATGCCGAAGTAGCCCTGCTGGCGGGCGATGCCGTCGATGGCCGCCTTCGAGATCAGCTCGCAATAGAGCGCGATGGCGCGCGCGGCGTCGTCATTGCCCGGGATCGGGTAGTCGACGGCGTCCGGGTCGCAGTTGGAATCGATGATCGCCACCACCGGGATGCCGAGGCGCTTGGCCTCCTGGATGGCGATCGCCTCCTTGTTGGTGTCGATCACGAACATCAGGTCGGGCGTCGAGCCCATGTCCTTGATGCCGCCCAGCGCCTTGTTGAGCTTCTCG
Source organism: uncultured Mesorhizobium sp. (assembly GCA_964629765.1). GTDB lineage: Bacteria > Pseudomonadota > Alphaproteobacteria > Rhizobiales > Rhizobiaceae > RCIO01. The sequence goes on from CAZVTK010000091.1 coordinate 2,010, forward strand.
CGCTCGCGGTCGAGGTTGAGGCGCTCCTTCTTGGTGAGGCCCTGGGCCTCGCCGGCCAGCAGCTCGTCGAGCTTGCGCAGGCGCTGGATCGAGTTGGAGATCGTCTTCCAGTTGGTCAGCATGCCGCCCAGCCAGCGGGCGTTGACGTAGTACTGGGCCGAGCGCCTGGCGGCATCGGCAACGATGTCGGACGCCTGGCGCTTGGTGCCGACGAACAGCACGCGGCCGCCGCGCGCGACGACGTCGGAAACCTGCTTGAGCGCCTGATGCAGCAGCGGAACGGTCTGCGACAGGTCGATGATGTGGACGTTGTTGCGGGCGCCGAAGATGTAGGGCGCCATTTTCGGGTTCCAGCGGTGCGTCTGGTGTCCGAAGTGCACGCCAGCTTCGAGAAGCTGGCGCATGCTGAAGTCAGGCAGGGCCATCTCAAATTTCCTTTCCGGTTGGCCTCCACGGACACGACGCCTCCCGGGATTCTCCCTTCGACGCCACCGGCGGTCGCCTGCGGATTTCTCCCGCATGGAAACCAAGTCCGTGTGTGGAATGGCCGCGCATATAGAGGGACGCGGGCGGGAATGCAACCCGCGCCGCCGCCTCTCACGCTGCCGGCACGATGGAAGGCGCCGAGGCGGACACGATCTCGATACAGGCGTCGTCCGTCGCGACGACGTAGCTCCACCCGTCCGACGCCAGAAACGTCACCGGGCTTTCGCGGGTCCACAGATGGTTGCGCACGCGAAAGGCGGTGCGGTTGGGTCGCGGATGCTGCCAGATCTCGAGCAGGCCGTGCTCATCGAGCACGCGAAAGGCGGAGACATGCTCAAAAGCCACGCGATAGGCCGGACAGCCGACGACGTGGACGCCGAAAACCAGCGCGCCGCTGCGGCCTTCGTAGGAGATATCGCCGAGCCAGACGGAAAGATCGGAAAACGGCGTCACCCATGGCCCGAAGGCGAAACGTCCGTCGCCGAAGCCCTCCGGCACCTGACCTACCGCGTCGGGCAATTGGCCGGCGCGTCGAGCATCTCCAGCTTCACCAGCGTGCCGTTCATGGCGAAGTCGCCGTAGTCCATCAGGAGATCGCGCGTGAATCCGTTCTCGTGCAGCTTGAAGGAGATGCGGTAGCTCGGCACCTCCTCGCCGGCGCCGAGGTCGAAATAGGCCATGTCCACCGGCCAGTATTCGTCGCCCGCCAGCGGCCCCAGATGCGCCTTCTCCGGGTCTTTCGGATCGACCGCGGCCTTGCGGCCGATCACGACCGTCGTCGTCATCACCTTGTCGGCATCCTCGGAGCCGTCGAAGATCGTCGTCTCGTAGAAATTCTCCGCCGCGCGCGCCTTGCCGATCAGCTCCAAAAGGTGCTGCGTCGGAAACTGCGTCGCCTCCAGATCGTGCTCGGCAGGCTGCGGCTTTTCCACCGAGACGTGCACGCCGCCGCCGCGCACCCCTGCCCTGCCCTTGATCTCCTTGTCGAGCGTCTCGTCGACATAGGATTTGGTGACGAAGTCGAAGGTCTTGCCGGCCCCGTCCTCGTAGGTGGTCGTCTGAAGGTCCGACAGCCGCGACGATTCGGGCGTGTCGATGCGGGTGACAAAGCGGAAATTGACGGTGTAGCCGTCGCAGGCCGAGCCGTCGAACTCGTAGACCATGCGCCCGGCAAGGCTGGTGATGCCGGAGCGGTCGCTGGCGTCGGCCAGCGCCAGATCGTAGACGGCGCGGTGCGGGGCCAGCGCCAGCCCTTGCGCGGCGGCGCCCGCTGCGGGCGCCAGAGCGATCGCCGACACCAGCGAAAGCCGTAAAAATCGCATAAAATTCTCCGCCGCAACAGCTTGGGCGCACGGGCCCGAACGTGTATCCCATACGCGCAATCGATGGCGGAAGCGAGGCGGAACTGACCCGCCCGTCGCCGGCGCAGCGTGGCAGGGAGACCCCATGACCTCGAAGATAGCGGACAATCTCGCGCGGCTCGGCGTGACCATCCCCAAACCGGCGGCGCCGGCCGCCGCCTACGTTCCGTTCGTGCGCACCGGCAACCTGCTCTTCACCGCCGGCCAGTTGCCCTACGTCTCGGGGCGGCTGGCGGCGACCGGCCTGGTCGGGCGCGACGTGGAGCTGGAAGCGGCCAAGGCCGCGGCCCGTCATTGCGCCATCAACATCCTGGCGCAGGTCCAGGCCGCGACCGGCGATCTGGAAGCCATCGCCCGCCTCGTCAAGCTCACCGTCTTCGTGGCGTCCGCGCCGGGCTTCGCGGAACAGCACCTCGTCGCCAGCGGCGCGTCGGAGTTCCTCGCCGAGGCGCTGGGCGAGCGCGGCAAGCATGCCCGCTCCGCCGTGGGCGTCGCCTCGCTACCGCTCGACGCCTGCGTCGAGGCCGAAGCCGTGGTGGAGCTGGCCTGACCCGATGAAAGCGCACGATCTGAGCTGGCTGAGCGCGCGCCCGATCGCGCATCGCGGCTACCACGACATGAACCGCGCCTGCTGGGAGAACACGCTTTCTGCCTTCGACGCCGCGATCGCGCGCGATTTTTCCATCGAATGCGACGTGCACCTGTCGGCGGACGGCGTGCCGGTGGTCTTTCACGACAGCATCCTGACCCGCCTCACCGGCGAGGACGGAAACGTCTTCGAGCGCACCGCCGCCGAGCTCGTGCAGATGAAGGTCGGGAACACCGAGGACCGGGTGCCGACGCTGGCCGAGCTGCTGGCGCGCGTCGCGGGCGCCGTGCCGCTGGTGGTCGAGCTGAAAGGCGTCGAAGGCCACGATGACGGGCTCGTCGCGAAGGTCGGCGCGATGCTCGCCGACTATCGCGGCAAGGCCGCGATCATGTCCTTCGACCACTGGCTCGTCCGCCGCTTCGCCGCCGACGCGCCGGGCATCCCCGCCGGGCTGACCGCATGGAAGAAGAAACCCGAGAATCTGGAGGAGCATTTCGCCATGCTGGCGCACGGCATTGCCTTCACCTCCTTCAACTGGGCCGACCTGCCCAATCCCTTCGTCGCGACGCTCCGCGGCAAGCTCGGCATGCCGGCCATCACCTGGACCGTGCGCGAGGAGAAGGGGCGCGCGGCGACGCGGCGCTTCGCCGATCAGATGACCTTCGAGGGCTTCGATCCCGACGCGATCGCCTGATCTTGCCCCCGATCTTGCCCCCGATCTTGCATCGCACAACGGCAAGGCTAACTATCGGCGGGTGAACACGCCTTCCCATCCCGCCGGCCCGCGCGGCGACTTTGCGCTTCGCGTCGTCTCGTCGATCAACGACGTCACCCCCGTCGAATGGACGGCGCTGGCGGGCGCCGGCCGAACGGACCCCGGCTACAACCCGTTCATTTCCCACGCCTTCCTGTCGTCGCTGGAAGACAGCGGCTGCGCGGTGCGCAAGACGGGCTGGCTCGGCCGGCACCTGCGGCTCGATGCGCCGGATGGGACGATGGTCGGGGCGGTGCCCGCCTACCTGAAGTCGCACAGCCAGGGCGAATACGTCTTCGACCATGGCTGGGCCGACGCCTTCGAGCGGGCCGGCGGCAGCTATTATCCCAAGCTCCAGATCAGCGTGCCGTTCACGCCCGCCACCGGCCCGCGCCTGCTGGTCCGGGCCGGGCTGGAGCCGGGCCCGGTGCAGGCCGCGCTGGCGGGTGGAATCAAGGCCGCGGCCGGGCATCTCGCCGCCTCTTCCGCGCATGTCACCTTCGCCCCGGAGGCAGAGGCCGACGCTCTGGAGGAGGCCGGCTTCCTGCGCCGCACCGACCAGCAGTTCCATTTCTTCAACGAGGGCTACGGCTCCTACGACGACTTCCTCGCCACCCTCGCCTCGCGCAAGCGCAAGGCGCTGAAGAAGGAGCGGCGCGAGGCGCTGGCCGACGGCATCGAGATCGACCGGCTGACGGGCGCGGACATCACCGAACGCCACTGGGACGATTTTTTCGCCTTCTACATGGACACGGGCGGCCGCAAATGGGGCCGGCCCTACCTCAACCGCCGGTTCTACTCGCTGGTGGGCGAGCGCATGGCCGGCGACGTCCTGCTGGTGATGGCTCGCCGCAACGGCCGCTATATTGCCGGCGCCATCAACTTCATCGGCGCGCAGACCCTCTACGGCCGCCACTGGGGCTGCATCGAGGAGCATCCCTACCTGCATTTCGAGGTCTGCTACCATCAGGCGATCGACTTCGCGATCGAGCGCGGGCTGAAGGTGGTGGAGGCCGGCGCGCAGGGCGAGCACAAGCTGGCGCGCGGCTACAGGCCGGCGACGACGCATTCGGCCCACTGGATCGCCCATCCCGGACTGCGCGACGCTGTCGCCGACTATCTGGCGCGCGAGCGCCGCGAGGTGGAGCGGATGGGCGAGGTGCTGGCCGGGCACGGGCCGTTCAGGAAGGGAGCGAATAGCCAATAGCGAGTAGCGAATAGGGCGCTACCGGCGCTTGCCGACAAACACGCCATTCCCTACTCACTATTCGCTATTCGCTATTCGCTATTCGCTACTCGCTACTCGTTCAGGAGGCATTCTTGCCGACGCCCTACGACCTCTCCAACGTCTTCGCGAAGATCCTGCGCGGCGAACTGCCCGCCCACAAGCTCTACGAGGACGCCGACACCTTCGCCTTCATTGACATCATGCCGCGCGGGAGCGGCCACTGCCTCGTCATCCCGAAGAAGCCGTCGCGCAACATCTTCGACGCCGACGCCGACAGCCTCGCCGCGGTCGCCCGCACCACGCAGAGACTGGCGCGGGCCGTGGTCAAGGCGTTCGATGCGGACGGCGTCACCGTCCAGCAGTTCAACGAGCCGGCCGGCGGACAGGTGGTGTTTCATCTCCACGTGCACATCATCCCCCGCTTCGAGGGCGTCGCGCTGAAGCCGCATACGGGCGCGATGGAGGATCAGGCGGTCCTGGCCGCGAATGCGGAGAAGATTCGCGCCGCGCTGGCTTGATTCTCTTTCTGAAACAGCGGAATCGATTTCTTTGCGGTTGACCTTAACATATTGAACAGGCGAGAAATTATTCAGCGTAGCCTGACCTGGACGGGCATCTGGCATGAGCCTCATTCGCAATGAGCGTTGGAAGCTGACCGCCAACTGGTTGAATACGATTGCCGCCGGCACCGTCATCGCCGGCTGCGTGACGCCGATTGTTGCGCTTGCCTACGGACTGCGCACCGGGCCCGATGCGGCGGCGACGAGTGTCATCATCGTCCTGACGCTCATTTGGATTTTGGTCGGAGTTGCACTACATATGGGGGCAAGGGTCATCCTCGGGAGATTGAAGGAATGACTACCCTTGAAATTTTCGCCGTCTTTGTCGTGCCGGCCATCCTGCTGGCGATTGGTGCTGGCGCCGTGCTCCTTTCGCGTGTCGATCGCAGCCGGCATCCTCACCCCGGCGAGTGAGGCATCCATCCGGCGTCACGCCGGAAAAACCAGCATCCAGCCGACGAGCAGCACCTCGCTGGTCACGATTCCCGCCAGCATGCGCTTGCCGACGGCGAGATAGGCGGCGAAACCCAGCGCGGCCGCGCCGATCCGCACGGCGAGAGGCACCGTCGCCAGCGCGCCCGAGGGCGACACGACCAGCCCGGCGATGACCGCCGCCACGAGCGCCGTGGCGACGCAGCGAACAAGGACCATCGCGTCGGATTCCTCCGGCACCTTGCCGCCCAGCCACACGCCGAGAAAACGCCACGCATCCGTGGCGAGCGCCCCCGCCACCAGGATGAAGAGATAGGGCCACCACCAGGCGTCGAGCGCGTGAAAGGTCATGACGCGGCCCGGCCCTTGCGCAGGCGATACCAGAGGAAGGCCGCGCCGCCGCCCGCCACGCCGCTGAGCACGAGGCTGAACTCCGGCGCCAGCCACGCGAAGAAAGGCCCGAGCAGCAGCCCCGCCGCCATGGCGACATGCGACGCGCTCTCGCGCGCCGACGTCCACAGCGACGTCAGGAAGTACATCGGCATCAGCATCAGCAGCGCCGCCGACACCGCGACCGGCATGTGCGGCGCGACCTCGTAGACGACCGCCACCACCCCCGCATTGAACACCGTCAGCGTGGCGCCGACGCCGAGATACCACGCGGTGCGCATCTCGCGCGGGACGCTGCGCACATGCTGGACGGCGATCACCCAGGAGGTGACGGCGACGAAATGCGACAATGCATAGAGCACCCAGCGGCGGGTGCCGGGCGCGCGCAGCTCCGGCACCAGCGAGACCACCATCGGCATCAGCCGGATCGACGAGAGCCCGACCGCGACGCCGGCGCCCACCAGCCCGCTGCCGGACAGGATGGCGCCGATCAGCACCACCTTGCCCGGCAGGGCCCAGATGGCGAGCGTCATGAACACGGCCTGCGCCTGGGTGAGGCCGGCTTCCATGGCGAGCGCGGCGAAGCCGATGAAACTGCTGACGAGGATCAGCGCGGGGATCGAGAACAGATGCGCCGCGCCGCGCAGGAACCAGCGAAAGGCGGAGTGCTGTCCGGCTGATTGATGATCGGGCGGGGCTGCGGAAGGCATGGCCGGCGACTAGCACGGCGCACCGGTCGCGGCTACAGCGCGCGCCCCGCCGGGAGGTCCGCTGGATATCCCGGAGGCGGTCCGGACGCCCTCTGGCAGCGCCGAACCGTTCGCCATAAAGGTCCTCGCGACCCGGTTTCGGGGACGACCCGAGCCGCGATCGGGATTGGAATTTGTGTCTTGACAACCCTCTTCGGTCGGATACTTTAATCATAAAACATTCGTCGGCAGTAAACTTTATGGCGACGCCATAGAGACGGCAATCAGTATTGACATCGACTGTCACAGCAGGGGACTGCCGTGAGCATTCCTAACGACTGTTAGAAACCATTCTCTATTTGGAAAAAGACTCCGCCGATCTGCGAGTCTTCTCCATAAGACCGATAGATCGCGCTCGCGACTATCATCTCTGCTTGTAGATGAGAATTTTGGCCGGAGTTTGCAGATGAATTATATATCGAATGCAAAAGCACTTGCCAGTCGCCTGGGTCTCACCGGCGCGGCATTGGCCCTCCTGGGGGCGAGCCAGGCGATGTCGGAACCGTTCAAGTGTCCGCAGGTCGGAGGCGAGTTCACGTTCGCCCAGGACGTCAACGTCAACAGCCTCGACCCGATGGCTTCCAGCACCATTTCGACGCGCAACGTCGCGATGAACATCTTCGAGGCGCTGTTGACGCGAAGCGATAAGAACCTGCCGATACCGGATCTGGCTGAAAGCTTCGGCGAGGCGCCCGACGGATTGAGCTACACGTTCAAGCTGCGGCAGGGCGTCACCTTCCACAACGGCAAGGCGATGACCTCCGCCGACGTCCTCGCTTCGTTCCAGCGCTACACCAGGGTCGGCGTCGAGCGCATCATGCTGGAGAATGTGGACAGGTTCGAAGCGCCCGACGCGGCGACCTTCGTCATCCATATGAAGCGCAAGCAGCCGACATTCATCGAGCAGATCAGCTCGTTCAACGCGCCGATCATCATCGTGCCTGCCGAAAATGCGGACGCCGCGGCAATGCAGCTCAAGACGGTGGGAACCGGGCCCTGGGAGCTCGTCGACTTCGTGCCGGGCAGCCACGCGAAGCTCAAGCGGTTTGAAGCCTATGCCCCGAACACGGCTTTCGAGAACCGGTCGGGATTCGGCGGCTACAAGCAGGCCTGCTTCGACACCGTCGTATTTCGGATCGTCACCGAACCGGGCGCGCGCGTGGCCGGCCTGGTCACCGGGGAGTTCCAGGGGGTCGAGGACGTTCCGGCCCTGTCGGCTGCCGACCTGAAAGGCAATGGCGACATCACCCTGCTTTCGCTGGAGAACTGGTGGATCCAGAACATCAATTCCAACCTGTCGGCGTCTCCCACCGACAATCTCGCCTTCCGCAAGGCCGTCCAGGCCGCGCTGGACATGGACGAGATCATGGATGCCGCCACGGACGGCAACTACCGGCTCAATATCGGGTTCCAGTACCCCAACCAGCCGAGCTACACCGAGGCAGGAAAGGAAACCTACAACATAAAGGATCCGGCCAGGGCGAAGGAATATCTGAAGGAGGCAGGCTACAACAACGAGCCGGTCATCCTCCTGACGAACAAGGACTATTCCTCGGACTACAACGCCGCGCTCGTGGTATCGGAGCAGTTGAAGGCGGTCGGCATCAACACGCAGCTTCAGGTCGTCGACTTCCCGACCTCGGTGAAGACGTGGCAGCAGCCCGAAGGCTGGAACTTCTTCTTCTCCGGCTTCGGCACCCCGCCCTCTCTCGGCCCCCTGGCGGTCATCCGCTTCATGACGGGCGGGGTGAATGCCAGCTATCGGCCCAAGGACGGGAAGGACGATCCGGATCTTCTTGCCGCATGGAACGACATGAACGTGCTGCCCACGCCCGAGGAGCGGCAGGCAGCCTATGAAAGAGCCCAGAGGATCGTGCTCGAGCGCGCCTACAATATTCCGTTCGGAACCATGACCAAGGTTCAGGCCGTGCGCAGCAACGTGAAAGGCTTCGAGCCCTTCCGCATCCCGCGCATGTCCAACGTCTGGTTCGACCAGCCGAAATAGGACCCGCCCGGCCCATGATCGGCATCATCGTCAAAAGGCTGATCGGGAGCATTCCGATCCTCATTCTGGTCAGCCTGATGACGTTCGGAATGATGCGGTTGATCCCCGGGGATCCGACCATCGCGATAGCAGGTGTCAATGCGACACCTGCCCAGCTCGCGCAGATCCGCGCCGATCTCGGCCTCGATCAGCCCTGGCCGGTGCAGCTCTTCAAATGGTGCATGGGCCTTTTGCGCGGCGACCTCGGCACCTCTCTTCTCATGGGGCAGGACGTCGTGACGATCGTGCTGCGATACCTGCCCGTAACCATCGGCCTGTCGATCTATGCGCTGGTGCTTACCTTGCTGATCGGCGTCACCGCCGGGATCGTCTCGGCATTGCGCCAGAATAGCTGGGTGGACCAGCTTGCCATGATCGTCGCGATGCTGGGCATCTCGCTGCCCAGCTTCTTCCTCGGCCTCCTCATGATCATGCTGTTTGCGGTCAAGCTCGGCTGGCTGCCCACCGGAGGCTATGTCCCGTTTACGGAAGATCCGGTCAGGTGGCTGATAACATGCACGATGCCGGCCCTTTCGCTGGCCTTCCTGCAAATCGGCCTGCTCGCCCGCATCACGCGCTCGACCATGCTTGAGGTGCTTCGGCAGGATTTCATCCGGACCGCGCGGGCGAAGGGCCTGCCGGAATATCTCGTCATCGGCAAGCATGCCCTGGCCAATGCGCTCATTCCCATCACCACCGTCGTCGGCATCATCATCAGCCTGTCGGTATCCGGGGCTGTCGTCACGGAAATGGTCTTTTCCGTACCCGGCATCGGTCAGGTTCTCACCCATGCCGTGCTCAATCGGGACTATCCTCTCGTGCAGGGAGGTCTGCTGATCACGACGGTTCTTCTGGTCTTCATCAACATACTGGTCGACGTCTGCTATTCGTTCTTCGATCCGCGCGTTCGCAGAGGTTGACGATGCAAGGTTCGACCGCGGACGCTCCGCCGCAGATCGGCGCGCTGAACGGCGAAAAGCGCAGAAGCCCGACCCGCGACACGATAAGACGGCTGTTCAGGCATCGCCTTTTTCTGACCGGCCTCGCGCTGTTCAGCATCGTCGCCCTCGCGGGGCTGCTCGCCCCGCTCATCGCCCCGACCGATCCCACCAAGATCGCGATGCGCGCCAAGTTTCAGTCTCCCGGCGGGGATTACCTGTTCGGCACGGACAATTTCGGACGGAGTCTGTGGTCGCGGGCGATCTGGGGTGCCCAGCTCTCGATCGTCACAGGAGGGTCGGTCGTTGCGCTGAACGCCATCTTCGGCACGCTCATCGGGGCCCTGGCCGGGTATTTCACCCGGCTCGACAATGCGCTGATGCGGTTCAGCGACGCCTTGATGGCGTTTCCCGCAATCCTCCTCGCCATCGCCATCACGGCGGGGCTCGGGCCGTCGATGTTCAACGTCATTCTGGCGCTGTCCATCGTCTACATCCCGCGCACGGCCCGCATCGTGCGCTCGTCCGTGCTGGTCGTGCGTGAAATGGAATATGTGCAGGCCGCGGTGGCGGCCGGAGCCGGGCACTGGCGGATCCTGCGCCGGCACATCCTTCCGAACGCAATGGCCCCGCTGATCGTCCAGCTCTCCTTCCTGTTCGCCTATGCGGTCCTGTCGGAGGCCGCCTTGAGCTTTCTCGGCCTGGGGGCGGTCCCGCCGACGCCGACATGGGGAAACATCATGTCCGAGGGCCGGCAATACATGATGGAAGCACCGTGGATCATCACCATTCCGGGACTTCTGCTCATGGTGACGGTTCTTGGCCTCAACCTGCTCGGTGACGGATTGCGCGACGTCCTGGACCCTCGCCTGAGGATCCAGCAATGAGCCTTCTGGAAGTCCACAATCTGACGACCGCGTTCCGGACCGAAAGCGGCGACGTCAACCCGATCAAGGACGTCTGCTTCGATGTCGATGCCGGCGAGATACTCGGCATCGTCGGGGAGTCGGGAAGCGGCAAGAGCGTCACCGCCCTCACCATCATGGGCCTGCTTCCACGTCCGACCGCGCGGGTGACGGCCGGCCACGTCCGGTTCGACGGCACGCGGCTGACCGACCTGAGCGACCGGCAGATGGCGAAGGTGCGGGGCCAGGGCATCGGCATGATCTTCCAGGAGCCGATGACGTCGCTCAATCCGGTTTTCACGATCGGCGAGCAGATCATGGAAACGATCCGCGCGCACGAAACCGTTTCGCGCGCGGAGCTGCAAAGAAGGGCCGTCGAGGTTCTCGACCGCGTCGGCATTCCCTCGGCCGCCCGGCGAATGACGGACTATCCGCACCAGTTGTCGGGCGGCCAGCGCCAGCGGGTCATGATCGCCATGGCGCTTGCGTGCCAGCCGCGCTTGCTGATCGCCGACGAGCCCACCACCGCGCTGGACGTGACCATTCAGGTCCAGGTCCTGGATCTGTTGATGGATCTGCGGGACGAGACGGGAATGGCGATGATGATCATCACCCACAATATGGGCGTCATCGCCGAGGTCGCCGACCGCGTCATGGTCATGTATGCGGGCCGCGTGGTCGAGCAGGCGCCCGTCGAGCGTCTCTTCGACAAGCCGCTCCATCCGTATACGATGGGGCTGCTGGATTGCGTTCCGACGCTGGGCCGGGATACGGCGCGGCTGACCGACATACCCGGAACGTTGCCGGAGCCCTCGCGGCGGCCGCCGGGATGCGCCTTCGAGCCGCGCTGCAAGCACCGCACGGACGCATGCCGCCTCTCTGTGCCGCCCCTTGTTTCCTATGAAGGCGGCCATTCGGCTGCCTGCCATAGGCTCTATGAGTTGCACCCCCAATGAAGACGCTCGTCGAGGTAGCCGGCCTCCAAAAGCACTATGCCATCAGGAGCGACCGCTTCCTGGGCCCGAAAATCGGGCCGCTGCGGGCGGTGGACGGCATCGATCTGTCGATAAGGGAAGGAGAAACCCTCGGCCTGGTCGGCGAGTCCGGGTGCGGGAAATCGACGCTCGGCCGCATGCTGATCAGGCTCGTCGAGCCGACCGGCGGCAGGATCGTCTTCGATGGCCATGAAATAACCGGACTGTCCGGCGGTGCGCTGCGCGAGCAGCGCCGGGCCATGCAGATCGTCTTTCAGGATCCCTACGGCGCGCTCAACCCGCGAATGTCCGTCGAGGACATCGTGCTGGAGCCCCTCCTGATCCATCGGCTTCACCCGATCGCCGAGGCACGCAGGATCGTCGCGGATACGCTGCGCCTCGTCGGGCTGCCGCAAAGCGCGCTGGCGAAGTACCCGCACGAGTTTTCCGGGGGGCAGCGGCAGCGCATCGGCATTGCGAGGGCGCTCGTGGCGCGGCCCAAATTCATCGTCTGCGACGAGGCCGTGTCGGCGCTCGACGTTTCCGTTCAGGCGCAGATCATCAACCTGCTTCAGGATCTTCAGGCCGAGCTCGGGCTGACCTACCTGTTCATCGCCCACGACCTGAGCGTCGTGAAACACATCTCCGACCGGGTTGCCGTGATGTATCTCGGCAAGATCGTGGAGATCGCGGAAAAGGATGTTCTGTATAAGAACCCGCTGCATCCGTACACGCAGGCGCTGATCGCCTCGGTTCCGATATTGCAGCCGCGCGACAGGGGACGGGGACGCCGGAACCGGCTGACGGGCGAGATCCCGAGCGCGCTCAACCCGCCCTCGGGGTGCCGCTTCCATCCCCGCTGCCCGTTTGCCCTCGATATCTGCCGCGAAACCGAGCCGAAGCTTTCCGGACTGGCATCAGGCACCGAAGTCGCATGCCATCTTCATCAGTAGAAGAAGCCGATATGCCCGATACACGCACGCGCATTCTTTCCGAGGTCGATTTTGAACGGGACGGACGGCAGACAGGATTTCTGCGGCTGTTCAATTCCGTGCACGAGTCCGCCTTCGGCTTCATCCCCATTCCGATCGTCGTGATCCGCAACGGCGAAGGCCCGACGGCGCTGTTCGTGTCGGGCAATCACGGCGACGAATACGAAGGGCAAGTCGCGCTTTGCAAGCTCGCCAGGACATTGGCGCCGGACAGCATCCGCGGCCGGGTCATCATCCTGCCGATGGCAAATTTTCCGGCCGCGAAAGCCGGCCGGCGCACCTCGCCTCTCGATAACGGCAACCTGAATCGCATCTTTCCGGGCGATCCCGACGGGACGGTCACGGAGCAGATCGCGCATTTCATGGAGGCGGTGCTGGTGCCGCTCGCGGACTACGTCTGCGACCTCCATTCGGGGGGATCGTCGCTGATGTATACGCCCTGCTCCCTCGTCGTACGGCCGCAGGATCCCGCGCGGCTCGACAGGCTGGTCGACCTGATGAGGGCGTTCGGCGCGCCGAAGGGGTTCGTCACGATCGGCGGCAACGGCACCGGCACCGCGAGCTCCCTTGCCGGAGCGGCGGAACGCGCGGGCAAGCTTTGCATGAACACCGAACTGGGCGGAGCGGGATCCGTCGACGCGGCGGGCCTGAAGATCGCAGAGCGGGGCCTCAATAATGTCCTGGTTCATGCGGGAATCCTGCCGGAAGCGGCGCGCATCCCCCCCGACCGGCCCATGCAGCTTATGGAATTGGGCGGCCCGGACTATTTCGTCTACGCCACCGAAAACGGCATCTTCGAACCTCTGGCCCAACCCGGCGACACCGTCCTTGCCGGCCAGGCGGCGGGACGGCTGCATACGCCGGATGCGCCATGGGCCGAGCCCGCGACGATGCATTTCCGGCGCGACGGCATCGTGATGTGCAAGCGCGCGATGGGGCGAACCGAGCGGGGAGACTGCCTCTTTCATCTCGCCACCAAGATGGCATCGCCATAGTCATTTGATGAATTCATAAATGTAATTCACCCGGAACGATATCAGGTATCAGGAATCGATCATGTCCTTCGTCGACACCAAAGCTTTCCTTTCCGATCTCTATAGTTTGAGGAAAATCGGCGAATACAAGACCGGCGTGGATCGGCCGACCTTCAGCCCGAACGACATGGAGGCCCGCCGCTGGCTGATGGAACGAATGCGGGAGGTCGGTCTCGAGGCTTCGATGGACGGAGTGGGAAATGTCTTCGGCCGGCACACCGGTAACGGCCCTCACGTCCTCGTCGGCAGCCACATCGAGAGTCAGGCCGAGGCCGGGTGGCTGGACGGTGCGCTCGGCGTCGTCGCGGGCCTTGCGCTCGCCCGGTCCGGCCTTCCCGTCGACGTCGCCGCCTTCGCCGACGAAGAGGGGCACTACGATATCTTCCTCGGCAGCCGCAGCATCATCGGGGACATGACGGAAGAGGAAATCGATCGTGCCAGAAGGCGGATCGACGGCTATCCTCTGAGGTCCGCGCTCGAGGCCGCGGGCCTCAAGGGGCTGCCGCGCATGCAGATCGATCCGCAGCGCTACAAGGGCTTCTTCGAGATGCATATCGAGCAGGGAACCCAGCTCGAGAAAGCGGGCAGGAGCATCGGCATCGTCACCGGCATCGTCGGCATTTCATGGTGGCGCATCACCTTCGAGGGCCAGCAGGACCACGCCGGCGGCACGACCATGGAAGAGCGGCGCGACGCCGGCCTTGCCGCCGTGCGCCTGCTGGCCGCGGTCGATCGGGAATTCCCGAAGATCGCCAGCGATCATTCCGTGTGGACCGCGTGCCGCATCGCCCTTGAGCCCGGCGCGCTGGGCGGCATCATTCCGGGCAAGGCCGAGGTGGGGTTCGAGTTCCGGGATCTGTCGCAGGAGGTTCTGCTGCAGATGGAAGAGACGCTCAAGGGCCTGGTCGACGAGAGCAATAGCCGCGGCCCCTGCACGGCAAGGATGGAGCGGATATTGGAGCCCCTGCCCGTCAAGTGCGACCCGGCGATGATGCGCGCGCTGACCGAGGCGGCGGAGAAATATGCAGGCGGCCTGTGGCAGACGATGCCGAGCCGGGCCGGCCATGATGCAAAGGTTATCTCAAAGAAACTTCCCGTCTCGATGCTCTTCGTGCCTTCCATCGGCGGCATCAGCCATCATTGGACGGAAAACACCAGGGATGAGGACCTTGCCCTCGGGATGGAGGTTCTGGCCGAGGGGGTTTCGCGCTTTCTCGGTTGATCGGATGACGGCCGGTCGACGACATCGACCGGCCGCTCGAACAGAAACGGCCGCCGCGCAGGAACCAGCGAAAGGCGCTGTCGGAGCTGGGAGGGGAAGGATCGGCGGACGGCATCGGCCCGCCCTATCACGGCTGCGGGCCGTTCGCGACCGCATTCGCAGCACGGTCGGCGCGCTGTCCGCGCACCGGCGGAAGGTCGGTTCAGAACCGGTGCCTGATGCCGAATATCTGCGCGTTGTTTCCACCCTTCATGTTGCCCAGCGTAGCCCAGGCGCCCGATCGATGATGCAGGCGGTACACGAATTCCAGATTGGGATTGTCGACATGCCGGAATGCGATTTCCGGCCCCAGATAGACCAGCAATGTCGGGTCGCCGACACCGCCGGGCGAATATTGCTGGATGCGAATCGGCTCCATCGCCGACGGGCCCGTCACCCCGCTGAGGCCGATGAAGACGGTCGGCGATATCGCCGCCGGCCCGAGCTTGAAACCGCGATGGCCCAAACCCACCGCAGCCCAGACCTCGGCCGACGAAAGCGGCCCCAGGCGAGCGGCGAGCCCGACCTCGCCCGAAAGCATGAAGCCGCTGGCGCTTTCACGGAAGCGGCGCTCATAAGCTCCCCCGAGGATGGCCGTCCCCTCGAGGGGTGAGACCAGCGGAATGGCCGACTGGTACATATGGCCGATCGTGAACCAGCCGCCGAACGCCGTGACCGCATTGCGTCCGGCCTTTGCCGCACCGTCCGCCGGCGGCGCCGCACCGTCCGCCAGCGCCCCTCCGCCCGCCACGAGAAGGCAGGCGAGCCAAGCCGACAAACGATACATCCTGATTCTCCACGCAGATTCGCTGCGGCACCCCGGCTGCCCCGGAATACCGTCCCTCCGCGCCGTTCCCCATCCGGCCCTTCAACGGAAACAAGCCCGACATGTGTCGCCGCGCCCGCCGGCGGGTCAACCGCAAGCGCAATGGCAGCACCATTTTTTCAGGACAAATTCTGTAACGCGCCTGACAAATTACATCATCGCCGGGCGCAGGAAGGGCGAGGCGCGGTGAATCATCCGCGCCTCGCCCCGGCAATGTCGTCGGCGTTGCCCGTCAGCCCTTGCGGGGAAGCTGCGGCACGAGGCTCTTCTTGCCGTCGGCGGCGGGCCTGATTGCGGCCTTGGCCTTCGCGGGGACCTTCTTCGGCGCGGCCTTCTTCACGCGCGGCTTCTCCTCGGCGACCGGGTCGACCTTCTTCGGCCTGACCGGCGTGTCCTCGGCCAGCGCCTCCAGCCTGATGCCGGTCTCGCCGCCGTCCTTGACCTCGGTCGTCACGCGCACCGTGCCGCCCTTCTTCAGCTTGCCGAACAGCACCTCGTCGGCCAGCGGCTTCTTGATGTGCTCCTGGATGACGCGGCCGAGCGGCCGCGCGCCCATGCGCTCGTCATAGCCCTTGTCGGCCAGCCAGGCGATCGCCTCCGGCGTCAGCTCGAAGGTCACGCCGCGCTCGGCGAGCTGGGCCTCGAGCTGCATGACGAACTTCTGCACCACCTGGTGGATCACCGGCACCGGCAGCGAGCCGAACGGGATGATCGCGTCGAGGCGGTTGCGGAACTCCGGCGAGAACAGGCGGTTGATCGCCTCCATGTCGTCGCCCTCGCGCTTGGCCGAGCCGAAACCGATGGCGGGCTTGGCCATGTCGGACGCGCCCGCATTGGTCGTCATGATCAGGATGACGTTGCGGAACGAGATCGACTTGCCGTTGTGGTCGGTCAGCTTGCCGTGGTCCATCACCTGCAACAGGATGTTGAACAGGTCCGGATGCGCCTTCTCGATCTCGTCGAGCAGCAGCACGCAGTGCGGGTGCTGGTCGACGCCGTCCGTCAGCAGGCCGCCCTGGTCGAAGCCGACATAGCCGGGCGGCGCGCCGATCAGCCGGCTGACCGTATGGCGCTCCATATATTCCGACATGTCGAAGCGCAGCAGCTCGACGCCGAGCGACTTGGCGAGCTGTTTTGCCACCTCGGTCTTGCCGACGCCGGTGGGGCCCGAGAACAGGTAGGAGCCGATCGGCTTCTCGGGCTCGCGCAGCCCTGCCCGCGCGAGCTTGATCGCCGAGGACAGCGCCGTGATCGCCGTGTCCTGGCCGTAGACGACGCGCTTCAGCTCGGCCTCCAGCCCGCCCAGCACCTTCTCGTCGTCGGCCGAAACCGATTTCGGCGGAATGCGCGCCATGGTCGCGATCGTCGCCTCGATCTCCTTGACCGAGATGGTCTTCTTGCGCTTGTTCTCCGGCAGCAGCATCTGCGAGGCGCCGGTCTCGTCGATCACGTCGATC
>CAZVTK010000092.1:0-18917 GCA_964629765.1 uncultured Mesorhizobium sp.
AAGTGGCCTACTTTTGCGCCGCCCAATGGCCGACTTTTGCGCCGCCGTTGACAACCCGGGCCGCACCTATCATTTTCTGGACCTGTCCTTGCAGGCGCTCGCGTGGCTCGCCGAAGCAAAGATGGCCGTGTGCCCTGGGAAGCAAGTCCGCTTGCTCCCTGAGCACATCACCAACATGGCACTCGAACGCGATCCGGCCGTCCGTTACCGTGCAGTAGTTCGCCGCCCCGGAGTTACGCGCCACAGGGGCACTGCCGATCTGCTGCCTCGCGTGCTGGTCGATCCCGACGCCCCTCCCGGTGTGTTTACCGGAGCGGAGAACGACGCCACGGGGGCGTGGCTGTTCCGCCAGTTCAGCCTCACCGACGCGTCGAACCGCGACAACAGTTGGTAGGCCCGCGCGGAACGGCGCTGCGCCCCTCGCCGTCACCTGCCCTCGCGCTCGCCCACGAGCATGTCGGCAAATCCGGTAGCGGCATCATTGGAGCCGGTCATTGCGAGCGCGCCAAACTTCGCGCCCGCCGTGATCGGCCCCAGCATCGGCGCCGAGGCGAACACCGCCGCCCCGATGGGAGAGGCCAGGAGCCGGTAAACCGCCTTCGCCGCCTCGTGCTCAGCGGTGTTGGTCTTGGGAGAGTTGCGCAGCCCCACGCCAGCGCCGGACCAAAGCGGCTCAGCGTTCGGCAATCCGTTCAGGATCGCGGCGACGTTGGACAGGATATACGTCATCCCGACCCCCGCCGGCAGCGACGTGAGGTCCCGCCCGTATTTCAGGCCCATCATCGAGTTCACGAAGATGTCGCTGGGACCGAACACGCCGGTCCGAGAGAGTGCGAGACCGAGCAACCAGTCCCGCCGCTCGTCATCGTCTTTGTCCTCCCACTGGTCCCCGGACAGCAGCCATTCCCGGACCACGGTCACCAGCAGCTGCCCCGCAAAGAGCAGCGACATGCCCACCATAAGGTTGCGAGCGATAGGAATATTTGCCTCACCTAATATGTGCAACCTGGACGCGCCATCCTCGCGCGCAAGTTGCGCATTGCGCCCCGCCCGCACGAAGTTGGCGGCGATCACGTTCCGGAAGAAGGCGAACAGGAAACTGGTCAGGTGCCAGATCAGCCGACCGTAGGGGTTCGAGGCATAGGCCGGCTTGTCGGCACGGCGCGGGTTCTGGATCGTCTCGTCCACCATCCGGCCGATCACCGCAGACCAGATTTTGCCCGGCTTCGCATCGAGTTCTGACAGATTGGGCAAATCAGGCGACTGCGCGAGGTAGTCCAGGAAATCCGGAATGTCCGCGTCCGGCACACCCAGCTCGCGAATATCCGCTTCGATGATGCGCTTGCGGGTCCGGTCAGTGGCTGGGTCTCCGTGCTCGCGCCCCATGTGATGCAGCGCCAGATGTGACCCCACCATCGCGGCGCGCCGCTGCGCGTTGGTCAGCTGCGTCAGAAGCGTGGCCCGGAAATACGTGGACAGCAGGACGTTGCCCCGGAACGTATTCTGGTTGTCGAGGGACAGTCGGTTCATCACGACGGCATCGAACAGGGGCGCCGACACAAGACCGATGGCCCGCGCGACGGCGGCGCGCTCCTGCACGCTTCGGCTGCTGCGGTTCAGCTCGGACAGGTATGCCGTGAGCGTTGCGAACGTGGCCCGCACGTCGCCGGTCCGCATGTAGGTGGTCAGCGGCTCCACCGCCGACGCGAACGTCACGCGGCCGAGAAGCGCCAGCGTCGTGTAGATGTAGACGAAACCCGTCACCCGCGAGAGCGCCGTCACATGCGGGTCCCGCCCGGCCCGGCCGGTGATGTTCGCCACCATGCCGCGAACGGCGGTGACGGCATCGCTTGAAGCCCCGGACCGCGCCGCCTGGTCCAGCGCCAGCTCAAGCAGGTTGTCGGTCCGAGGGTTGGCGAGGTCCGCGATGATGTTGGTCCGCCCGCTCTCGGTCTTGGGGTCATACCTGCGAGGGGTGTGTGCAACCGCGTCCCGTACATCCTGGCGTTGCAGCACAGTGTCGAGGCTCGCAACACCGCCGGTCTTGCCGAACCGCTCCGCGTAGGCCGCGCGCGACGCGACGTTGTGCGCGTAGGTCATCACGAGGTCGAGCGCGTCGGTATTGTAGAAATCGGCCATCAGTTCGTCGGCCTCCGGCGGCAGCGTGCGCTCCTTGGTGAAGCTGCTGTCCGGGCCGTGGCTGTCATAGGTCACGCTGTCCCCGGCAATGATCCTGGCGTGCCAGTCCTTCGCGGCCGTGTCGGCATAGTCCGGCCTGAACCTCGCTTTCAGCGTGGCGACGGCGGCGGCGACCGACTTCTCGGCGTCCCGCACCGCCGTCGGGTCCGCCGGGGTCGCAGTCCGTGCCCTGTCCAGCGCCGCCAGCGCGGACCGCAGCGCCCGAAGCTCCGCGGTGTAGGGGCCGGAACGGGGATCGACCAGCGGCGCGACGCGGCGGGAAACGCTGCGCGCCAGCGCCATGAGATCGCTCGGGTCCATGCCCGCAGTGAGCCGGTCGAACTGGACGCCGTACACCCGTGCCGCCTTTGCGAGGAACTTGGCAGCGTCCTGCTCGACGGCTTCCAGCCGCAGCACGCGGGGCAAATAGCCTTTGCTCTCCACATAGCCCACGTCGATGCCCGCCCCGGTGGCGCGGCGGTGCGCCCGGTCCATGATGCGACGCAGGCCCGCTGCAATCGACCGCTCGTTCGCCGTCGCCTTAGGCAGCGCGCTCCCATAGAGCAGTTCGCGGATCGTCTCGTTGGCCCCCTGCGGCAGGGTGTTTGCCAGCCCCGTCGTCGCCGCCAGACCGGACGCTCGGCTCACGGGATTTGCAGCGAGCAAGCTCGCAATCTCGTTGGCGACGGCAGCGGTCTCGCGCTCCCGTGCCTGCTCGTAGGTCTGCTGGACCCGGCCCTTGTTCTCGCCGGACCCGGGGTCCGTCATCACGCGGCCGATCATCAGGTCCAGCAACTCGGCGCCGCGCCCTTTGTTCGCGCGGCTGTGCGCCTTCGCGAAACCACGGTAGGACCCGAGCGTCAGCTTGTAGGCCCAATAGGCACCGGCCGCCGCGCCGCTCGCGTTGGCCTTCACGCCCGCGTCCGGATTGAGACCGGCCCGCAGCGCCATCGCAGAGACCCCATCGCGAACCTTCTGCGCAAACGTCTGGTCCACGTCCCTGCGCAGCACGTTCCGCAGCGCCACGACTTCCTGCCGGATCGCCTTGAGCAGACCCGGCTCGCCCTGCGCGAGCGCGATCTTGTTCCAGTGCTGCGGGTCCACAATGTCCACGTCGTCCGGCTTGGTGGCCGGGGCGTCCGTGCCCAGCAGCTGGTTGACCCGGATATGGTGGAACAGGTCATCGAACGCGCTGAAAATCCGCAGGCGCTCGCCTTCCTTCGGGAACGTCATCGCAAGCCGGCGGTCCGCCTGCCCAAGGTAATTCGCCTCGCCCTTCGTGATGAACTCACTGCCGCCGCCGACGGTGCTGACGCGGTTCGCGACGTACGCCTCGAAGGCGCGAGCCATCATTTCGTGGACGCTGGCGAAGTAACCGGCGGCAGCCGGCGAATAGTCCGCGCTGTCCTTCCGGAACTTCGACGGCTTGATCCGGACGCGGGTCGCACCAGCGGTCAGGCGCTCGATCTGCTCGCGCGCCGTCTCGGCCGCCTGGGTCGGCTGGCCCGCGTTGGGTCCGTGTTTGATCGTCTCGTTGGCCGTCTGTTCGAGCCGCAGGACCTGCGCCGCCAGGTCCGCCTCGTCGTAGAACATCGTGTAGACCAGGTTCACGAACGCCCGATCCAGGTCGACCGTCGGGTCCACGCCCTCCTGCCGGACCGCCTGTGAGAACAGGGACCCCTTCGAGGCGGGCTTGAGCCGGTCGAGCAGGAAGTGGTCGAGCGCGTGCGCCCACTCGTGCGCGAACGAGTTGGACCGGCCCGGCATGTGGATCGTGCGGGTCCCCGGCGAGTAGGCGCCCAGGTAGCGCCCCTTGAAGCGTTCGAGCGTCAGGGTCAGCGATCCGGCCAGGCTGATCGCCTTCACCGGCAGTTCCAGGACGTGCATCATGAACCGGATGCCCCGGTATGCGTCGAGCATCTGGTCGGCCGCGTCGAGCGTGTTGAGCTTCGCACCGCGCGGGTCCAGGTCCACCTTGAACCCGAACGTCTGTTCGAGCACCCGTTTCAGGACGTTGCGCTTCTGCGCAGGGGGCAGCAACACGCCCTCGTCGGGGGTCAGACCGGCAAGCCGGAATGCTTCCTCATACATCGATGCGCGGTTGGTGAACGACACTTCCTCGGTCTTGGGCGCCATCGCGCCGCGCGGGGCGCGCGTGTCGTCGCTGCCGGAAACGTCGGGACGGGCATCCTCACCGAACAAGTCAGTGTCGCCCTCACCGAACAAGTCGGGGTCCGTGTCCTCGTCCATGTCCGGGTCCGCGTCCACGGCGTCACGGAGCGGCCCTGCTGCCGCGCGCTGCTGGCTTGCGGCCTTGCCACCTTTGAGCGGCGGCTTCGAGAGTGTCTGCGCGCCGCTGAACAGTTCGCTGCCGGAGGTCGGCTGGGCCGCCTGCTGGGTCTCGGCACGCTTGGCGGCGTTGCCGTTGATGCCCGCGAGGATGCTGTCGGGCGTGGGCGTCTCGGCACCGAAAATGTCGCCGGCCGCGTGGCTCGTCCGCTCGGCCGAGTTGGCGTAGGAGACCAGCCGGTCCCTGATATCGCGCCACGCCGCCAGGCGATTTCCGGACCCGTTATAGAACAGCCGTGCTACGTCCCGGACCTGCGGGTCGGTCTGGTTGAAAGCGTCCTGCTGGGCGGTGAAGTTTTCCAGCGTCGCGCCGGCCGCGCGAGCACGGTTCACCAGAGCGACCGCCTCGACCAGCTTCGACGTGATGTCGAGCGGCGTGCTCTTCACGGCGTCCCGCATCCGCGCCCAAGCGCCGGCAGCGCCCGTGAGCGCGTTGCGGATCGCAGGGTCGCGCTCGTCCTCCACGAACCGCTCGATCAAGGTCTTGTCGCCGTAGGCCCGAGAGAAGATCGCACCCGCAATGCGCTGCGCACCCTGCGGGGTCAACTGCCCCTCACGGTTGTAGAACGACGCCTGCTCGTTCTGCGGAACCTGCCGCAGGAACTGCCGGACGAACTCGGCATTGCTGGCCGCACCGACGCCGCCCTCAACGTCCGTGTCGAAGCGCGAGAGCATGTCCGACGAGACATAGTCCTGCTCGATGCCGGCGCGTTCGGTTGGGGAGAGCCCAAGACCCCCTTCCGAGTTGGACCGAACCGTGAAACGTCTCTTGTCCTCCGGCGAGATACCCTTGGCGCGCCGGATCAACACGGGCGCCTTCATGCCCTCGGTCCGGAACCCCATCTGCTCGATGCTGGTCCGGTATGCCTGGTAGCGCCCGTTATTGCCGTCCATCGCAGCCATGATCGCGGCGACGCGACCGTTGCCGGACAGGATCGTGCCTTCCTCATCCACGACGGGCGCGCCCCGGTCGCTTTCGCGGGACCCCATCAGCCGAAGCGGATCGAGACGCGCGGCCATCTGCTGGATTTGCATGTTGGACCCGACGCGCGACGCGCGGTCGCGCGGCTGCAACTCGCCCTGCGCGGCCTTGAGCTGGTCGGCTTCGACAACCTCGAAATCCACGTCGGTCTCGAACTCGCCGTCGGGCGTCGTGATCCGCTCGGACCGGAGCTGCGGAGCTTGCCCCTGCGGGACCTGCGCCGGTTCGGGTGCCGCCGGAACGGCCGGGGCGAAGCTCGTGCTCGGGCCCTGCTCGACAGGGGCGGGTTCGACCGGCAGCGCTGCGACGGGTTCCACCGGGGCCGGGGTCTGCACCGGGAGCGGGGCGGTAGGGGCCTGGACCGGCGGCGTAAGATTTTGGTCGGGCGTGCCCGCAGCAGGTTCTGCCTGGACCGGCAAATCCCCCACGGGCGCCGGGTCCAATTGGAACCCTTCCGGAAGCTTCGGGCTGGTCGCGATTTCAAGGGCGCCTTGGCCCGTGCGGACCATGCCGCCGAAGCCCGCGCCGCCGGCAGCACCGGCCGCCATGCGGTCGGCGGCTTCCATCGGGTCGAAGCCCTTCTTGGTGCCCGCCGTGGTCACGCCGTATTCGAGACCTTCCTGTGCGGCCTCGGTAGCGGCTTCCTTGACGCCGGCTTTCAGGACCGCGCCCGGCAGCTGCTTCAATCCCGTCAGGGCTGCCTCGCCCACACCGAACAACCCCAAGGTGCCGATGCGCTCCAAGAGCGACGCGGCGGCTGCGGCCGGGAGCGTGGTCAGGAGGTCATTGACCGTCGCGTCAAGGCGCTCGTCGTTTTGGGCGCGCTGCTGGCCCATTTCGCCGGTCCGCGAGAACACGTAGCCGGGGATATTCCGGACCGCGCTGACCATGTCCGGGATGGACACGAGACCCTGTTCGAGCGCGAACGGGATGAAGTTGCGGAGCGGGCTGGCCTTCACATCCTCCCAGGTCGTTCCCGGGGTATAGCCGAGAGACTGGTTTTCGAGACCGGAAGCGGTCTCGTTGAACGTGCGGCCGACTTCGCTCGTGCCTGCAATCGTCTCCGGGGTGTGGCGCTCCCAGCCGAGGCCGGTCGGCCCGTAGGTGATCCGGCCGAGCGGCATCACACCTTCCATGAAGTCGCCGGCCGTCTCGATGCCCACGCCGAGCGTGCGGGCGAGACCGCCGAGCAGGTCCAAGCCGCGCTCACCCACGCCGCGAGCAATGTTCTCGACGTAGCCGGGAGTCTGGACCGGGGCCGGTGCGGTTGCCACGGGGGCCGCCGGGACGGGATCGAGCTGAAATCCGGCCGGAAGTTCGGCCGCAGCGCTCGGAACCGGGTCCAAGACAAAACCCTCCGGCAGCTCGGGGGTGGCCGGGCGCAATTCTTCGTCCAGCACGAACCCAGGAGGCAGCTCCCCACCAAAACCGGCGTGCTGCGGCTCGCGGTCGAGAATGAAGCCCTGGGGAAGAAGCGAAGTGTAGAGAAGCGTGTCGTTGTTAGCCGGCATGTTTGGTCCCGTGCTTTTGGTTGGGACGAGTCTAGTCGGGCGTGTTCCTGTAAACACGAAAATTCACGGGAAATGCTTGGCTCTGGCATGCCGCTTGAAGTTTTGACAGAATAGGCAGAAAAGTTGGGAAGTGACGCGCTTAGTATGACAGGGGAATAGAGGTTTGGAGCGCGTGATCGGGCGAGCCGGAGGGGCGGGGGTGCCGCCGGGCTTTGGCGGTCCGGGGTAGGTCCACGCGGTCCGGCGGAGGGAATGACCAGATGCCGATCAAGCTCTTGCTCGAAATGATCGCTTGCGCGGCGACGGGTGCCGCGCTGGGGGCGTTCCTCGCTTTCGACGGTGGCGGCGACGGATGGCGCCTGTGGATTGCCGGAGCAGTGTTCGGCATTGCCGGCGCGTGGTTGCCCTGGGCGTGGGAAGCAGACCGGAAGGGTGCTGTGGAGTGGTTCGCGCGCTGGAATCGCAGCGACGCGGAGTAGGGAGCAGACGAGCCGCGTGGGTCGCTCAGAGCTTTATTGCCGCGCCGTCGCGATTGAGAACACGGTGGGCATTGTCGTCCACTACGCGCCGGACAACGTGCTCTCGGGATTGCCGGAGCGTGACTGTCACGAAAACGCGGCGCGCGTGGTTTGCAAACATGGTGGCGCCGTCGTTCCCGGCTGGGTCAGGAATGCGGCCCACAGCTTTGCCCGGCATTCAGTGTGGTGTGCACCGCTCGGCCAGTTGTTCGAGGTAACGCCTCGCCCCGGCGGGGTCCAGAGTTACGAGAGGTTTGTCGGGCACAGCGCCATCTTGAGGCATTTCCCCGATACGCCGCCGTTCCGGGCAACGGTCGATTGGACCGAGATTTTCGAGTTCACAGTTCCGGCAAACGCGCGGCCGTAAGGTGGCCAGGAGGGTGGCCACGAAAAATCAACAGAAAATATCCTTATTTTTCAACTACTTGCGCGAGGTAGTGGCGGAGAGGGGGTCACCGCACTAGCCGCCTTTTGCCGGCCTTGTTCCGGTCGATCTGCGAGGACAGACGGCCGGACAGATGGTGCTGAGAATGGGCGCTCACAGGCCGCTCAGGAGGCGTCCAGCCTGCATCAGTTGTTGCGACCCTGCGATCGCCTGTGGCTGCCGCTTCCGAGACGCTCGACAACCCGGTCAGTTTTGAGGCGCTCGTCTTCGACCTCGCGGCCGCATGGGACGGCCGACTTTTACTCCGCCGTTGACAGTCTTGCGAGATCTCCTGGTTACACACGCGCCGGACGGCACGCACAATGACACGGCCTGCCCCTTCAAACGAAGGGGGACACCCTTGTGAGCACACGTTAGCCTGCGGTGTCGATGTTGCGCCTTGTCCCTACCCTGGAAGTCGTCCCATGAAACGTGTCGCCGCTATCTCGCTTGCTCTGTTCGGGCTCGCACCGATTACCGCATCCGCAGCCGACGATGTGATGATCGTCTATGACGGATCGAACTCCATGTGGGGGCAGATCGAGGGTGTGTCGAAGGTCGAGATCGCCCGCGACGTGATGGCCGGTCTTGTCGAGACATGGCCGCAATCGACCAATCTGGGGCTTCTGGCCTACGGGCATCGCCGGGAGGGCGACTGCAGGGATATCGAGTTGATGGTGGAGCCCGGCCCGGTCGAGAAGGATGCTTTCCTTCAGGCGGTCAACTCCATCACCCCGCGAGGGCGCACGCCTCTCACCGCCGCCGTCGAGCAGGCGGCCGAATTCCTCTCCTACCGGGACAACCCGGCGACGGTCGTTCTGGTGTCCGACGGGGTGGAAACCTGCCAGGCCGATCCGTGCGCGCTGGCCGCGCAGCTTGAACGTCAGGGGGTGGCGTTTACGGCGCATGTGATCGGCTTCGATCTGTCGCGCGAGGAACACGAGCAGCTTGCGTGCATTGCCGAAAACACCGGCGGGATTTTCGTGCCGGCCGAGAATGCGGACGAGTTGCGCATCGCGATGACGCAGGTGCAGGAGGCAATCGAGAGCGAGCCCGTTGTTGAGCCGGAGCCGGAGCCAGAACCTGAGCCCGCTGTAGAACCGGAAACGCCGGAGCAGACCGTCTCCGCTCCGTCGACCGTGACCTTCGGCACGGAGTTCACCGTGACCTGGGGCGAGACGGTCAACCCGCGCGACTGGGTCACCATCGTACCGGTCGGCGCGGACGAAGGCGCCCATCTCGCCTATCGGCGGGTCGAAAACAACGACAGTATCACCCTGCGGGCCCCGGCCGAGCCGGGTCTTTACGAGGTGCGCTATGTGCTCGACGAGGGCAGCAAGACGCTGGCCTCGACCCCGATCGAGGTCGTCGAAGCCGAGCAGACCGTCTCTGCCCCAGCGACCGTGACGTTCGGTACGGAGTTCACCGTGACCTGGGGCGAGACGGTCAACCCGCGCGACTGGGTCACCATCGTACCGGTCGGCGCGGACGAAGGCGCCCATCTCGCCTATCGGCGGGTCGAAAACAACGACAGTATCACCCTGCGGGCCCCGGCCGAGCCAGGCCTTTACGAGGTGCGCTATGTGCTCGATGAGGGCAGCAGGACGCTGGCCTCGACGCCGGTCGAGGTCACAGCGGCCGAGCAGAGCGTCTCGGCACCGGCGATAGTCAGAGCAGAAAGCGACTTCACCGTGACCTGGGGCAAGACCGTTCACCCACGTGACTGGGTGACCATAGTAGCCGCTGGCGCGGACGAGGGTACCCATCTCGCCTACCGGCGGGTAGAGAGCCACGACAGCATCACCCTGACGGCGCCCGCTGAAACCGGCCTGTACGAGGTGCGCTACGTACTGGATGAGGGCAGCAAGACGCTGGCCTCCTCTCCCATCGAGATCGTCCCCGCAGATGCGCCGCTCGATGATGGCGCAGGGCTGAGTGCTCCCGCGACCGCCGCGCCGGGTGGAACCATCACGGTCTCTTGGACCATCGCGGCCGACGATGCCGACCGCCGCGTGGCGCTGGCGCTTGCCGATGCACCGGATTTCACCTGGATTTCGGCGCATCGCGTGGGGGCCGAGCAGCAAACGGAAATCATCCTGCCCGACGCGCCGGGCCAGTACGAGGTGCGCTTCCTCGACATTTCCAGCCAGAGCGTCCTCGGGCGCGCCATTATCGCCGTTGGCGAGTGAGAGGCGGTAACGACATGAAACATGAGGAAATACCATGCTCAGGACCATCGCCGCGGCGTTCACCGCTTTCGCCCTGACCGTTCCTGCCATCGCGGCCGAGCCGGGAGGGACCGTCACAGGCACGGTTGAGGGGCAGGAGGTCGAACTGTCGATCTCGGCGAATCAATCGGATTTTGATGGGAAGCTGAGCGAACGCTGGATCACTGTTTCTCTCTATGCGACGGGACCGGCACTGCACGAATGGGGGATTGGTCCCCTTTCCATAAGCTTTGATGGCTATGATCTGCTGGCGGGCGGGTTCAGCCACATACTGGTCTACACCACGATATCGGATACCTCGCCACGTCGCATCTATGTTGCGGAGTATTCCGAACATGGGCTGGAAAATGGCGACCTTGAACTGACCATCACCAGCGCAACCCAGGAAGATGGGGTGCTGAGCGTCTCCGGAACGGTGACGGGAACCTTGGTCAGCGTCGAGTGGATGGGTCATCGCAATCCCGACCCGGACAACACACTGGGCATCGCGCTGACCTTCGATGCCATCGTCGAGTAATCGAGCTGGGAGGGAGCCACACGATGAAGCATCCAGCCCGTAGCCTTCTTGCCGCCTTGACCGTGGGTACGGCCCTTTTCGCGTTTCCGGCATGGGCGGAGGAGTTGGGGCAGGTTCAGTTCACCTTCGACGGGGAAGATCAAAGCTGGTTCACCATGACCTACGACGTCGGTGGCACGCCGCGACCATCGGCGCGAGTCAGGAGCAGCTCAATGGGGGAAACCGTCGATATCGATGCTTTTCCGGAAGCGGATTCTCCGACACTCGAAAGACTGTCCCTGACGTGGATGTATCCGCGTTCCTTTCCCCGTTCCAACCCGCCTGACTATACGCGCGCGTTTGGCTTCAGCATCACCTTGCTGCCGGGAATGGTGACCGGGCCGCAATGGGTGAGCCGCAATGAGCAGCTCGACCTGAGCACCGGCGATCCGGAAGGAGACGAGGGACACGTAACTGGCACCTTCACCGCTGAACTCTGCTACGTGGAGAAACTCTACGGCGACCCCGATGAAAGCACCTGCCGGCCGATCCGCGGTGCCATCGACACGCGGATCGGCAGGCGCGATTGAGCGCGATGATGCTGCAACCCGCCTGTCGGAGCCCAAAGCCATGCCGAACCTTGAAAAGGTCCTGTCCCCGCCGCGCAGCATGATGACCGCCATCGTCGCGGCATGCTGCCTTTCGGTGCCCGCCGCCGCGCAGGACCCCGAGCCGATGAGGTTCTGCGCCTACCAGCCCCCGCTGGACGACCTGATCGGCGTGTATACGGTGACGGCCGGGCCGAGCAGGCTGTCGTCGGGCGGGACCACCATCCCGCTGCCGGACGTGCAGACATATCAATCGACGCTTGCCCTGATCGACGGCGTTCTCGTCATGTATACGGACGGCGCGCCGTCGATAGACCTGCATCCCGTCGGCGCCGATGAGCAGGATTGGTTCGGGCCGGACAATGTCGGGGGCGTCCCCGTCCTCAGCACCGGGGACATCGAGACCCTTCTCGACTGCGACGTCAATTCCCTCGTCCGGCTCATGGGGACCGGAATCGGAACCTCGCAGGAGGGTCGAAAGTTCGAGTTCACCATCCGGCTTTTCGCGGTTCTCGACGGCAGCCTTGTCGGCGGCAACTCCTGGACGATCGACGGCATGACGATGAGACAGCGACTCGTCCTTGCTGAAACGGGCGGCTGACTGCATCGTCAGCCGGAAAATTCTCCGGCGGCCGCGTCCGTGCGTCCCGCCGTCCATTCATGAGGCAGCTTGAGGACAAAGGTCGAGCCGATCCCGGCGCGGCTGGCGAACTCCAGACCGCCGCCAAGAAGCCGGGCAAGCTGGGATGCGATGGAGAGGCCGACGCCTGTGCCGGGTATCTCCCGCGCCGTGCTGGCGCGGAAGAAGCGGCCGAACAGGTTCTCCCGCTCGTCCTCGGGGATGCCGATGCCGCGGTCCTCGACCGCAAACAGTACCTGCCGGTTCTCGGCCGTCACACGGATGACGACCGGCTCGGTGGGCGGCGAATATTTGACCGCGTTCGACACGAGGTTGTCCAGCACCTGCTCGACCAGAAGCGGATCGGTCTCGAAGGTGGCCGGCACCTCATCCCCGATATGGACGGCGATCGCGCGGCCCGGCGTCGCCTTCAACTGGCGCTCCCGCACACTGTCCACGAGCGTTGCGATGCTGCATTCGGAGGGATCGGCGCTCACCTGTCCGGCGTCGAGCCTGACGACATCCAGCGCGGCGCCGATCAGCTCGTTGAGGCCGCGAACCTCTGCCCGCACGTTCCGGGCGCGTTCAGCGATCCCGGCCTGCGTCATGCGATCGCCGCTGCGCAAGAGGCGCTGCATGGTGGAGTCGATCACCGCAAGCGGAGTGCGGAACTGATGCGAAGCCAGCGCAAGGAAGCTGCGATAGGCTTCGGCGGTTTCCTGCTCGCGTATGAAGGAGTGCAGCAGGCGCTGGCGCTGCGCCATGGCGCGCAGCATGACGACGGACAGGACGACCCCCAGGGCGATCAGTGCGAAAATCGAGACGATGACCCGGGTGATCGACCCGCGCTGCCTGTCGAGCCGCGCGCCGGTCGCCTCCCATTGCCGGACCATGGACTGATTGCCGGCGCGGCCGAGGTCCTCAATCAAGGGTTCGAGAATCTGATGGATGACCACGGCGGTATCGACGTCGCTGTGGGAAAGGCCGAGAATATCGGCCTCGACCGCCCGTATCGCCTTATCGGCGGCGACCAGATTGTCGTCGAGGCCCAGTTCGCTCATGTAGCGCAGTTGCGGCCCTTCGGTCAGGAGCGTCAAACGGCTGAGCAGGACATTGTAGTGCCTTTCCACCTCCGTCCCGCTCTCCTGGAGGCCGGCTTTCCGGGTGATCTCGGCGTCGAGCAACAGCGCGGCCACATGCGCGCGCGATATGGCCCACAGCATGTTGTCGCCTTCGTTCTCGCGCATTTCGGCTTCCGTCCCGGCCAGCCGGACCAGGGCGAAGATCAGCAGGATCGCGAAGGCGACGATGGCCGCTCCCGCCAGCCCGTAGGCGACGAGATCATTGCGGCGCGTCATTCGACATCCAGCCGGACGAGCTGCCAGACCCAGCGGTAATCGTAGCGGATATCCTGCAACTGGGCGTGGTCGTCCCGCGGATAGACGATCCAGAGCGGCCCCTTGTCGCTCGGCAGCAGGCGTTGCCCGTCCATATGCGTGGCCACGAGGACGTCGAACCGCTCGAAATCCTCCATGGGGATGTCGATGATGTAGTCGTTGAGCGCGGTCGCGGTCACCGTCTCGCCTTCGGCGCCGACCAGAGCGAGCAGGTCGCGCATCAGGAACCCGTCGAACTGCTTGACGCCGTCGGTCACGACCGTGGTCGTTTCCAGAGCCGTGGAAGGAAGCGCCGCGAGCATGGCCTCATCGAACACGGCGCGGTCGCCGTCGTTGGCGCGCGCGATCTGGCCCGTGATCGTAAGCACGATCTTGCCGTCGGGAGCGGGGAAGGCGCCGTCCCGGGCGTGTGCGACCGGCGGGACGACGAAGGCCAGCATGGCAAGAACCAGCACCAATGATCGCCTTGGATCGAAGGTCATGATCCGCGCCATGTCGGCCTCCGGCTTTCCGAGCGAGACATGCTTCCAGAGAACCAGACCTGCCGCATCATGTCCATCAAGGTCGGGCGGTGCCGTCGACCCGCGGTCGTGCGCCTCAGCCCATGTTGGACACCGCTGGTGCTGCCGGTTCGGCGCGTGGCGGCTGATAGGTCCGCGCCTTTTCCTTGAGCTTGGTGAACTTTGCCGAGAGGCTGTCGAGCTTGGCTTCCCAGGCCGGGTCGGGAACCTGCCCGGCTATGGTGCGGAAATAGACCTCCATCATGCAGGTGATCGCGAACGGCTCGAGCAGCGCCGCCTTGACCGCCCATGCGAAGATCAGCGCGAAGACGATGCCGCCGGCCGACCAGGCGCCGGGGATCAGGTAGACGGCAAGCGCGGCCGGCGCGAGCATGACCAGAAAGACGATGAAGGACAGGCCGTAGACGATGAGCGCCAGCCACGCCGCGTTCTTCAGCATCGGTTTGTAGTTCTGGGCGTAGAGGACGAGGCCGGTCCGGGCTGACGCCCATGCGTTGTCGGATTTCGTGCGTATGGCGTAGGCGAGGATGACCTCGTCGATGAAGCCGACCGCGATGCGCAGGAACGCGTGAACGATCGACACGAACTGTTTCGCGCCGGGGATCGGCAGGACGCTCATGATGCCGCGCACCAGCCCGGTGATGGCGCGCAGCACGCCCTTGACCAGCTGGTCGACCCCGAACAGAACGCTGGCCTGCGCGAAGCGTTTCGTCACCTCCTGGCGGGCATAGGCGATTTGCGAGCGCCCCTCGGGCATCTGCTCGCCGTCGAGCAGCTTGACCAGCACGGCGATATGCCCGGCCTTGACGATATAGAGGACATATTCGCGCGCCAGGTACATCACCGCGCCGACCACGCCGAAGCCGATCACGCCGCCCCATATCGCCGCGTTCGCCTGAAAGCCGCTGTCGCCGAACCCGCCGACGCCCCAGCCGATACCGGCGCCTGCGCCCGTCACCAGCACATAGGCGAGGGCCGCCCCGAAATAGACGGCCATGCGCAGCAGCACGAAAGGCAACGTTTTGAGCATCAGGCCAAGCGCGCGCCCGACGGAAAAGTCCCACATGGTCCAGCAGCTCCGGTTTGCCGATTCAGATCGCGGAAAACCTACCCGGGCGCGCACCCGGCGTCCCCCTTCGTTTACAGGGGGCAGCTCCGATAGCTTTGAGCTAGGATCGGCGTAGCAATATTCATATGCGGGCCTGCCCTGGGTGCGGCAGATCTGCCATCGTCGGAGGGAGGCGCATCAGCCGATGTCGGGAGGCGGGACGGCGAAAACAATTCTCTGCGTCGAGGATGAACGCCGCCTGCGGCAGGACATCGTCGATGAGCTGGCGATCGCGGGGTATGACGCGCTGGGAGCCGCCGACGGGCGCGAGGCGCTCGCGCTGCTCGACGCACGGCGACCCGATCTCATTTTGTGCGACATCTCGATGCCGCGCCTCGACGGTTTCGGCTTTCTCGAAACCATGCGCGGCACGCGGCCCGACCTGGCGGACGTTCCGCTGGTTTTCCTCACCGCGCTGGGCGGGCGCGATCACATCATCAACGGCAAGCGCGCGGGTGCCGACGACTATCTGGTCAAGCCGATCGATTTCGACCTCATGCTGGCGACGGTCGAGGCCCGCCTCGGCCAGATCGAGCGGATCGGTCGAAAGGTCGAGGAGGACGTGGCGACGCTCCGGGATGCGCTTTCGGCTTCTCCCTCCGACAAGAGCGCCGGCATGGAGCGCATCCTCGACCTGCTTTCGTTTGGCGTGGTTCTGGTCTCGAGATCGCGGGTGGTCTTTGCCAACCGCGTTGCCCGCGACATCCACGAGGCTGGCGGCGGGCTGGTCATCGGCGAAACGGTGTGTGCTGCGTCGTCACGGTTGAGCGGCGAGCTTGCCGCGATCCTCGAGACCGCATGCTCCGCGGCGAGCGAAGGCCAGGATCATCTCGCCAGCCTGTGTGTGCCCGCTTCGTCCGGCGAGCACGACCTGTTGCTGACGGTCTGTGCGCTTCCGCATGCGCATGATGGGGACGCCGGCACGCCGCAGGCGGTCATCTTCATATCCGATCCGTCACGCCGGCCAAAGGTCTCCGGTACGGTCCTTTCCGAGTTGTTCGGATTGACCCCGACCGAAGCAGATGTCGCCTGCGCGCTGGCGCAAGGACGGCGAACCAGCGAGATCGCCGCCGATCTCTCGATTTCGCCGACCACCGTGGCTTTCCATCTGGGCAATGTGTTCGAGAAAACCGGAACCCATCGGCAGGCCGACCTGATCGCCCTCATTCTCACCGCGCTTGCGTCGATCGTCTCCCCTGAAGCAGGCAACGCAGGAGCCCGCCAATGAACAAGACCATCCTCCTGGCTGTCGCCCTGGGCATGGCGACCCTCGGTCCGGCAGATGCGCAGGAGTGGCGCAGCGCCTATACCGATACGGCTTCCTCCAACTGCATCACGCTCGCGGTCGAGCCCGGCCACAGCGCCGAACTCGCCTGCCCCGGCTACAAGGGCTACCCGCTGCTGATCAGGGATGGCGATCTTCGGATGTTCGTTTCCTATGGGTTCGATGCCCGTGACGAGATGGCAGCGAGCCAGACGATGCCTGGTTTCAACACCATCGGCGAGAAGCTCGAATGGCTGATCGCCGATCATCCCGATCTCGGCGAGCAGCCCGTGGCCAGCATATTGCGCTACCATCTCGACCGATCGGAAGGGTTCATTCCCGACACCCAGGTGCTTGTCGTCACCAGGATCGAGCCGGGCAATACCTGCCACGTCGCCTATATCGATGCGCTTGCCAACCCGAACGCGAACGCACTGGCGCGGCAGGCGGCAGCCGATCTGGTGCCAGACTGGGATTGCGAAACCATGGAAGTTCGCCGGGTCGGAAACCCCGATCCGCACTCGTCTGGCCAATGAGGCGTGAGAAATTGCCGACAGTAGCGGTTGGAATCCAGGCCAGTATGACGAAGTAAAAGGCAGACCACTGATGTGAGGAGGGTACAACAGGGCTCTGGCAAAAGCCTGAGACCGCCCGCTGTCAGAACAGCGCCATCTCACCGACCAGAGCGTTGCGCGCCAGCCATGGGGTCTGGCGGCCGCCGGTCAACTCGACCACGCCGGCGCGCACCGCGCCATAGAGCTCTCCGAGATCGATCATGCCGTTTCCGTCGCGATCGGTCCGCGCACGCTCGCGCTCGATCGCCTCGGCGAGAACGGCGGTGAAGACGCCGCCGCCGGCCTGAGCCGTCTCGATGCTGACCTGCCTGCCCTTCGAGCTTGCCAGCACCACGATCGGCTTGCCCGCCTGGGTCAGTAGGGCGCCGGCCGCATCGTCGTTGGTGGCGAACGCGTCGCTTCCGGCCAGCCCGGCATGGCAGGCGTCGAGCACGAACACGACGGTGCCTTGCGCCGGCGCGATCGCCTCGACGAGATCGCTCCAGCCCAGCGCCGAACCGGGCCTGTCCATCCTCGTGTCGGCCAGCGCCAGCAGCAGGCGCCTGTCGGCCTCGCCCGCCTTCCCGTCGGAAAGGCCATGGCCGGCGAAGAAGACCACCAGCGTGTCGTCGGGACCGGATGCCCCGGCGGCTCGTCGAATCGCTTCGAGGACCGCGGGGCGCGTCGCATCGGCATTTGCAAGCAGCGTCGTCTCGATCTCCGTCACGGCGCGGCCGCCGCTTGCCTCCAGCGCGGCTGCGAGGCGTCGCGCATCGCTGGCGGCGTAGCGCAGCGGCGGTATGGCCGGATCGCTGCGGTAGTCGTCTATGCCGATCAGCACCGCGCGCATCGCGCCACGCGGCGCGGCCGGCGCGGGAAGGTGGACGCTGCTGGGCAGGCTCGTCACGCCCTCGGCGTCGACGGCCAGCGCCGAGACCCAGCGGCCGCCGCCCGGATCGTCGAAGGCGAGAGAAACCGTGCCACTGCGACCAGAGGCCGGCAGCTCCGCCACGATGCGGCCGTCCACATACAGCCTGACAATGTTGCCGGCCGACAGCGACATGTAGTCGACCGTCGCCCGCCTTTCGCCATCAAGCGCTTCGGACAGCGTGAGCTGCACCGACGGCGGCGGCAGCACATAGCCGCCCGTGCCCGCGAGATCGAGCCGCCCGGCCCGCTCGAAAGCCTCGATGTCCTCATCCGAGGAGAGTTCCATGACGGCGCGGGCGAGCCCCGGCCGACGAAGCTTCGCGCCGAACTGGTGGGCGGTCGGAAGGCTGTCCTCCCCGGCAATGCGAAGCTGGACTGCCTGCGCGCCCTCATAGGTCGCATCGAAGCGGCCGTCCGGCGTCATCACCACGATCTCGTCGTCGACATGTGCGCCGAGAAGGTCGGGCGGCCTGTGGTCGAGGCGTGCAAGGGCGCTGTCGACATTGACGACCCGGAAGCGGTCGTCGGCATTGAGAAGCAACGCGTGCCGCCTGTCGGCGGTCAGCCGCATGTCCGCGACCAGATGCGCATCCCCGGCCGAGAACGGCCTGCCGAGGCGCTGGCCCGTTCGTAGATCCACGACGATGCCGAGCCCGCTCGGCGGGGCGACCACAACCAGCAGGTCATCACCCACCGGCGCGATGCGAACCCGCTGCTCGGGGGTGCTGCGGAAGCCGAGCGGGTGGTCGTCCTCGTCGCTTGCATCCTCGCCGCCGAACAGGTCGAGCAGGTCGATCGTCACGCTGCCGGCGCTCGCGGTTCCGCTGCCAAGCAGCCAGAGCTGGCCGTAGTTCACGTTCAGGCTGCCTTGCGTGCATTCGGTCTGGATGGCGTGCCAGTTTCGGCCCGCCATCGCCCAGGACCAGATGGCGGAGACGACGGTTCCGTCGAAATAGGGTCCGGGCGATCCGAGCGCGGTCTCCTTGCAACCGTTCTCGTTCACGCTGATCCGCTCGCCGGCCTCGGGAACGTCGCGGCGCAACCGGTCGAGACGCGCCTCCAGATCCTGGCCGTCCGACGCGTCGAAAGCCTCGACCACCATCGCAGGCAGCAGCGGCCCGAGCGTGTCCTCTATCCTCCGGAACACATCACTGTCTGCTGTCTGGCCGGGAAGGCGGGGAACCAGCGGGGTCGCGCCGCGCGCGCCAGCGTCAGGGACGACGAGGCCGC
>CAZVTK010000093.1:0-18632 GCA_964629765.1 uncultured Mesorhizobium sp.
GGCAGGAAGGCGCCGCGCTCGTTGCGGTAGAGGCCGGGCGCGATGAACTTGTAGATCTGCGTGGCGATCAGCGGAAAGGCGAGCACCATGCCGCCGAACGCGCCGAGCTTGATCTGGGTGAAGAAGAATTCCTGCGGCGCCGTATAGATGAGGTCGACCTTGGTGGCGTCGAGCCCGGCCCAGGCCGTCGCCCACTGGAAGGGGATGACCAAAAGGTTGAACAACTGCTTGGCGAAGAAGAAGCAGACGAGGAAGGCGACGAAGAAGCCGCCGATCGCCCACATCAGGCGGCTGCGCAGCTCGATCAGGTGCTCGATCAGCGGCGCCGACGACTTCTCGATCTCGGCTTCCTCGTCGACGGGCTTGAGGGCCTTCTTGCTCATGCCGGCTTGCTCCGGGCGGCGGTCTTGCGTGCCGGCGAGGCGGTCGGCCTGGCTGCGGGCTGGGCCGGCGCGGCAGCTTTCGGCTTGGGAGCAGCCCTGGTCTTCACTGGAGCGACCGCGGTGGCGGTTTTGGCCTTCGCGGGAGTCTTCGAGGGCGCGGCGGCGCCCGCGGCCTTGCCCGCCGCAACCGGAGCGGCCGCCTCGGGGAGCAGCCCGGCGGGCGGAGACGCCAGCTCAGGGCGTGCCAGCGTAGCGGTTACCGGCACCTGCGGCTCCGGCGCGGCGGCAGGTTCGGCGGATTTGGCGGAAGCGTCGGAGGCAGTCGCCTTCCCGTTCTTCTTCACCGCAGCGGCGATGGCCTCGGCGGGGGTCGGCGCCGGCGCGGCGGGCGTTTCCGGCTTCTTCGGGTCCGGCGTCTTAGGGTTCAGGGCCGAATCGAGGCCGGCGCGCACGTCGGCGGCTGCCTTCTGCATCGGGTTCAGCGCCTGCTTGATCTCATTGGCCGGATTGAGCTTGCGCATGTCGTCGACAAGCCCCTTCACGTCGTCGAGCTCGGCTTCCTTGAGCGCCTCGTCGAACTGCTTGCGGAAGTCGCCCGCCATGGCGCGCAGCTTCGTCGTCGTGCGCCCGAAGGTGCGCAGCATCTTTGGCAAATCCTTCGGGCCGACGACCACGATCATGACGATCGCGATCACCAGCATTTCGGTCCAGCCGATATCGAACATGGCTCACGCTTCCGCGCGGAGCGGCAGGGTTGGCCTGCCGCGGCCGCTGAAGAGGATCAGGATTTGGCCTTGGCCTTCGGCGCCTTGACCGTCTCGTCGGTGCGGTGCTCGACGGTCTTGGCATCGGCTTCCGCCGCTTCCTCCTCGCCCATGCCCTTGCGGAAATTGCGGATACCCTTGGCCATGTCGCCCATCAGCTCCGGAATCTTGCCGCGGCCGAAGAGCAGAAGCACGACGACCAGGACGATCAGCCAGTGCCAGATCGAGAAGCTACCCATATGACTCTCTCTCGGTTCGTGTTCCCGTGGGGGACACTGCGTTCCCTTGACGATGATTTATGTGTTTTCGTCGCCGGTTTCAAACACAAGCACGTCGGATTGACGCACCGTGACCCAAATGTCGCGGACCCCGGCCGCCAGCCCGCCGCAGCGTATGCGCGCGCGCAACGGTGTGTCGGCCCCGGCGACGACGAATTCCACCAGCTCGACGACGCCGAGGAAGCGCCGCGAGATCACTCTCCCCGGCACCGGGCTTGGTACTGGGCTTGGTACTGGGCTTGGTACTGGGCCCGGCCCTGAACCGGGCACCGCGCCGCCGCTTTCGTGCAGGTCGAAACCGGACAGCCGCACCGCGACCCTGACCGCCGCGCCGTCGGCGACGCCGGGCGCCGGCAGCTTGCCGAGCGGCGTGTCGGCATGCCCGCCGAGCGCGCGCGCCTCCAGGACGTTGAGCTCGGAGAAGAAGCCGGCGGCGAAGAGGGTCGCCGGCCTGGCGTAGAGCTGCTCGGCCGTCCCCACCTGCACCAGGCGCCCGCCGCGCAGCAGCGCGATGCGGTCGCCGAGGCGCATCGCCTCCTCCGCGTCGTGGGTGACGACGATGGCGGTGGCGCGGCTCTGGCGCAGGATCGCCAGCGTTTCGGCACGCACGGCGTCCTTGAGGCGCGAATCGAGACCGGAGAACGGCTCGTCCATCAGCAGCACCGCCGGCCGCGGCGCCATGGCGCGCGCCAGCGCCACGCGCTGCTGCTCGCCGCCCGACAGCGCGTGGGGATAGCTCGCGGCATGGGCGCCGAGCCCGACCCGCTCCAGCGCGATTCCCGCCTCGCGCCGCGCCTCCTCGCGCGACATGGCGGTCAGCCCGAAGCGGACATTGTCGAGGATGGTCAGGTGCGGGAACAGCGCGAAATCCTGGAACATCAGCCCGACAGAGCGCTGCTCGGGCGGCACGAACACGGCCGGCCCCGCCACCTCCCGGTCATTGACAAGCACGCGCCCGGCGCTCTGCACCTCTATGCCGGCGGCGATGCGCAGCAGCGTCGTCTTGCCCGAGCCGGAGGGACCCAGCAGGCACAGCACCTCGCCCGGCTCGGCCGCCAGCGACACGCCGCGCAGCGTCGTCGTATCGCCATAGGCGTGGCGGATGTCCTCGAAGACCAGCCGCGCCCCGAAGGTGACGGCGGACTGGGCGCGCCGCGCCGGCGATGTCGACGATGTTGCTGCGGATTGCGGCACGCGGGCTTCCGTGTTGAAGACGGGTCGCCCGCGGGTCAATCATCCCGCGGCCTGGGTGTCAACAGACCGAGTTCCTCCAGATCGATGTCGGTCAGCGCGTCCTCGTCCTCGGCCAGCGCGTCGGCATCGTCCGGCGGCAGCGGCACCGAGAAGCCGGACGGCATGCGCGACGACAGCAGCCCCGCGCCCTTCAGCTCGTCCATGCCCGGCAGGTCGCGCAGCGCTTCCAGCCCGAAATGGTCGAGGAAGCCGGCCGTGGTGCCGTAGGTGACAGGCCGGCCCGGCGTGCGCCGCCGCCCGCGCATGCGCACCCAGTCGCTCTCCAGCAGCGTGTCGAGCGTGCCCTTCGAGGTCTCGACGCCGCGGATCTCCTCGATCTCGGCGCGGGTGACCGGCTGGTGGTAGGCGATGATGGCGAGCACTTCGAGCGCGGCGCGCGACAGCTTCTTCTGCTGCACCTGGTCGCGGCTCATCAGGAAGGCGAGGTCGCCGGCGGTGCGGAACGCCCAGGCGTCGCCGACCCGGACCAGCGTCACGCCGCGGTCGGCATAGATCGCGTAGAGCGCCTTCATGACCGCCGCCACGTCGACGCCTTCGGGAAGGCGGGCGGCGAGCTGCCTTTCGGCCACCGGCTCGGCCGAGGCGAAGATAATGGCCTCGGCCATGCGCACGGCCTGCGAGAGCGCCAGCCGCGCGGCCGGGTTGTCGAGGAAGCCGCCAGCCTCGTCGTCGTTGTCGTAATCCATCATGGCCGGATGGGCGCCTTCGGTCATGGAGCGACCTCCCCGGCCGTGTTGCTCCCCATCGGGCCACGTCCTGCCCGGCCGCGCATGTAGAGCGGCGCGAAGGGCTCGTCCTGCCGCAGCTCCAGAATGCCCTCGCGCACCAGCTCCAGCGAGGCGGCGAAGGAACTGGCGATGGCCGTGGCGCGCTCGCCCGGCAGCGCCAGATAGTCGAGCAGGAAGCGGTCCAGCGCGGTCCAGTCCGAAAAACTGCCCATCATACGGGTGAGGATGTCGCGCGCCTCCTTGAGCGACCAGACACCCCGCTTGGCGATGCGCACATTGGTCACCGCCTGCCGCTGGCGCAGTCCCGCATAGGCCGTCAGCAGGTCGTAGAGCGATGCCGAAAACTGGCTGCGCCTGTCCACCACCACCATCTCGGGTGCGCCGCGCGCGAAGACGTCGCGGCCGAGACGGTTGCGGTTGGCGAGCCGCGACGCCGCATCGCGCATCGCCTCCAGCCGCTTCAGCCGGAATTGCAGCACCGCCGCCATTTCCTCGGCGCTCTCGCCCTCGTCGCCGGGCTGTTTCGGAATGAGCAGCTTCGACTTCAGGAAGGCCAGCCACGCGGCCATGACCAGATAGTCGGCGGCAAGCTCCAGACGGATGGCGCGGGCGCGGTCGACGAACTGGAGATACTGCTCCGCCAGCGCCAGCACGGAGATGCGGGCGAGATCGACCTTCTGGTTGCGGGCCAGATGCAGCAGCAGGTCGAGCGGCCCCTCGAAGCCGTCGACATCCACCACCAGCGAGGGATCGCCCGTGGCGCGGTCGGCCGGCTCGTCCCATAGCTGGTCCATGGGAACCGGTCGGGACGGTGTCGGGGCGGCGGCCTGGCTCAATTCGTCTCCGTCATGCGGCCGCTGTGCGGCCCTCCATCAGCGCGGCGAACTCGGCGCCCGTACGATCGCGATCGGCGGCGACCGCGCCGCCCGTCCGCGCCAGCGCCGCCTTGGCGCGCCGGGCGGCAAGGCCGGTCAGCTCCGGTGTCTCCGACGCCACGGCGCGCATCTCGTCCATCACGCCGTTGCAGTGAAGGACGACATCGCATCCCGCGGCGAAAATTGCAGCCGTGCGCTGGACGAAATCCCCAGAAAGCGCCTTCATCGACACGTCGTCGCTCATCAGCAGCCCGTCGAAGCCGATCTCGCCGCGGATAATGTCGGCAATGATCCGGGACGAGGTCGTGGCGGGCGCGTCCGGGTCGAGCGCGGTGTAGACGACATGCGCGGTCATCGCCATCGGCATGTCCGCCAGCGCCGCGAAGGGCCGGAAGTCGCGGGCGCGCAGCTCCGCTGCCGGGGCATCGACTACCGGCAAAGCGAGGTGGCTGTCGGAGAACGCGCGCCCGTGGCCCGGAATGTGCTTCATGACGGGCAGAACGCCGCCGGACAGCAGCCCCTCCGCCGCCGCGCGGCCGAGCGCGGCCACCGCGTCGGGATCGCGCGCATAGGCGCGGCTGCCGATCACGTCGTGGGCGCCCTCGACCGGCACGTCGAGCACCGGCAGGCAATCGGCGTCGATGCCCAGCGACAGGAGGTCGAAGGCGTGCAGGCGCGACATCAGCCATGCCGCGCGCAGCCCGGCCTCACGGTCGCTGGCATAGAGCGCGCCGAGCTCGGCGGCCGGCGGATAGTTGCGCGCCAGCGGCGGGCGCAGCCGCTGCACGCGCCCGCCTTCCTGATCGACGAAGACCGGCGCATCCGGCCTTCCTGCGGCGGCGCGCATGGCGGCGACGAGGTCGCGCACCTGCCCGGCCTCGCCGATGTTGCGCGCGAACAGGATGAACCCCCATGGGCGTTCGCCGGCAAGGAAGGCCCTTTCGTCGTCGGTCAGCGCGTGTCCCGACACGCCCAGGATCATGGCTTTTGATTCGCTCATGGCGGTGATTCTAGTTCGGTTCGGGCCGGAAAGGAAACGGGCGCCCGGTTGCCCGGACGCCCGTCGATGCATCGGTTCAGGTCGCGCTATTTCGAGACGAAGCAGCTTCCGCCCGCCGCCTTGTAGCGCTCGCACAGCGAGACCGCCTCGTTGCGCGTGGAGGACGGGATGCGCACGCGGTAGTAGGTGCCCTTGCCCGGGATGTCGGCGCGCACGATGTTGACGCCGCGTCCACCGATGACGCTGCCATAGCGGCGGGCGAGATCCTGATAGGTCGACTGCGCGCCCTCGGCGGTCGGCTGCGAAGCGATCTGCATCGACCATTCGCCGGCCGCTGCGGGAGCCGGGGCCGCCGGCTGGGCGCGGGCCGGGGCGGGAGCCTGCGCGACCTGCGTCTGTCTCGGCGCTTCGGCCCGGGGCTCGGGTTGGCGCTCGGGCACGGCGGGGCGCGGTGCGGGTTCGGCTGCCGGCTGTGCGGCGCGAGGCGCCGGCTGAGGTGCCGCCTGCGGCGTCGCCCCGGGCGCCGTGTTGTCGGGCGTGATGCGGACGGTCTCAACGGTGCGCGGAGCCGGCAGGCCGGATGCGGGCGCGGCGACCCCGCGCACGGCCTCGGCACCCTGCCCCGAGATGGCTTGGGCGCTGCCGGACCCGGCGTTGACCTCCGGCGACAGCACCGGCGGCAGCGCGCTCTCCGGCGCGGCGGCGACGACGACCGGCGCCGCTTCCTCGCGCGGCACCAGCGTGCCGTCGGGGCGAACGACCATGGTGCGCACCCGCCGGGGCTGGACCGCCAGCAGGT
Source organism: uncultured Mesorhizobium sp. (assembly GCA_964629765.1). Lineage (GTDB taxonomy): Bacteria > Pseudomonadota > Alphaproteobacteria > Rhizobiales > Rhizobiaceae > RCIO01. The sequence continues at coordinate 6,082 of CAZVTK010000093.1, forward strand.
CCTTTTCCGCGCCGATCCCGTCGGTTTCGGCGGTCGCCTCGACCCGCTCCTCCGATTTCGGCGCAGGTGCGGCATCCAGTTCCTCGATCTCGTCGTCCACGCCCGGAAGCCCGTTGCCCGGAAGATCGTTGACCGGTTCGTTGCGGGCCGAAAGGCTCACCGGCTCCTCGGCGGTGGTCAGCAGGCGGTCCTGCTGCGGCGCCTCGGCCGCTGCGCCGCCCGTCACGCGCTGGTAGGCTTGGCTTTCCTGATTGGGTACGGCGGTGCCGCCGGGATTCTCCGGTTTCACCTTCAGGGGCTCGTCGCCGGCGCGCACCAGCGTCGGAGCGGGGTCCGCGCCCGGCCCGCCGAAGGACAGCGCGAACGCGCCGATGCCGCCGATCACGGCGACGCCGGCAACGACGGCCGCCGCCAGAAGGCCCTTGCTGCGACGCGCCGGCTCGGGCTGGGCGGCCACGGCCTGCGGTTCGGCCGGAACCTCGCTTTCGTAGCCGGCCTGGTCGGCGGCATATTCGGCGTAGAAGGCGTCGTCGGCCGTTGCCGGCGCGTAGCCGTCGTAGGCGGAAGCCTCCGCATAGTGCCGCCCGTCATCGACATAGTCGGCGGGCGCCAGCGGGATCGCCGCGGGAGCGGCCGGAGCCGCCTGCGTTCCCGCGTCGAGCGAGAAATCGCCGAAGTCGAGCTCGGCCTCGAAGGGGTCGGCCGCCACCGCAGGCTCGTCCACATGCGGCGGCAGGTCGGGCAGATCCAGCTCGTCCTGCATGGGCACCGAGGCTTCGGCCACCGGCACGGTGGCGAAATCGTCGCCGGCCGGCGCAATTTCGACGGGCGCGGCGTGACGCGCGAAGCGGCCGGCCGAAAGAACCGGCGCGGCGGGCGCCAGCGACGCCAGCACCGCGAACGGATCGGGCTGCGCGAGGGGCGCCGGCTCCTGATGAGGCGGCTCCTCGTAGACGGGTTCGTCGTCATAGGCCGGCTCGTCATAGACGGGGGCCGGCTCGTCATAGAGGGGCGCATCGGCGGCGTCCGCCTGCTCGCCGGCGCCGTGCCAGACCTGTGCGTCATCCGCTGCCGGCCCGGCGGCACCGGCATCCTCCTCGTAGCGCGCGTCGTCTTCGTAGCGGGCGTAGGCCGCCGGCTCGTAGTCGGCGGGCGCCGGATGGGCCGGGCGCAGCGGCATGTAGGGCGCGGGATCATGCGCGCCGCCGCCGGCGTCGTCCGCCTCGAGCATGGCGCTCAGCTCGTCCTCGATGCTGCGGCGCGTCGCCTCGGCGCGCGGTGCTTCGGCCCAGTCCGCCGGAGCGACATAGGGGGCGGCATAGCGGATTTCCCGGGTATCCTGCGCCGGCACGGCGTCTTCGGGTTCCAGCGCCGGCGTCTCGTCGTTGAAATCCGCCTCGCCGAAATCGAGATCCACTTCCGCCAGCATCGCGTCGGCGGGAACGTCGGAAGCGCGTGGCGCGCTCTGCTGCGCGGGCGGCGCCCAGGCGGCCTCGTCGTTGTCGCGCCCCTGCGTGCCGGAGCCGAATTCGGTGGCGAAGAGATCGGCGAACTCGTCGTCGAGCGGATCGGCAAGTTGCGGCTCCGGCGCTGCGTGAAAGCGCGCCGGCTCGGGCTGGCTGCGCAGATGGTCGCGGGGCGCCTCGTGTCCTTGTCCGGGGGCATCGTCGAACCCGCCCATCAGCTCGCCCTCGAGGTCGAAGCCGGCATCGTCGTCGTGCGGGGCGGCGGGCTGGCCGCGGCCCATGATGCGCGACAGCTCGGCGAACGGATCGCCGTTGGGGTAGCGCGCTTCGGCGCCGCGGCTGGAAAGGTTGTCTGCCATGCTTTTTCCCGCACTCGAACTGATCGGACGCCGGCGACGTCACATTGGCCATGGGGACGATATTATCGGCCCCTACCAGCTCATTGTGGGCAAAAGGTGTCAGGAACGTTCCGCGAACCTAGCGCATCTCCTCCGGCGCATCCGCGCCGATGATCGCGAGACCGGACGCGATGACGTCCGAAACGGCCTGCACCAGCCCGAGTCTGGCATGCGTCAATTCTGGTTCGTTAACCTTAACAAAGCGTAAGGCCGGTGTCTCGTTGCCCTTGTTCCACTGGGCGTGGAAGGCGCTGGCGAGATCGTAGAGATAAAAGGCCAGCCGATGCGGCTCGTGCGCGGCCGCCGCCTGCTCCAAGAGTCGCGGATATTCCGCCAGCTTGCGGATGAGGGCGAGCTCGCCCTCGTCGGTCAGGAGGTGCGCGGCCCCGGCCAGCATTGCGCGCGGCGCGTCGGCCACGCCCGCGCCCATCTGCTCGCGCGCCTGGCGGAGCACGGAATGCGTGCGCGCCGAGGCGTATTGCACGTAGAAGACCGGATTGTCCTTCGACTGCTCGGTCACCTTGGCGAAGTCGAAATCCAGCGGCGCGTCGCTCTTGCGATAGAGCATCATGAAACGGATGGCGTCGCGGCCGACCTCGTCGACCACGTCGCGCAGCGTGACAAACTCCCCTGCCCGCTTGGACATGCGCACCGGCTCGCCGTCGCGGAACAGTTTTACCAACTGGCACAAAAGCACGGTCAGCTTCGCCTTGCCGTCGGTCATGGCGCGCGCCAGCGCCTCCATGCGCTTGACGTAGCCGCCATGGTCGGCGCCGAGGACGAAGATCATCTCCTCGAAGCCGCGCCGCCACTTGTCCTTCAGATAGGCGACGTCGGCGGCGAAATAGGTGTAGGAGCCGTCCGACTTGACCAGCGGCCGGTCGATGTCGTCGCCCACCTCGGTGGCGCGGAACAGGGTCTGCTCGCGGTCCTCCCAGTCCTCCGGCAACTGGCCTTTCGGCGGCGGCAGCTTGCCGTGGTAGATGTAGCCCTTGAGCGTCAAATCGTTGATGGCGGTGCGGATCGCCGCCGCGTTGTCGGCGTGCAGCGTGCGCTCGGAGAAGAACACGTCGTGATGCACGTTGAGCGCGGCGAGGTCCTCGCGGATCATCGCCATCATGGCGTCGATGGTGCGCGGCTTGGCCAGCGCGAGCGCCTCGTCCTCCGGCATCTGCTTCAGCTTCGGCCCGAACTCGGCCGCCAGCGCCTGCCCGACCGGCTTCAGATAGTCGCCCGGATAGAGCCCGGCCGGGATCTCGCCGATATCCTCGCCCAGCGCCTCGCGATAGCGCAGCAGCGCCGAGCGGGCGAGCACGTCGATCTGCGAGCCCGCGTCGTTGATGTAATATTCCTTGGTCACGTCCCAGCCGGCGAAGGCCATCAGGTTGGCCAGCGCGTCGCCCACCACGGCGCCGCGGCAATGGCCGACATGCATCGGCCCGGTCGGGTTGGCCGAGACGAATTCCACGTTGACCTTGCGGTTGCCGCCCAGCGTGGAGCGGCCGTAGTCGCGGCCCTTGGCGAGCACGTCCGCGAGCAGCCCGTGCCAGAAGCGGTCGGCCAGCCGCAGGTTGACGAAGCCGGGGCCGGCGATTTCGACGGAGGCGATGTCGGCATCCCTGCGCAGCTCGGCGGCGAGCTTTTCGGCCAGCGCGCGCGGGCTGGTGCCCAGCGGCTTGGCCAGCACCATCGCCGCATTGGTGGCGAGATCGCCGTGGCTGGCGTCGCGCGGCGGCTCGACGCCGATGCGCGACAGGTTGAGTGGCGCGCCGTCCGCTGCTTTCAGATCAAGGGCTTCTACGGCTTTGCTCACCCGATTGGTGAAATCGGCGAAGATGTTCATGCGACAGGTCCGGGATTGGTCGCGGGCAGCCGTTGCGGCAGGGCCCGGAAGGCGGCCCGCACTAGCCCAAATCGGGGGTGCGGTCAAACAGCCGCCGATGCTCCTTGAGCGCGTAGGTGTCGGTCATGCCGGCGAGGAAATCGGCGACATGCCGCGCCTTCACCCGCTCCTGCGCCCGCGCCAGCACCTCGCGCCAGCCTTCGGGCATCGCCGCCGGGTCGGCCATGTAGGCGGCGAACAGGTCGCGCAGGACCGTGTCGGCCTTGGCCCGCTCCGCCATCACCTCGGGATTGCGGTAGAGATGGCTGTGCAGGAACGCCTTGAGCTGCGCCTCCTCCGCCGCCATGGGTGCCGAGAAGGCGACCATCGCCCGCCCCGCCGCGCGCACGGCGTCGGCGCTGGACGGTGCCGTCTCCTCCAGCCGCCGCTGCGAGGTCGCGATGACGTCCTCCACCATGGCGGTGATCTGCCGCCTGACGATCTCGTGGCCGGTGCGCACGGGATCGAGGCCGGGATATTCGCGCTGCACGGCGTCGAGGATCACTGCTGCCAGCGGCACATCGCGCAGCATGCCGATCGACAGCAGGCCGGCGCGCAGCCCGTCGTCGATGTCGTGCGCGTCATAGGCGATGTCGTCGGCGATGGCCGCGCACTGCGCCTCCAGCCCCGCATGCTGCGACAGGCCGAGGTCGAACAGCGCGTTGAAATTGAGGATCGTGTCCGGTACCGGCCCCTTGAGGCCGTTGCCGGCGGCGTCGGTCAGCGGGCCGTTGTGCTTGACCAGCCCCTCCAGCGTCTCCCATGTCAGGTTCAGCCCGTCGAAGGCGGCGTAGCGGCGCTCCAGCGCAGTGACGACGCGCAGCGCCTGCGCATTGTGGTCGAAGCCGCCCCATGGCCTCATGCAGGCGTCGAGCGCGTCCTCGCCGGTATGCCCGAACGGCGTATGGCCGAAATCATGCACCAGCGCGATACCCTCGGCGAGATCCTCGTCGCCGCGCAGCGCGCGCGCCAGCGCCCTTGCGATCTGGGCGACCTCGATGGAATGGGTGAGTCTCGTCCGGTAGTGGTCGCCCTCATGGGCGATGAAGACCTGCGTCTTGTGCTTGAGGCGGCGGAAGGCGGTGGAGTGGATGATGCGGTCGCGGTCGCGCTGGAAGGGCGTGCGCGTGCGGCTCTCGGGCTCGTCGTACTGGCGCCCCCTGCTCTGCGCGGGATCGCAGGCATAAAGCGCGCGCGGCCGGTAGCCGAAGCCGATGTCGGACAGGTCCGCTCTGTCTTCCATATGGCTTGATCCCTTCCAATCCGGTTGGATCGCACGATCACCCCCACTCCGGTCCGTCGGACCACCTCTCCCCCGGGCCGGGGGGGAGGGAGCGCCGGCCGCGATGAAAAGCTCCCATCCTCTCCCCCGGCGATCGGGGGGGAGGTGGTCCGAAGGACCGGAGTGGGGGGCGATGCTACGCCAGTTGACTTGGTTCGGGGGGCTTCATACCTATGGGGAGGCTGCGAATTCAAGGTGATGCGCATGGGCGCCGACGCAAAGACCTCCATGAAGCCGGTCGAGCTGAGCGACGCGGCGGCGAAGCGAATCGCCGCGATCGTGGCGAAGGAGCCCGGCGCCAATGCGTTGCGCGTCTCCGTCGAGGGCGGCGGCTGCTCCGGCTTTTCCTACAAGTTCGACCTGACCGGCGAGCGCAATGCCGAGGACGTCGCCATCGAGAAGGACGGCGCCACGGTGCTGATCGACGATCTGTCGCTCGTCTATATGGGCGGCTCCGTCATCGACTTCGTTGACGATCTGATGGGCCAGTCCTTCCAGATCCGGAACCCCAACGCGGTCGCCTCCTGCGGCTGCGGCACGTCCTTCTCGATCTGACGGCCATGACCCCGTCCGCGCCGTCCGCGCTGCGTCAGGTGGCGCTCGCGGGCGGGGACGATCTCGGCGCGACGCTGGCGTTCTGGTCCGGGCATCTGCTGCTGCCCGTCCACGCCCGCTTCGACCCGCCCGGCATCGCCTTCATCCATACCGGCGGCGTGCGGCTGTTCTTCGGACCCGGCAACGCACCGGCGGCCGTCTATCTCGACGTGAGCGATCTCGAAGCCTTCTGCGCCTGGCAGGAGAGCCGCGGCGTCGTGCTTGCGGCGCGGCCGTCGCGCGTGCATGTGGATGCCGACGGCACGTTCGGCCCGGCCGGCGAGGCCGAATGGATGGCCTTCGTCCGCGATCCGGCCGGCAACATGGTCGGGATGGTCGAGCGGCGTCCCGGTTGAACGCCTCGGATGAACGGGCAGGAATGAGCGCATGAAGATCGCCACCTGGAACATCAACGGCGTGCGCGCTCGCATCGAGAACCTCGTGGCGTGGCTCGCCGAGAGCCGGCCGGACATCGTCTGCCTCCAGGAGATCAAGACGGTCGACGAGGGATTTCCGCGCGCCGAGGTGGAGGCGCTGGGCTACCATGTCGAGACGCACGGCCAGAAGGGTTTCAACGGCGTCGCCATCCTGTCGAAGCTGCGCTTCGACGAGGTGAACCGGCGGCTCACCGGCGACGAGGCGGACGAGCAGGCGCGCTTCATCGAGGGCGTGTTCTCGGTCAAGGACCCCAAGGGGACGCCGAAGGCGCTGCGCGTCGTGTCGCTCTATCTGCCCAACGGCAATCCGGTCGGCACCGAAAAATTCGCCTACAAGCTCGCCTGGATGGCGCGGCTGGAGCGCTGGGCGGCGGAGCGGCTGGCGCTGGAGGAGCCGCTGGTGCTGGCCGGCGACTACAATGTGATCCCGACGCCGGTCGACGCGCGATACCCGGAGAACTGGGCGGGCGACGCGCTCTACCAGCCGGAAAGCCGCGCCGCGCATCGCCGGCTTCAGGCGCTGGGTTTTGTCGATGCGCAGCGCGTCGTCGACCCGTCGCCTGGCATCTACACCTTCTGGGACTATCAGGCCGGCGCCTGGCAGAAGAACAACGGCATCCGCATCGACCATCTGATGCTGTCGCCCGAGGCGGCCGACCGGCTTGCCGCCGCTTCGGTCGAAAAGCATGTGCGCGCCTGGGAAAAGCCGTCGGACCACGTTCCGGCCATCGCCGAGCTTGCCTTTACGGCGTGATCCCCGGCGTAATCCCCGGTGTCAGGCCGGCTCGACGGATATGCGGTAGCGCGTCGTCCAGACCTCGCCGGCCCTGAAGCGCCGGCCGCCGCCAATGGCCGCGCCATCGCCCTGCGGCTCGAAACGCGCGTCGAGCGGTTCGACGCCTATGCCGCGAAACCGGCCGCCCCACGGCTTTGCGCTCCGCCCGCCGGCCGACAGCCAGAACAGGCAGGTCGGAAAATCGCGGGCGTCCCATTCGAGGCGCACGGCATAGCCGTCGTCGGGACAGGCGATGCGCAGGTCGCCGTCGACGCCGAAAAGCTGGAACGCCTCCTCCGTGCGCTGCGCGGCAAGCGCGTCGAGCGCGATTTCGCCGCCTTCCGCCAACGGCAGCGCGCCGGTCCCGGCAAAGCGCGCGCCGGGACGCAGCCGCGACACGCCCGGCTCGAACACGGCGGGGAAGACCTCGCCGAAACCGTGGACGCCCTCCACCGTCATCCGCCGGCCCGTCTCCGGGAGCTGCAGGATCGGGTGCAGGCCGACCGGCAGCAGGCAATCGCGCCGCGCCGCCACAGTCAGCGTGAAGTCGACCGCCGCATGGCCGTGCACCGGCACGATCTCGCGCCGCAGCCGCTCGACCGGCCGGTCGGCGGGATAGACGATCTCCCAGGTGGAGCGGCCGCCCTCGGTGCCGAGATGGCGCCAGCGATTGTCGGTGCCGTAGCCATGGGCGACGGGATCGGCGGCGCTGCGCCCGAACGGCACGCAGGGCCATTCGCCGCCGAGCTGGCGCAGATGGGCCGGGATCGCGGCCTCGGCGGCCATGGTGGAATCGTCCTGCCACGGCGCTTCGGCCAGCGGCGCGACGATGGCGCCGCCGCCCGGCAAAAACTCCAGCCGGTGCACGGCCGCGCCGAGCGCCCACACCTCCAGCCGGCCGTGGCTCCAGGCGAGCGGGACGACCGTGCCGCGCAGGGCTGCGATATCGGCGTTCAGGGCCGCGCCCTCCCCCATCTTGGGCCGCCTCTCACGCCGCCCGGCCCACGGCCCGGTCGGCGGCGAGGCGGATCGCCTCGATATTGCCGCGATAGGCGGCCGGGCCGCCCTTGAAGGCCGCGTTGCCGGCCACCAGCACGTCGGCGCCGGCGGCGACCACGGCCGGCGCGGTGTCGGGCGTCACGCCGCCGTCGATCTCGATCAGGATGTCGCGTCCGCCGATCATGGCCTTCACCCGCCGCACCTTCTCGACCATTGCCGGGATGAAGGCCTGCCCGCCGAAGCCGGGATTGACGGTCATCACCAGCACGAGGTCGACGCGGTCGAGCACATATTCGATGGCGCTTTCGGGCGTCGACGGGTTCAGCGCCACGCCGGCGCGCTTGCCGAGCGCGCGGATCGCCTGAAGCGAGCGGTCGAGATGCGGCCCCGCCTCGGCATGGACGGTGATGACGTCGGCGCCCGCCTCGGCGAAGGCGGCGAGATAGGGGTCGGCCGGCGCGATCATCAGATGGCAGTCGAACACCTTCTTCGTACGGCCGCGGATCGCCTTGATGACCGGCGCGCCGAAGGTGATGTTCGGCACGAAATGGCCGTCCATCACGTCGAGATGGATCCAGTCGCCGCCGGCATCGGCCACCGTTTCGACCTCCTCGCCGATGCGCGAAAAATCCGCCGAGAGGATGGACGGGGCGATGATGGTGCGGCCGGACATGAGCATGCTCCCTGAACTGGCGTCCGCATAGCGACTGGAGGCGACGCTGTCGATTCCATTACACGGCGGCGAAAAAATCGTGCTATGGCGCCGCGCTTCCCGACCCCGACACGGATTCCGCATGACCGCCGAAGCGCCCCGCATCTCCTTCGTCAGCCTCGGCTGCCCCAAGGCGCTGGTGGATTCGGAGCGCATCCTGACGCGGCTGCGCGCCGAGGGCTACGAGATCGCCCGCAAGCACGACGGCGCCGACCTCGTCGTGGTCAACACCTGCGGCTTCCTCGATTCCGCCCGCGCGGAATCGCTGGACGCGATCGGCACGGCGCTCAAGGAAAACGGCAAGGTGATCGTCACCGGCTGCATGGGCGCGACGCCGGAGCTGATCCGCGAAAAACATCCCAACGTGCTCGCCATCACCGGGCCGCAGGCTTACGAGAGCGTGATGGCGGCGGTGCACGAGGCCGCGCCGCCGGCGCACGAGCCCTTCGTGGACCTGATCCCGCCGCAGGGCGTGAAGCTGACGCCGCGCCACTACGCCTATCTGAAGATCTCCGAAGGCTGCAACAACCGCTGCACCTTCTGCATCATCCCGGCGCTGCGGGGCGACCTCGCCTCGCGCCCGGCCGGCGACGTGCTGCGCGAGGCCGAGAGGCTGGTGAAGGCGGGGGTCAAGGAGATTCTCGTCATCTCGCAGGACACGTCCGCCTACGGCGTCGACGTGAAATATGCGCCGAGCCAGTGGCAGGACCGCGAGGTGCGGACGAAATTCATCGACCTCGCGCGTGAGCTGGGCGACATGGGCGCCTGGGTGCGCCTGCACTACGTCTACCCCTACCCGCATGTGGACGAGGTCATCCCGCTGATGGCGGAGGGCAAGGTGCTGCCCTATCTCGACATCCCCTTCCAGCATGCGTCCCATTCGGTGCTGAAGGCGATGCGCCGGCCCGCGCATCAGGAAAAGACGCTGGCTCGCATCCAGCAATGGCGCGAGACGTGCCCCGACCTTGCCGTGCGCTCCACCTTCATCGTCGGCTTCCCCGGCGAGACGGAGGCGGATTTCGAGGAGCTGCTCGCCTTCATCGACGAGGCGAGGATCGACCGCGCCGGCTGCTTCAAATATGAGCCGGTGAAGGGCGCGCGTTCTGAGGAGATGGGCCTGCCGCAGGTTCCGCAGGAGGTGAAGGAGGCGCGCTGGCACCGCTTCATGCAGCGCCAGCAGAAGGTTTCCGAGCAGCTTCTCAGGAAGAAGGTGGGCAAGCGCCTGCCCGTCATCATCGACGAGGCGAACGGCCCGGCCGGCAAGGGCAGGACGAAATACGACGCGCCGGAGATCGACGGTTCCGTGCACATCCAGTCGCGCCGGCCGCTGCGGGCCGGCGACATCGTCACGGTGAAGATCGACCGCTCCGACGCCTACGACCTCTACGGCACGGCGGTCTGATCAGCCCCGGATCGCAAGCTCGACGGTCATGCCGTCGAAGCCCGGCTCGACGTTGTCGGGCGTCTCGCGCATCACCGCGTCGTAGTCCAGCGGCGTATGCATATGCGTCAGCACGGCGCGTTTCGGTTTCAGCTCGGCGATGCACTCCAGCGCCTGTTCGAGCGAGAAATGCGACGGATGGCGGTTGTACTGGAGCGCGTCGAGAATCAGCACGTCGAGGCCGCGCAGCCGGTCCAGCGTGGCGGCCGGGAAGGCGCTGACGTCGGGGCAATAGGCGATCGGTCCGACGCGAAAGCCGAGCGAGACGATGTCGCCATGCTGCTGGAGCAGCGGCTCGAAGGCGAGGGCGCCCCCCTCGCCCGTCAGGTCGAAGCTTTTGTACGCCTCGATCTCGTAGGGCTCCACGATGGGCGGATAGGCGCTGCCGGGCGGCGTCCTGAAGCAGTAGTCAAAACCCTCGCGCAGGCGCGCCAGCGTCGCCATGTCGGCATGGATGTCGACCCGCCGGCGTTGGGTCAGGAAATAGCCGCGCAAATCGTCGATGCCGTGGATGTGGTCGGCATGGGCGTGGGTGTAGACGACGGCGTCGAGCCGCTCGACGCCGGCCGCGATCATCTGCTGGCGGAAATCCGGCCCGGTGTCGACGGCGACGCGCGTGGTGCCGGCCGGGCCGATCCGCTCGAACATGGCGGCAGCGCGGGTGCGCCGGTTCTTCGGATTGGACGGATCGCAGGCGCCCCAGTCGCCGTTGATGCGCGGCACGCCCGGCGAGGAGCCGCAGCCCAGGAGCGTGAAGCGCAGGCGGTCGGCCATGCTCAGGCCGCCGCCGCAAGGGGCGGCATCTTCGAAAAGAGCCGCAGCGCGTTGGCCGTGGTGATCCCGGCGATCTCGGCCTCGCCGACGCCGATCGTCTCGGCCAGCACCTTCGCCGTCTGCGCGACATAGGCCGGCTCGTTGCGCTTGCCGCGATAAGGGGTCGGCGCAAGGTAGGGCGCATCGGTCTCCACCAGCAGCCGGTCGCGCGGAACGCTGCGCGCGATCTCGCGCAATTCCTCGGATTTTTTGAACGTCAGGATCCCGGAGAAGGAGACGTAGCCGCCGAGCTTCACGCCGGTCGCCGCCAGCGCGGCGCCGGACGAGAAGCAGTGCAGAATGAAGGAAAAAGCCCCCTTACCGCTTTCGTCCTCGAGGATCGCCGCCATGTCGTCGTCGGCGTCGCGCGCATGGATGACGAGCGGCAACCCGGTGCGGCGGGCCGCCTCGACATGGACGCGCAGCCCTTGAGCCTGCGCGGCCCGCGGCGCCTTGTCGTAAAAATAGTCGAGCCCCGCCTCGCCAATGGCAACGACCTTCGGATGCGCCGCGAGCGCGACGAGCTCGTCGGCGGAAATGCCAAGCTCCTCGCCGGCATTGTGCGGATGGGTGCCGACCGAGCACCAGACGTCGGGATAGGTCTCGGCGATGGCGCGGATCTCGCCGAAGCGGCGCACCCGCGTCGAGATCGTCACCATGCGCCCGACGCCGGCCGCGCGGGCGCGCGCGACGACGGCGTCGCGCTCCTCCGCGAAGTCGGGAAAGTCGAGATGGCAGTGCGTGTCGATCAGCATGGAACGGGACAACATGGCAGGCGCAGCATGGGTGCGCGGAGAGGGGGCGTCAGCCCCCTGCCCTTTCCTTCTCGATGCCGGCCTTCTCGACCCCGTCCTTTTCCACATAGCGCGGGAACACGCCCTGCGGCGCCGGCAGCGCGGCGCCGGCCTTCAGCGCATGCGCGTCGCCGGCATGGGCGAACTGGCGCTCGTCCGCCGGCACGGCCAGCAGGTCGAGAAGCTTGCCCGCCGAGCCGGGGATGAAGGGCTGCACCATGATGCCGACGCGGCGCACCGCCTCGATGGTGGTCCACAGCACCGTGTCGAAGCGCGCCGGGTCGCTCTTGCGCAGCGCCCACGGCGCCTCGCCGGCGAAGTAGCGGTTGGCCTCGGCCACCACAGCGAAGATGCCGGCGAGCGCGACATGGATCGCCTGTCCCGCCATCGCCTCGCGCGCCGAAACGAGCGCCGCGTCCGCCTGCGCCAGAAGCGCGCGGTCGCCCTCGGCCAGCGCGCCCGGCGACGGCACCTTGCCGTCGAGGTTCTTGGCGATCATCGACAGCGAGCGCTGCGCCAGATTGCCGAGGTCGTTGGCAAGGTCGGCATTGGTGCGGTTGACGATCGCCTCGTGGCTGTAGTTGCCGTCCTGCCCGAACGGCACCTCGCGCAGCAGGAAATAGCGCACCGGGTCGAGCCCGTAATGCTCCACCAGCGCGAACGGGTCGATGACGTTGCCGACCGACTTCGACATCTTCTCGCCGCGGTTGAACACGAAGCCGTGGCCGAATACGCGTTTCGGCAGCGAAATCCCGGCCGACATCAGGAAAGCCGGCCAGTACACCGCATGGAAGCGCACGATATCCTTGCCGATGACGTGCAGGTCGGCCGGCCACCAGCGCCACTTCTGCGCGCCCGCGTCGGGATAGCCGGCGCCGGTGATGTAGTTGGTCAACGCGTCAATGTAGATGTCGTCGCCTTCGATGTTGCCGTGAAAATTGAGGCCGCTGGTCCGCAA
>CAZVTK010000094.1:0-18500 GCA_964629765.1 uncultured Mesorhizobium sp.
GCCTGGCATAGCCGAAATAGGGGATGACCGCCGTGATGCGCCGCGCCGACGAGCGCCGGAACGCGTCGATCATGATCAGCAGCTCCATCAAATGGTCGTTGGCGGGATAGGCGGTCGATTGCAGGACGAAGACGTCCTCGCCGCGCACGTTCTCCTGGATCTCGACGAAGATCTCCTGGTCGGCGAAGCGCCGCACGCTCGCCTTGCCCATGGAGATGTTGAGATAGCGGGCGACGGATTCCGCCAGCACCCGGTTCGAGTTTCCGGCGAAAAGCTTCATGAGGACAGGTCCGGTGTGGCCAGCGGGTGGGCGCCTTTTAGCGGCGTCGGCTCACATTGCAAGCGGCACGGCCGGCCGGGCCGCCGAATCCGGGGGATTGATGAGGCGCGAGCGGGCCCGCGCCGCTGTCAGCGAGGCTCAGAACAGCCGGCCGCCCAGCGGCACCTCGCGCTCGACGGCGACGAGCACCACCTCGCCGTCGGCGTCGGGCAGGCCGAGCGTCAGCACCTCGGACATGAACTTGCCGATCTGGCGCGGCGGGAAATTGACCACCGCCAGCACCTGCCGGCCGACCAGAGTGTCCGGCGCATAATATCTGGTGATCTGCGCCGACGACTTCTTCACGCCGATAGCGGGGCCGAAATCGATCCTGAGCTTGATCGCCGGCTTGCGCGCCTCGGGAAAGGGTTCCGCCTCGACGATGCGGCCGACCCTGATGTCGACCTTCTCGAAATCGGCGAAGGCGATCTCGGGCGCGCGCTCGCGGGACTGCATGGGTCAGGCCCGTTCCTACGCGTTGCCTTCGGTCTCGAACAGCACGCTCGCCAGCGCCTCTTTCGCCGAGAGACCCGACCAGACGACGAACTGGAACGCCTGATAATAGCACTCGCAGGCTTCCAGCGCGCTGTCGAGCAGCACCTCGACCTGCTGGCTGGTGGGCTCGGCCCCGCCCGACAGCAGCAGCGAATGGCGGAACATGATCGCGCCCTCCTGCTCCCACAGGTCGAAATGGCCGAACAGCATCTGCTCGTTGATCATCGACATCAGCCGCATGACCTCCAGCACCCGCTTCTCCGGCACCTTGAGGTCGAAGGCGCAGGCCAGATGCAGCGCCTCGAACTCCTCCATCCAGGAAAAGGAGACGTGATAGTCGGCCCACGAGCCCGCGACGGTGATGGCCAGTTCGTCGTCGCCGGTGCGCTCGAAGGTCCAGTCGTTGGACTGCGCGACGTGCTCGATCACATCGACCGGGTGCAGGTCGCGCGTGGTTTCGAGTTCGATGAGGTTCAAGCGATGCTCTCCATCATTGGCGGCGCGCATCACGCACGCCGCTCATACGCGCGCACGCGACAAGCAGAGCTACATGTCCAAGACCTAACGCGGGAAACTTGCGCCGGCCTGCCTTTGGCGACAGGTCAACCGGCGTTCCGAATCAAGTAGCAATTTCAGTCTATTGATCGGGAGTCGCGAGAACAGCCCATTTCGGGCCACGCCCTGCATGAGGGTGTGGACAGCCCGAGCCGCCGGGATTCGGCGCCCGACCCGGCAATGCCGCCAAGCGATTCTGCGGCAACGGCTTTTCCGCGCCGGCAGGGGCGCGGCGCGGGCTGTGGATAAGCGGGCGCTACTTTTTGGCGCGGCCGCGCGGCGCCGGCTTTTCCTCGCCGGCCGGGGCGCTGACAGGGGCGCCAACGGGGGCGGTCGCCTGCAACTGCGCCTCCAGCGCCGCGATGCGGGCGGCAAGCCTGTCATTCTCGTCGCGCGCCCTGGCGGCCATCTCCTTCACGGCCTCGAACTCCTCGCGCTGGACGAGGTCCATCGTGTTGAGGAAGCGCTCGGCCTGGGCGCGGAACGCCGTCTCCACCTCGCGCCTGACGCCCTGCGCGGCGCCCGCGGCGTCGGTCATCAGCCTTGCGAACTCGTCGAGGATGCGGTTGGGGCCGGTGGTGTTCATGGCAGCGCTCCTGAAGCCTGGGATTGAGGTAGGGGGAGCGCAGGGCGAATGCAAGGGCAGTTGACCCCGCCGCCATGCCCGCGCATGGTCCGCGCCGCCCGAACCCGGCCCCGCCATGCTGGACCCCGCCATGCCCGATCTCCTGCTGCCGCTCGCCGCCCTGCCCTTCCCGATGATCGACCCGGTCATCGTGCGCATCGGCCCGGTGGCGATCCACTGGTACGGGCTCGCCTATGTCGCCGGCCTGCTCGTCGGCTGGTGGTATGTGCGGCGCATCGCGGCGGCCGAGCGCGTCTGGCTGCCGGGCCGGCCGGCCATGACCCCGGCCGATCTCGACGACTTCCTGATCTGGCAGGCGGTCGGCGTGGTCGTCGGCGGGCGGCTCGGCTACATCCTGTTCTACGACCTTGCGAAATATCTGGCCGACCCGGCGCAGATGCTGGCCGTCTGGTCCGGCGGCATGTCGTTCCACGGCGGCGTGCTGGGCAGCATCATCGCCATGACGTGGTTCGCGCGGCGGCGCGGCATCGTCGTCTTCTCGCTGTTCGACGTGATTGCCTCCGCGGCGCCGATCGGCTTCTTCCTCGGCCGGCTCACCAATTTCATCAATTCCGAGCTGTGGGGCCGCGTCGCCGACCTGCCCTGGGCCTTCGTCTTCCCCAACGGCGGGCCGGAGCCGCGCCATCCGAGCCAGCTCTACGAGGCTGGGCTGGAAGGCATCGTCCTCTTCGCCGTGCTCGCCTGGCTGATCTGGCGGCGCAACAGGCTGGCGACGCCGGGTTTCGTCGGCGGCGCGTTCCTCTTCGGCTACGGTTCGGCGCGCATCCTCGTCGAGTTCTTCCGCGAGCCCGATGCCCATATCGGCTATCTGGCCGGCGGCTGGCTGACCATGGGCATGGTGCTGTCGCTGCCGATGCTGGCGGTCGGGTTGTGGGCCATGCTCAATGCCGGGCGCGCGGCCCGGCCGTGACGACCCCGCTGGGCGAGCGGCTGGCGGCGCTGGTCTCGGCCGCCGGGCCGATGAGCGTGGCCGACTTCATGGCCGCCTGCCTGTTCGACCCGCAGCACGGCTATTACACGACGCGCGAACCCTTCGGCGCCGGCGGCGACTTCGTCACCGCGCCGGAGGTGAGCCAGATGTTCGGCGAGCTGGTGGCCGTGCGCCTGCTCGCCCTGTGGGACGCGGCCGGCCGGCCGCAGGCGCCTGTGGTCGCCGAGATCGGCCCCGGCCGCGGCACGCTGATGCGCGATCTGGTCCGCACGCTGGGCAGGCTCGCGCCGGATATTGTGCGCGACGGACGCTTCGCGCTGATCGAGGCGAGCCCGCGTTTGCGCGAGGCGCAGCGGACGACACTGGCCGCCACCCTGCCCGGTTTCCACTGGCACGAGACGGTCGCGACGCTGCCGGACGGCCCGCTCCTGATCGTCGGCAACGAGTTGTTCGACGCTCTTCCCCTGCGGCAGTTCGTCAGGACGAAAGCCGGCTGGCGCGAGCGCGTCGTGGCGCTGGGCGCGGACGGCGGCCTGGTTTTCGCGGCCGGTTTCGCCGGCATCGACCCCGCGCTGCTGCCGGCGGACGCAAACGCCGCGCCGGAAGGCGCGATCTTCGAGACGGCCCCGGCGCGCGAGGCGCTGATGGACGAGATATCGGCCCGCATCGCCGGGCAGGGCGGCGGCGCGCTGTTCTTCGACTACGGCCATCTGGAGCCGGGCCTCGGCGACACGCTTCAGGCCGTGCGCCGCCACGAATACGACGACCCGCTGGCGCATCCGGGCGAGGCGGACCTGACCTCTCATGTGGATTTCGCCGCGCTCGCGAGGGTCGCGCGCGGGCACGGCCTGACGGTCGCGCTGCGCGAGCAGGGCGGATGGCTGCTCGACATGGGCTTGCTCGAACGCGCCGGCGCGCTCGGCCGCGGCAAGGACGCGGCCGCGCAGGAGGCGATCCGCGAAGCCGTGGAGCGGCTGGCCGGGCCGCGGCAGATGGGCCGGCTGTTCAAGGCGATGGAGATCGCCCAGAGCTGATCCGGCAGGGGCGCGGTTGACTTGGCTCCCCTCCGCCTGCCACGATCCGGCGGCAAATCACGGCGCCGTGACCGGCGCCGCAGGAAGGGACCCTGGATGCTCGAGACGGTACGGCCCGAGCCGCTCCGATCGCCCGAACTCGACGCGATGGCCGCGGCGGGCGTCGCGCACGGCTTCTTCACCCGCCTCGGCGGCGTCTCGGAGGGTATCTATCGCGGCCTGAACACCGGCCCCGGCTCCGACGACAGGCCCGAGCATGTGGCGGAAAACCGCCGCCGCGTCGCCGCCGCCATGCGGGTGGCGCCGGAAAGGCTGGTCACGGTGCATCAGGTCCATTCGGCCGACGCGGTCGCTGTCGCCGCGCCCTTCGCGCCGCCGCGACCGAAGGCGGACGCCATGGTGACCGACCGGCCGGGGCTGGCTTTGGGCGTGCTGGCGGCCGATTGCGGGCCGGTGCTCTATGCCGACCCGCAGGCGCGGGTGATCGGCGCGGCCCATGCCGGCTGGCAGGGCGCGCTGAACGGCGTGCTCGAATCCACCGTCGAGGCGATGGAAAGGCTGGGCGCGCGGCGCGAGCGCATCGTCGCCGTGCTCGGCCCCTCGATCAGCCGCACGCATTACGAGGTCGGGCCGGAATATGTGGCGCGCTTCGTCGCCGCCGACCCGCGCAACGAAGCCTATTTCGTTCCCTCGCCCAATACCGGTCGCGCGATGTTCGACCTGCCCGCCTACACGGTCGACCGGCTGGCGGCGGCGGGCGTTGCGGCATCCTCGCTCGGCCGCTGCACCTATGCCGACGAGGCGCTGTTCTATTCCAACCGCCGCCGCAACCATCGCGGCGAGCCGGACTACGGCCGGCAGATTTCGGTGATCGTTCTGGAGGACCGCTGATGGCGCTGCATTTCGAGCGCGCGGAGTTCGACGCGCGCAGGGACCGGCTCGTCATGGAGATGGCGACGCAGAAGCTCGACGCGCTGCTGCTCTTCGCGCAGGAGAGCATGTACTGGCTCACCGGCTACGACACGTTCGGCTACTGCTTCTTCCAGTGCCTGGTGCTGAAATCCGACGGCACCATGCTGCTGATGACGCGCTCCGCCGACTTGAGGCAGGCGCGCCACACCTCCACCCTCGACAACGTCGTGGTGTGGACCGACCGCGACAAGGCCAACCCGGCGGCCGACCTGCGCAACCTGCTCAACGATCTCGGCCTGCTCGGCTGCCGCATCGGCGTCGAATACGACACGCACGGCCTGACCGGCCGCAACACCCACCTGCTCGACGAGCAGCTGAAGACCTTCGGCACCGTGATCGACGCGTCGGGGCTGGTCGGCCGGCTGCGCCTGGTCAAGAGCCCGGCCGAGGTGAAGAAGGCCGAGCGCGCGGCGGCGCTGGCCGACGACGCGCTGGACGCGGCGCTGGAGATCGTCGGCCAGGGCACCGACGAGGGCGCCATCCTCGCCGCCATGCAGGGCGCGGTCTTCACCGGCGGCGGCGACTACCCGGCCAACGAGTTCATCATCGGCTCGGGGGCGGATGCGCTGCTGTGCCGCTACAAGGCGGGCCGCCGCAAGCTGACCAAGAACGACCAGCTCACGCTCGAATGGGCGGGCGTGTTCCACCACTACCACGCGCCGATGATGCGCACGGTGCTGACCGGCAAGGTGTCGAAGCGCCATCAGGAGCTCTATGCGGCCGCCAACGAGGCGCTGCTGGCGGCCGAGAAGGCGCTGGTGCCGGGCTCGACCTTCGGCGACGTGTTCGACGCGCATGCGAAGGTGATGGAGGCGCACGGCCTGATCCGCCACCGGCTCAACGCCTGCGGCTATTCCGTCGGCGCGCGCTTCAGCCCCTCTTGGATGGAGGAGCAGATGTTCTACGCCGGCAACCCGGAGCCCATCGCGCCGTCGATGACGCTGTTCGCCCACATGATCATCATGGACAGCGACAGCGAGACCGCGATGACGCTGGGCCGCACCTATCTGACGACGGAGGGCGCGCCGAAGGCGCTGTCCCGCCACGGTCTCGACCTGATCGTGAAGTAGACACCAAGCAGGCGGCGCCCGGCGGGGGCGTCGCGCGCGGCATTCAGTCTCGTTGGGGGAGACGCCGATGAAGCGCATGCGCATGCCACTGCCCTTGCTGCTCGTCGCGGCCCTTGCGGGTTGCAACGGCACCGGCGTCGACGGCCTCCAGCCCTCGCAGGCGGACGGTTTCGGCCTCGCGCCGGGCGCACCCACCTCCACGGCGATGCTGCCGCTGCAAGGCGGCGGTGGCACGGCGGCCGCGCTTTCGGGGCCGATCGTCACCAGCGCCCGCGTGGTGCTCGCCCCGGTGATGGGCACCTCGCCCGAGGCGCTGCCGGCGCTGTCGGCGCGGCTGGCCGAGCAGGCCGGACGGCGCGGCGTGCCGCTGGTGCGGCAGGGCAGCGGAGGCACGCTGACCATGCGCGGCTACTTCTCCGCCTTCACGGAGAACCGCGAGACCGCGATCATCTATGTCTGGGACATCACCGACGCGGCCGGCAGGCGGCTTCACCGCATCCAGGGCCGCGAGCGCACCGAGGGCGGCGCGGCCGGCGGCTGGCGCTCGGTGACGCCGCAGATCATGCAGGCCATCGCCGACCGCACCGTCGACGAGCTGGCGCTCTGGCTCGCCGCGCAGGCAAGATAGCGCAGAGCCTTTCTGGAAAAGCGTCAGGGCGTGGCGAAAATGGTGATTTTCGAGCACCGGAGCGGAGCGTACATCAGGTACGTGAGCACCGGAGCGCAGAAAAGCGCCATTTGCAGACCGCCCTCACGCAATTTCCAGACAGGCTCTCAGGCGGGCACTTTGACCACGGCCCGCAGCCCCCCCATCGGGCTGTCGTCCAGCGTGATGTCGCCGCCATGGCTGCGGGCGATGTCGCGGGCGATGGAAAGGCCGAGCCCGGTGCCGCCGGCATCCTGGTTGCGCGCCGCGTCGAGCCGCACGAAGGGCCTGAACACGTCCTCGCGCATGTCGGCGGGAATACCGGGACCGTCGTCGTCCACCGTGACGAGCAGCATGCCGCGCTGGTGGCGCGCCGACACGCTGACGTTGCGGGCGTAGCGGAAGGCGTTGCCGATCAGGTTGGAAAGCAGGCGCCGGAAGGCGTTGGGCCGCACATGCACCTCCGGCTCGCCGGTCACGTCGGTGGAGAGCCTGCGCTTCCTCAGCTTCGCCTCCTCGCGCAGCTTGGCGAAGAACTCCTCGAGGTCGAAGCGGCCGGGATCCTCGGCCGCCTCGCCGCGCGCGAAGGAGAGATAGCCCTCCAGCATCGACTGCATGTCGTCGACGTCCTGGTTGAGCGCGCTCGTGTCGACCTTCGGCCCGAGCAGCGCGAGCTGGAGCTTGAAGCGGGTGAGGATGGTGCGCAAATCGTGGCTGATGCCGGTCAGCATGGCGGTGCGCTGCTCGATCTGCCGCTCGATGCGCTCGCGCATCTGGATGAAGGCGAAACCGGCGCGGCGCACCTCCTCGGCCCCGCGCGGCTCGAAGCCGGCCGGCATCGGCCGGCCCTTGCCGAACGAATCGGCCGCATCCGCCAGCGCCAGGATCGGGCGGATCTGGTTGCGCATGAAGGCGACGGCGAAGCCGAGCAGCACCAGCGACGTGCCGGCCATCCACAACAGGAATATGTGCGAGTTGGACGCATAGGCCTGGCTGCGGCGGGCAAACACGCGCAGCACGTTGTCGGGGAGCTGGATGCGGATTTCCACGATGTTGGAATTGCCCACCGTATCGATCCAGAACGGCAGGTTGATCTGCCGCACGATCTCGCCCGACAGCGCCTGGTCGAGGATGGAGAAGAACGGCTTCGGCCCCGGCGGCGGCAGCGGGTCGGGCGGCATGAGGTCGATCTTCAGCCCGAGCCGGTTCTGCGCGATGCTCAATATCTCGGCATGGCGCTCCGGCGGATTGATCTCGACGAGATCGATGACGGCGGCGATGTCGCGCGTGACGGCAGCGGACAGGCGCATCGTCACGGTCTGCCAGTGGCGCTCCATGAAGACGAAGGCGATCACCGACTGGAGGATGATGATCGGCGCGATGACGATGATGAGCGCCCGCGCATAGAGCCGCTTGGGCAGCCAGTGGATCAGGATCCGCTTGCCCAGCACCCACAGCAGCGACGGGCTGTCGGCCAAGCGGCGCAGGAGCCGTGGCAGGGCGGACGGCCTGCCCGGCAGCGCGCCACGTTCCGACGGTCGCGTCCCGGTGCTCACCATGTGCTCGCCATGACCTTCAGCCCCGGATCCTCAAACCGGCCGGCGGACGGTCCGCCGGTGCCTGCGGAGCATCCTATTCCACGCTGAGCCGGTATCCAACACCGCGCACGGTCTGAAGCCAGATCGGATTGGACGGGTCGCGCTCGATCTTGCGGCGCAGCCGGTTGATCTGCACGTCGATGGTGCGCTCGCCGACATCGGCGTCGCCGCCGACCAGTTCGTGGCGCGGGATCGTCTCGCCCGCGCGCTCGGCGAAGATGGCGAGGATCTCCTGCTCGCGCTCGGTCAGCCGCATCGTCTCGGCGCCGCGCTTGAGCTCGCGCCGCGCGATCTGGAACGCATACGGCCCGAACACCACCTGCTCCAGCTTCGGCGTCGGCGCCGGGCCGCCGCGGCGCAGGATGTTGTTGATGCGCAGCACCAGCTCGCGCGGGTCGAACGGCTTCGGCAGATAGTCGTCGGCGCCGGCTTCCAGCCCGGTGACCCTGCTGTCGGTCTCCGACAGCGCCGTCAGCATCAGGATCGGGATGTCGCGCTGGGCCCGCAGGGCGCGCGTCAGCTCCACGCCGCTTTCGCCCGGCATCATCACGTCGAGCACGATCAGGTCGAAGTCCAGCCCTTCGAGATGGCGGCGCGCCTCGGCCGCATTGGCGGCGGTGGCGACGCGGAACCCCTGCTCGCTGAGGAACTGCCGCAGCAGCGTGCGGATGCGGGTGTCGTCGTCGACGACCAGAATGTGCGGCGCATCGTCGTGCGGGCTCGCCTTGCTCATGCAGCTACCTCGGCTCGTCTCAAACCGTCTTTGCCGGCCCGTCCTTCGGAAGCTTGTCGAACTGGGCGCGAAGCTCCGGGTTAATCATCCCCTTGAGGAAACGTTCCACGGCGTCCCGCGCCGCCGCCTCCCGCCCCCCGGGGGTGCCCGAGGGGCCGCCCTGCCCCATTGCGTCACGGATGCGGCGGGATTGCGGCTGCGCCAGCTTCAGCGCCAGCTCGCGGCCCTTCTCCGTCGGATAGAGCTCGCGCTGGCGCCGGTCGCGCGGGCCCTGCACCTGCACGACATGGCCGGTGTCGATGAGCTGCTTGAGCACGCGCGCCAGGCTCTGCTTGGTGATCTTGAGCACGTCGAGCAGCTCGGCGACCGTCAGGCCCGGCATGCGGTTGACGAAATGCACCACCCGGTGATGCGCCCGCCCGAAGCCGAACTCGGCCAGGATCGCGTCGGGGTCGGAGGTGAAGTCGCGATAGGCGAAGAAGAGCAGCTCGATGATCGCGAAATCGATGTCGCCCTCGCTGCCCAGGGGCGTCCTGATCGGTACAGCGCTGCCAGCCTTCGCCATCGAAACGGTAAACTCCGCGAAATTTATGTCAGCCTTGTTGACTTATTTTGGCTGCATGGTAACTTCTGACAAGCTTTTCGGCCGAATGCGACCGAAAAGGCGTCCCGGCGGCGCACAATGCGCAGCTTTCTGACTGTTTCGAGCGTGAGGCCCCGCGCATCTGGACACGCGGCCTGATAAGCGGGAAACAGCCGCAATTCAACGACAAGCGGGCCCGGAGCCCGCAGGAGGAAACCCGATGGCATCCGTTCCCTTCGACCAGCTCGACGGCTTCATCTGGATGAACGGCGAGTTCGTGAAATGGGCCGACGCCAAGATCCACGTGCTGACCCACGGGCTGCATTACGCCAGCTCCGTCTTCGAGGGCGAGCGCGCCTATGGCGGCGAGATCTTCAAGCTGACCGAGCACACCGAGCGCCTGCATGAGTCGGCGCGCATCCTCGGCTTCCGCATCCCCTACAGCGTGTCGGAGATCGACGGCGCGTGCCGGCAGCTCCTGAAGAAGCAGGGCTTCGCCGACGCCTATGTGCGCCCGATCGCCTGGCGCGGCTCCGACAGCCTGGGCGTTTCGGCGCAGAACAACAAGATCAACTGCGCCATCGCCATCTGGCAGTGGCCGAGCTATTTCGACCCGGCGCAGAAGCTGAAGGGCATCCGCCTCGACCTCGCCGAGTACCGTCGGCCCGACCCGCGCACCGCGCCGTCCAGGGCCAAGGCCGCCGGCCTCTACATGATCTGCACGCTCTCCAAGCACGCGGCCGAGGCCAAGGGTTATGCCGACGCGCTGATGCTGGACTGGCGCGGCCAGGTGGCCGAGGCGACCGGCGCCAACGTGTTCTTCGTCAAGGACGGCGAGATCCATACGCCGAAGCCGGACTGCTTCCTCGACGGCATCACCCGCCGTACGGTGATCGACCTCGCCAGGCGCCGCGGCTACAGGCTGATCGAGCGCGCGATCATGCCGGAGGAACTGGCGGGCTTCGAGCAGTGCTTCCTGACCGGCACGGCCGCCGAGGTTACGCCGGTGTCGGAGGTCGGGCCCTACCGCTTCACCGTCGGCGAGATCGCCAGGACGCTGATGGAGGACTACACGGCAGAGGTGACGCCGCGCCGCGCCGCGGCCGAATAGCGGCGCAGCCGCAGCGGCATCGCAAACACGAAAAAAAGGCCGGGTTTTCCCGGCCTTTTTTTGCTCATGCTTTGTGCAGCCCTTTGACTTCGACCGGATTCTCTGCGTTGCATCGTCGCACCGGCCGGCGGAGCCGGAGGTCATTGGAGGGTACAACCTTATGGACGCAATACTTCCGATCATTGTCCAGATCGTCACGGGCATCATCGGCGGCCAGGCCGTCAGCGCGGCGGTCAAGCAGGCAGCGATGTCTCAACTGCCCAAGCTCCTCAGCGGCGCAATCGGCGGCGTCGGCGGCGGCGCGATCCTGTCGGCCATCGTCGGCGGCGGTGCCGATGCGGCCACCGGCGGCGCGCTCGGCGGCCTGCTGGGCGACGCGATCGGCGGCGCGGGCGGCGGCGCCATCCTGACGGCCGTCGTCGGCATGGTCATGAAGTCGATGAACAAGGGCTGAGAGGCCCGCCTGGAAGCTGCAAGAGGGCGGCCTTGTGCCGCCCTTTTTCGTTGACGCCGCAGCATCAGCCTCTATCACTCGCGCCGCCAAAGGAGAGCGCCATGGGCCAGTTGCGGGCGGGCATCGTCCCGGTCACCCCCTTCCAGCAGAACTGCACCATCCTGTTCGACGACGAGACGAAGCAGGGCGTCGTGGTCGATCCGGGCGGCGACGTCGACGCGATCCGCGGCGTGCTGGAGGAGCACGGCATCGAGCCCGTCGCGATCTGGATCACCCACGGCCATCTCGACCATGCCGGCGGCGCGATGGAGCTGAAGGAGGCGCTCGGCGTCGACATCGTCGGCCCGCACGAGGCCGACGCCCCGCTGCTCGCCAACCTGGAAAACCAGGCGCAGCGCTTCGGCATGCCGGCCGGCAGCGTGCGCAACTGCACGCCCGACCGCTTCCTCGGCGAGGGCGAGACGGTTTCCTTCGGCGGGCACGTCTTCGAGGTGCTGCACTGCCCCGGCCACGCGCCGGGCCATGTCGTCTATTTCAACCGCGCCGCCCGCTTCGCCCATGTCGGCGACGTGCTGTTTTCCGGCTCGGTCGGCCGCACCGACCTGCCCGGCGGCGACCATGCGGCGCTGATACGCTCGATCCGGGAGAAGCTGCTGCCGCTGGGCGACGATGTCGGCTTCATCTGCGGCCACGGCCCGGGCGGACGCTTCGGCGACGAGCGGCGCAGCAATCCGTTCCTCGCCTGAGCCGACGCAAAAAGGCCGGCACCTTGCGGCGCCGGCCAGCTTGCGAGGCAAGAGAATTGAAAGGTCAGTTCACCACGCAGAAGCGCTGCTGGCCGCTGAAGGTCGTGAACGTGCCGGTGCGCCCATTGAAGCTGCGGTAGCGGTTCTCGCACCAGCGATACCATTCCGGGCTCCACGCCTCGTAGGAGGCCTGCCGGCGGTTGTGGCGCGGCCCCTCATACTGCTCGTAATAGGCGTCGTAGGACGGGTGGGCCGGCGGCTGCGGATAGAAGTCGCGGTCCTGGTGAGGACGCGGGCGCGGCTCGCGATGCACCGGGCGGGCCGGCTCGCTCGTGGCCAGCAGGCTGCCGACGATGGCGCCGGCGGCGATGCCGAACATGCCGATGCCGATCATCTCGGAGGTGCGGCGGTCGATCACGCGCTCCTGCGCCTGTGCGGCGGGAACGGCGGCGAGCGCGGTGGCCGCGACGGCGGTCGACAGCGCGAGATTGCGGAGGAAACGGGTCATGGGTTCATTCTCCAGTGTTCCGGCCTAGCCAGAGGGGCGCGTTCCGGGTTGGCTGGAGGAATAGGGCGCGGCGCCTGAACGCCGGCTGAACGGCCTGCGACGGGCCGGCAACGGGAAAGACGCCGGCAACAAAAAGCCCGCGCAAAGGCGCGGGCGTTGTCTGCGAGGATGCCCATTGCAGGGCGCCTGTCCGGGCACATCCGGCCCGGCCGGCGGGGGCGAAGGCCGGCAGCGGGCGCGGCCGGCCGAAGCCGGCGCCGGCGATCAGCCGACGGTGATGTTGACAGCCTTGGGACCCTTGCCGCGCTTATCCGGCTCGGTGTCGAAGGTGACCTTCTGCCCGTCCTCCAGACCGGGCAGGCCGGACGCCTGGACCGCCGAGATGTGCACGAACACGTCCTTGGCGCCGTCATCCGGCTTGATGAAACCGAACCCCTTGGCATGATTGAAAAATTTTACCGTTCCCGACTGCGGCATGGGATAGCTCCTTGTCTCCCATATTGCACTTCCATCGCGGCAGACGCCGCGCGCGTCTTCGGTCGTTCACAGGGGGAGAGGAAACAGAAGCATAACGGCGCTGCCTTGCCCGGCCTTCCTTATTCGCCGCATCTGCCGCCGGGCCGTTCCGATACGGTCGCCCCGAGCCATGCTGGTCCAGTCTCCGGGCCGGCAAATGCCCGAACGGAAACTTTGTCCCCCATTTTTTTCGGTGGGGCAAGCGATTCTTTGGGATGGACCAAACACGACGGCCGGGCCGCCTGGCAGCCCGGTTCAAACGATCTCATACATGAAGGGGTCCGCGCCGCAGACCCCGCGTCCGGCCTATTCGTACAGGCAGAACTGAACGCCGCCGATGCCCACGCAGGCGCCGCTAGGCGGCCGGCCGGGACGGTATTCCTCATAGACCTGCACGCGGCAGCTCGGCCCGACGTGACGATGGGTCACGCGGCGACCGTATTCCGGCACGTAGTGCCGGCGCACGTCGCGGTGGCAGTCAGCCGGCGGCGGGGGCGGGGGCGGCGGAGGCGGCGCCGCCTCGATGGGCCGGCAGCTCGAGCCGCGATGATAATGCCAGGCCGTCCTGCCGAGCTCCGGCACGTAGTGGCGCTGCACGTCGCGATGGCAGCCGCGGACCTGGATGACGATGCCGTCGCCGGCCTCGGGCTGCGCCGCCATGGGCAGCGCCCCGGCCGGCCCGGCCGTCAGGTTCGCGGCGACGAGTACGGTACCGAGAATGGATCCAAAGCGCATCCGGGGCCTCCCGCCAACGAGTCTGCCGATGTTCGGCCAATGATTGGCATGAAAACCGGGGATTGCAAATGGCGATTGGTGCACGCCGTTTACCCGGCGTGAAGCCAGAACGCAGACGGCCGCGACGCGGGCGCGTCGCGGCCGTACGGAAACCCGTGACTGCGTGGCCGATCAGGCCGGACGCAGGTTCACCGCCTTGGGGCCCTTGCCCATGCGGTCCGGCTCGACATCGAACGAAACCTTCTGGCCGTCGGCCAGGGTCTGCATGCCCGAACGCTCGACCGCGGAGATGTGCACGAACACGTCCTTGGCGCCGCCGTCCGGCGTGATGAAGCCGAAGCCCTTGGTGGTGTTGAAGAATTTTACGGTCCCGGTCTGGGCCATGTGGGAAAGCTCCTGTTCCCTGTCCTGGCTGCGTCCGTGCGACATGCACGGTTTCGCGGTCGTCGAGAGTTCACGATGTCGGGGAAAGGTCGTTCCAAAACGGTCCAGTCTCCGGGTCATCAAATGCCCGAACATGCGTTTTATCGCATGAAAGCCGTTTTTCCGCAATACTTTGTAGGAGCGCAGGGCAGGCTCCCGGAGGGCTCGACCGAGCGCTTGACCGCGCCGAGTTGCTGCCATCTTCTTCGGCTCTCTGGTGCGATCCCAACCGCCGGGAAAGGCTGCGTTTCCAGTGCCGATATTGCCCGTGTCGATGTCGCAAGTGTCGATGCCCTTCGGATGGGTGCGTGCGCGCGCTGTCCTGCTGCTCGCCGCCCCGCTCGTTGTCCTGCTCCTAACCGCGCTCCCGCAGGCCGCGCGGGCTCAGGATGCGCTGCGCGGCGTCGCGCTGGTCGTCGGCCAGTCGCAATACAGGCACCTGACCGCGCTTCCCAACCCCGGGAACGACGCCGACGCGCTGGACGAGCTTCTGTCGGACCTCGGCTTCGAGGTCACGGGCGTGTCCAACGCCGACCAGAAGCGGCTGGCGCGCGCGCTGGAGCGCTTCGTCGAGGATGCCGAGGACGCCGATGTCGCGCTGATCTACTATTCCGGCCACGGCATCGAGGCCGGCGGCGAGAATTTCCTCGTGCCGGTCGACGCCGACATCGCCGCGCTCGACGAGGCCGGCACGCGCCTCGTGCCGATATCCGGCCTGATGGCGCGCCTGCAGCGCACGGTGCCGGTGACCATCGTGCTGCTCGACGCCTGCCGCGACAATCCGTTCCCGGCGGGCGCGACGGTGCGGCTGGAGGCGGGCGCGGCCCCCGTCGCGGTGTCGGCCGCCGGCCTCTCCGCCCCGCGCGGGGCCAGCCCGATGGCGGCCCCGATGGCGGCCTCGTCCGCCGCCGCAGCGCCGGCGACCGACCTCGGCGCGCTGATCGGCTTCGCCGCCGCGCCGGGTCGCGTGGCGCTCGACGGCGAGCCGGGCGGCAACAGCCCCTAT
The DNA here is from genome assembly GCA_964629765.1 of uncultured Mesorhizobium sp. Taxonomy (GTDB): domain Bacteria; phylum Pseudomonadota; class Alphaproteobacteria; order Rhizobiales; family Rhizobiaceae; genus RCIO01. Next base: position 15,082 of record CAZVTK010000094.1, read on the forward strand.
GCCGGCGCGCTGATCAAGCACCTGTCGGCCGGCGGCTACGCCTTCGCCGACGTGATGACCATGGTCTCGGAGGAGGTGTGGCTGAAGACGCGCGCCGCGCAGACGCCGTGGACCAACACCAGCCTGCGCCGGCAGCTCTTTTTCGGCGCGGCGCCCGAGGACGATGCCGACGCCGACGAGGCGGCGATCCGCGGCGAGCGGCGCGGCCTGCTGCTGAAGATCGCCGCGCTCGGGCAGGCCGAGCGCCAGCAGGTGGCCGCACGCGCCGACGAGGGCGGCGTGCCCATGGACGCGCTGTTCGCCATGCTCGCCGCCGTGGGCGCCGAGGCGCCCGGCGATCCGGCCGAGCTCGACGCGCTTTTGAAGCAGCAGGCGGAGCGCCTGCGCGCCATCCTCGACGACCGCGCGGTGCTCACCTCCACCGACGCGGAGCTGGTGCGCCTCGCCGCGCTCACCGATCAGGCGATCGGCGAGGGGGCGCTGCAAAGCGCCATCTCGCTGAACGAGCGGGCCAAGGCGCGGGTCGGCGAGTTGTCGGCCCGCATCGACGACGTGGAGGCCGAGATCGGCAGGCGGCGCGCCGAGTTCGCCGCCGTCTATGCCCGCAGCGCCAAGACCTACGAGCTTGCCGGCGACCACGGGGCGGCGGCCGACGACTACCGCCGCGCGTTCGAGGAGGTGCGGCGCTGGGACGGCGCGCTCGCCTGGCAGTACAGGACGGGCGAGGCCGCCGCGCTCGGCTCGCTGGGCCATTACGGCGGCGACAACGGCGCGCTCGACCGGGCGGTCGAAACCTGGCGCGACGCCATGGCCTACGCGCCGCGCGGCGAGCGCCCGGCCGAATGGGCTCGCACCCAGGCCGGGCTCGGCGCGGCGCTGTGGTCGCGCGGCGACAGGCTCGGCGACGACGCCGACACCGAGGCGGCGATCGTCGCGCTGGAGGCCGCGATCGCCGGCATCGACCGCGCCGCCGACCCGGAGGCATGGGCGGAGGCGCATTCCAGCCTCGGCGCGGTGATGCTCACCTCCGGCATGAAGCAGACCGGGGGCGACAGGCTGGCGCGCGGCGAGGCGGTGCTGCGCGCCGCCGCCGAGGTGCGCACCCGCGCGGCCGCCCCCGCCGAATGGGCGCGCATCCAGAACCGGCTGGGCCTTGCCGTCTACATGCAGGGCGCGCGCGACCCCGACGGCGCGCGGATAGCCGAGGCGCTGCCCTATTTCGACGCCTCGCTGGAGGAGCGGCCGCGCGAGAGGGTGCCGATGGACTGGGCGCAGAGCCAGAGCAACCGGGCGCTGGCTCTCTCGGCGCTGGGCCAGCGCTCGGGAAACCTGGCGCAGATGACGGCGGCCGTCGATGCCTACCGCGACGTGCTGACGATCTACACCCGCGAGCGCACGCCGATGCTGTGGGCAGAGAGCCAGGCCAATCTCGGCAATCTCTTGTGGATCCTGTCCGCCCGCGAGAGCGGCACCGACCTCCCCATCCAGTCGGCCGAAGCCTTCCGCCAGGCGCTGGAGGTCATCACCCGCGAGCAGTCGCCGCCGCGCTGGGCCGCGCTGAAGGACAATCTCGGCCTGTCGCTCAAGATGATCGGCGAGCGCCGCGCCGACGAGCTGATGGTCGAGGAGGCGCTCGGCCACTACCGCGAGGCGCTGGAGGAGCGGCCGCGCGAGCGCGTGCCGCTGGAATGGGCGGGCACCACCGGCAACCTCGCCAACGGGCTCTATACGCTGGGCTACCACCGGCGCGACGCGGCGATGCTGGAGGAGGCGGTGCGGCTCTGGGAGGCGACGCTGGAGATCAACACGCGCGCCTCCTTCGCGCTGGACTGGGCCCGCACCACCAACAATCTCGGCATCGCCCTGCACGCCATCGGCACGCTGGCCACCGACGCGGCGGCCCTCGACCGGGCGGTGGAGTATTTCCGCATGTCGCTGCTTGAGAACACCCGCGAGCGCGTGCCGGTCGACTGGGCCCTGACGCAGGTGAATCTCGCCCGCGTGCTGCTCGACCTCGGCCGCCACCGGTCCGATCGTGCGGTGCTGGCGCAGGCGCTGGAGGCCACGCTCGGCGCGCGCGAAGCCTATCTCGCCGCCGGCATCGACGCCTATGCGTCCTCGTTCGACGCCCTCGAACTGGAGATCCGCATGGCGGATTTGCAGGCGCTGCTGAACGAGAAGATGAAGGAGCTGGAAGCGCAGGACGGGAGCGCGCAGCCGAAGAACTGATCGCGCCGGACCGGCAGAAGGCGGCGCGGCGGGCGCCTGTGGCCTGGCCCGACCAGATCGCGCGATTGGCCTTGGCGCGGGCCGCGGCGAGGCGCTATAGCGGGCCGATCTTCCGGAGATTGTGATCGTGACCGATACGACGGCCCCTTCGCCGCGCCCCTCATACCAGAACACGACCTACATCGTGATCTTCGCGGCGAGCATCTGCCATATGCTCAACGACGTCATCCAGTCGATGCTGTCGGCGATCTACCCGATGCTGAAGGAGGATTTCGGCCTGTCCTTCTGGCAGGTCGGCCTGCTCACCTTCACGTTCCAGGTCACGGCATCGCTGCTCCAGCCGGCGATCGGGCTCGCCATCGACAAGAAGCCGATGCCCAATTCGCTGCCGGTCGGCATGTTCTCCTCCCTGTGCGGGCTGCTGCTGCTGGCCTTCGCCCACAGCTACCCCCTGCTGCTGTGCGGCGCCGCCTTCATCGGCATCGGCTCGGCGATCTTCCACCCCGAGGCCTCGCGCGTGGCGCGCATGGCCTCCGGCGGCCGCTTCGGCATGGCCCAGTCCTTCTTCCAGGTGGGCGGCAATTTCGGCAGCGCCATCGGGCCGCTGCTGGCCGCCTTCATCATCGTGCCGCGCGGGCAGGCCAGCGTCGCCTGGTTCGCGCTGGCCGCCCTGCTGGGCATTGCCATCCTGTACCAGGTCGGCCGCTGGTACGAGCGCCAGCGCGTGGCTCTGGTGGCGCGCGGCGCCGCAAGCAAGGCGATGCCCTTCGACAAGCGCTACACCTATACGGTGCTGTTCATCCTCATGCTGCTGACCTTCAGCAAGAACGCCTACATGGCCAGCATCTCCAGCTACTACACCTTCTACACCATCGAGCGGTTCGGCGTGTCGATCCAGACCGCGCAGGTCCTGCTGTTCGTCTTCCTCGGCGCCGTCGCGCTGGGGACCATCATCGGCGGCCCGATCGGCGACCGCATTGGCGCCAAGGCGGTGATCTGGGTCTCGATCCTCGGCGTGCTGCCCTTCACCCTGGTGCTTCCCTACGCCAATTTCGAATGGACCATCGTGCTCTCGGTGCTGATCGGCATGGTGCTGGCCTCGGCCTTCCCGGCGATCGTCGTGATGGCGCAGGAGATGATGCCCGGCCGCGTCGGCATGGTGGCCGGCATCTTCTTCGGCTTCGCCTTCG
>CAZVTK010000095.1:0-18280 GCA_964629765.1 uncultured Mesorhizobium sp.
GGGTCGCCGACCCTGCGAACTCCCCCCCCTTGCGGGGGAGTGGGCCGGCAGGCCAGAGGGGGGTAGTCTCCTCCCGTTTCCCCGAAGGAGGAACCCTTGAAGCTTGCAACCCTGAAGAACGGCCGCCGCGACGGCCGGCTGGTCGTCGTCTCGCGCGATCTCACGCGCTGCACGGACGCATCGTACCTCGTGCCGACCTTGCAGGCGGCGCTGGACGACTGGCGCCGCATCGCCCCGCATCTGGAGGCGCTGGCCGAAGGGCTGGAGCTCGGCTCGGTGCCGTCGGAGCGCTTCCACGAGCACGACGCCATGTCGCCGCTGCCGCGCGCCTACCAGTGGGCCGACGGCTCGGCCTATGTGAACCATGTCGAGCTGGTGCGGAAGGCGCGCGGCGCCGAGATGCCGGCGAGCTTCTGGACCGACCCGCTGATGTATCAGGGCGGCTCGGATTCGTTCCTCGGCCCGCGCGATCCGATCCTCGTGGCCGACGAGGCTTTCGGCATCGACATGGAGGGCGAGGTCGCGGTCGTCGTGGACGACGTGCCCATGGGCGCCTCGCGCGAGGAGACCGCCGCCGCCATCCGGCTGTTGATGATCGTCAACGACGTGTCGCTGCGCAACCTGATCCCGGCCGAGCTCGCCAAGGGTTTCGGCTTCTTCCAGTCGAAGCCGTCGAGCGCGTTCTCGCCCGTGGCGGTCACGCCCGGCGAACTGGGCGACGCATGGGACGGCGGCAAGGTCGCCCTGCCGCTGCTGGTCGACCTGAACGGCAAGCCGTTCGGCCGCGCCGAAGCGGGCGTCGACATGACCTTCGACTTCCCGGCGCTGGTGGCGCATGCTGCGAAGACGCGGCCGCTCGCCGCCGGCTCGATCGTCGGCTCCGGCACCGTGTCGAACATGCTGGACGGCGGGCCGGGCAAGCCGGTCGCCGAAGGCGGGGTCGGCTATTCCTGCATCGCCGAGCTGAGGATGATCGAAACCATCGGGCACGGCGCGCCGAGAACGCCGTTCATGCGCTTCGGCGACACGGTGCGCATCGAGATGAAGGATCGCCGGGGCCATTCGATCTTCGGCGCGATCGAGCAGACTGTGACGCAATACGGGAAGGGGGCCTGACGGCGGCATGGGCGTCTGGTTCTACGTGATCTCCGGCATCTGGGCGGTCGGCGTCGTGCTGGCGCTGATCCGGGCGACCCGCATGACCTACGCCATCGAGGCGCGGTCCGGCCGCCCGCTGCTGAGGAACGGCCTGCCGGGCTACGCCAACGTCATCCCGGTGGCGCTCAACATCGGCGTCGCGAAGGACGAGGAAACGCAGGCCATGCGCCGCGCCCTGGTCCGCCGGCTGATGGTCATCCTCGGCGGCCTCGTGGCGTTCGGCCTGTTCGTCCTGATGACGCAACCTGCGCAGGTGCCGGTCTGATGCGCTCAGGCGATGTCGACGTCGTAGGCGGCGAAATTCCGGTCGGCGGTGAGGATCGTCAGGCCCTCCACCCGCGCCTGCGCGATCAGCATGCGGTCGAACGGATCGCGGTGGTGGAAAGGGAGGCCGCGGACAGCGTCCACATGCGCGATTTCGATCGGGATTATGGGAATGGATCGTCGGCGAACCTCGTCGGTCACATCGCCTTTGATATCGAGCTTGCCGAGCGATTGCTTGATGGCAATCTCCCAGAAGCTCACGATGCTGACCACGAGCCCCTCGCCCGCCGCGATGATGCCGCGGTAGGTGGCGGACAGCCGGACGCTGTCGTCGGTAGCCCAGATCAGCGTGTTCGTGTCGAGCAGGTAACGCCGGTTCACTTCGTGTACTCGTCCCACTCGGGTCCGAGTTCATCGAAGTCGTCCGCCATCCAGATCTTGCCCTTCAATGCGCCGAGGAGACTTTTTCCTTCGGGCTTGGGCTCCTTCGGCGGCACCAGCCGCGCCACGACCTTGCCGTGGCGCGTCACCAGCACCTCCTCGCCGCGTTCCGCGCGCTTGACCAGCTCGGAAAATTTCGCCTTCGCTTCAGCCATCGGGACGTTCATGGCAGCCTCCGTTTCTGACCAGAATTTAGGTCATATTTCCTCCCGCTTCAACGGCATCGCCTGATGCCCCGCTACAGCTACCGGCCTTTCGGCTACGCCACCCCGCCGGAGCTGCGCGGGGCGAAAACCGGCCGCCATCCCGTCGTCATCGTCGGGGCAGGGCCCGTCGGCCTCGCCGCCGCGATCGACTGCGCCCTGCGCGGCATCGCCTGCGTGGTGCTCGACGACAACGATGTCGTGTCGGTGGGCAGCCGGGCGATCTGCTGGTCCAAGCGCACGCTGGAGATCATGGACCGGCTCGGCGTCGGCGCGCGCATGGTCGACAAGGGCGTGACCTGGAAGGTCGGCCGGCTGTTCCGCGGCGAGCGCGAGCTGTGGAACTTCGACCTGCTGCCCGAGCCCGGCCACCGCATGCCGGCCTTCATCAACCTCCAACAATATCATGTCGAGCAGTATCTCGTGGAGCGTGCCGCCGACTTCCCCGACCTGATCGACCTGCGCTGGAAGAACCGCGTCGTCGCCGTCGCGCCGCGCGGCGACGGCGTGAGCGCGCGCGTGGAGACGCCCGACGGGAGCTACGATATCGAGGCCGACTGGCTGATCGCCTGCGACGGCGCCAAGTCGCCCGTGCGCGGCATGCTGGGGCTCGATTTCGAGGGCCGCATCTTCGAGGAGCGCTTCCTCATCGCCGATGTCGAGATGAAGTCGGAGTTCCCGTCCGAGCGCTGGTTCTGGTTCGAGCCGCCCTTCCATACGGGCCAGTCGGCGCTGCTGCACAAGCAGCCGGACGACATCTACCGCATCGACCTCCAGCTCGGCTGGGAGGCCGACCCGGAGGAGGAGAAGAAGCCGGAGCGCGTGATCCCGCGCATCGAGCGCATCGTCGGCCACACGGATTTCGAGCTGGACTGGGTGTCGGTCTACACCTTCCAGTGTCGGCGGCTGGCGCGCTTCGTCCACGGCCGGGTGGTGTTTGCCGGCGACAGCGCCCATGTCGTGTCGCCCTTCGGCGCGCGCGGCGGCAATGGCGGCGTGCAGGACACCGACAACCTCGTCTGGAAGCTGGCGATGATGCTCAACGGCGAGGCGCCGGAAAGCTTCATCGCAACCTATGACGAGGAGCGCATCCACGGCGCCGACGAGAACATCCTGAATTCCTCGCGCGCCACCTCCTTCATGACGCCGAAGACCGAGATGGAGCGCATCTTCCGCGACAGCGTGCTCGACCTTGCCGGCGAGCATGAATTCGCGAGGAAGCTGGTCAATTCCGGCCGCCTGTCGCGACCGTGCTCGCTGGAGGGGATGAGCCTCCAGACGCCCGCATCCGCCGGAACGGGCGTCGCGCCCGGAACCGCCATGCCCGATGCACCCGTCGCCAACGGCTCGGCCGGCTGGCTGCTGCCGCATTTCGGCGACGGCTTTGCCCTCATGGCGGTGGAGGCGGAACTGCCGGCGAACCTCCCGGAGGGCGTGCGGCCGGTCGTGGTGTCGCGCGACCCGCGCCGCCGCTCCAGCGCCGCGGCCTTCCTGCTCGACCATGAGGGCATGGTGGCGCAGCGCTACGGCGCGGGAAACCTCTATCTGGTGCGGCCCGACCAGCACGTCGCCGCGCGTTTTTCCGAACCCGACGCAGGGGCGATCATGGCCGCCCATGCGCGCGCCACCGGGAGGCAGGCATGAGCGGCAAGGAACCGATCGGCAGCGACCGGCTGGGCGCGGCCGGCGACGATTTCTATGCGGCGCTGATGGCGGTCCATGCGGGGCTGAGCCCGGCGGAAAGCGCCCGGCTCAACGCGCGGCTGGTGCTGCTGCTGGCGAACCGCGTCGGCGACCCGGCGGATTTGAAGGCGCTTCTGGCGGCCGCCCGGAAAATCTGAGAAATCAATTCCCGGAAATCCGGGCTGGCCGCCAGCGCTCCCCTCTTATTCCGCTGCGTCCTGAACCTTGATCACCCCGCGCCGGATCTGGTCTTCCTCGATGGATTCGAACAGGGCGCGGAAATTGCCCTCGCCGAAGCCTTCGTCGCCCTTGCGCTGGATGAACTCGAAGAAGATCGGCCCGATCACGGTCTTCGAGAAGATCTGGAGCAGGATCTTCGTCATGCCGCCGTCGACCACGCCCTCGCCGTCGATCAGGATGCCGTGCGTCTTCAGGCGCTCGATCGGCTCGTCATGGCCGGCGACGCGCTCCTTCGACCTCTCGTAATAGGTCTCCGGCGGGCCGGGCATGAACTTCAGCCCGTTGGCGGCCAGCATGTCGGTGCCGCCATAGATGTCGTCGGTGCCGACGGCGATGTGCTGGATGCCCTCGCCCTTGTACTTCCTCAGGTACTCGACGATCTGGCTCGTCTCGTCCTTGCTCTCGTTGAGCGGGATGCGGATCTTGCCGCAGGGCGAGGTGATGGCGCGGCTCACCAGCCCGGTGATGCGTCCGTCAATGTCGAAATAGTGGATCTGCCTGAAGCCGAACAGCTCGCGGTAGAAGGCCCACCACTTGTCCATGTTGCCGCGATAGACGTTGTGGGTCAGGTGGTCGAGATAGTAGAAGCCGACGCCCTTGGGCTTGGCGTCGCGCGCGTCCAGCCACTCGAACTCGGCATCGTAGGCCGAGCCCTTCGCGCCGTACTTTTCGACGAAATAGAGCAGCGAGCCGCCGATGCCGACGATGGCCGGCACGTCGAGCGCCTTGTCGTCGCCCGCATAGGGCGTCGCGCCTTTCGACACAGCGTGGTCGAAGGCGTGCTGCGCGTCGACCACGCGCCACGCCATCGACGGCGCGCAGGGTCCGTGCTCGCCGACGAAGCGCATGGCGTGCGAGCCGGGCTCGGCGTTGACGATGTAGGTGATGTCGCCCTGCCGCCAGACGGTGACGTCCTTCGCGCGGTGCTTCGCGACCTTCGTGTAGCCCATGCGGGTGAAGAGTTCGGCGAGCTTTTCCGGCTCGGGATGGGCGAATTCGACGAACTCGAAACCGTCGGTGCCGGCCGGATTGGCCTCGGTGATCTGCGCGGGCGGCGCGTCGTGCGGGAAGGGACCCATGGCTCGTCTCCTCGTCTGGCCAATCGCGCGATTCATGCCACGGCGTCGCTGCAACGGGCTTGCATTTGCGGGCGCGATACCGCCATGTGGCGCACGAAGCGTGCATCGGATAGCTATCAATGTCACAGACCGCGCAGGTCGACCGGTTCGACCGCAAGATACTCGCGCTGCTTCAGGAGGATGCGCGCCTCACCAACAACGAGCTGTCGGAGCGCATCCACCTGTCGCCGTCGCAATGTTCGCGCCGCCGCCAGCGGCTGGAGGACGAGGGGCTGATCCGCGGCTATACGGCCAGCCTCGACCGCGAGAAGCTCGGCTTTCCGCTGGTCAACTTCATCTCGGTCACGCTGGCGACCCACAACCGCGACAACGCCCGCCGCTTCGCCGAATTGCTGAGGCGCCTGCCCGAGGTTCAGGAGGCGCATGCGCTGACCGGCGAGATGGACTACATGCTCAAGGTGGTCACGCCGGACCTGAGGTCGCTGTCGGAATTCGTGTCGGGCGTGCTGCTGCCGCACGATAGCGTGCAGCATGTGAAGACCGCGATCGTGCTGGAAACGCTGAAGGAAACCGGCGCGCTGCCGCTCGGCGGCGAATAGCCGACCGGATTGATCGCCGTCCGCCGCCGCCGCATTATGCGGCTTGTGCGGTTGGGTGGAGTTCCGATGACGGTCATCATTGCGGGCGGCGGCATCGCCGGGCTTTCGGTCGCGCTGTCGCTGCACCAGATCGGCGTTCCCTGCCGCGTGTTCGAGCAGGTGCGCGAGGTCAGGCCGCTCGGCGTCGGCATCAATGTCCAGCCGCACGCGGTGCGCGAGCTGTTCGAGCTGGGCCTCGAAGCCGGGCTCGAGGCCATCGGCGTGCGTACCCGCGAGGTCGCCTACTATTCCAAGCGCGGGCATCCGATCTGGTCCGAGCCGCGCGGCATGTTCGCCGGCTATGCCTGGCCGCAATATTCCGTCCATCGCGGCAGGCTCCAGCAGATGCTCCACGGCGCGGTAGTGGAACGCCTCGGCCCGGACTCGGTGAGGACCGGCGCGGCCGTGACCGGCTTTCGCGAGACCGCCGGCGGGGTCGAGGTGTCGCTGGCGGGCGGCGAGACGGTTTCGGGATCGGTGCTCATCGCCGCCGACGGCATCCATTCGGCGGTCCGCCGCCAGCTCCATCCGGGCGAGGGCCCGCCGCGCTGGGGCGGAGCGGTGCTGTGGCGCGGCACGACGGTGGCAAAACCGTTCCTGACGGGCGCGACCATGGCCATGGCCGGCCACGAATGGCAGAAATTCGTGACCTATCCGATCTCCCGGCCCGACCCGCGCACCGGCGAGGCGCTGGTCAACTGGATCGCCGAGCTCAAATACGAGCCGGGCGCGGGCTGGAACCGCGAGGACTGGAACCGCAAGGGCGACTTCGCCGATTTCATGCCCGCCTTCGAGGACTGGGTGTTCCCCTGGCTCGACTGCCCGGGGCTGATGCGGGCCGGCGGCGAGTGCTACGAATATCCGATGGTCGACCGCGACCCGCTCGACCGGTGGACCTTCGGCCGCGTCACGCTGGCGGGCGACGCCGCGCACCCGATGTACCCCATCGGCTCCAACGGCGCCTCGCAGGCGGTCATGGACGCGCGCTACCTTGCCCGCGCCATCCTCGACCACGGCGTGACCGGCGCGGCCCTTGCCGCCTACGAGGCCGGGCGGCGCCCCGCCACCACGCGCATCACCCTCGCCAATCGCGGCAACGGTCCCGACCAGGTGATGCAGACCGTGGAGGAGCGCTGCGGCGGCGAGTTCGGCAATATCTCCGAGGTTCTGTCGCGCGACGAACTGGAGCAGACCGCCGCCGGCTACAAGAAGATCGCCGGCTTCGACGTCGGCACGCTCAACGCGCGGCCGCCGCTGGTGCCCGCCGGCGCGCGCGCCGCCTTGTGAGAATGTCATAGGCGACGACGGGATCGCCGCCGGGCAGTTGCCGCAAGATCGGCCACGCGATAGCGTGCCGTCGCGAACACGCACCGGAACGGCCGGGGGAGGGATGATGCAGGGCCTGTCACGGGCTGTCGTCGGCATGGCGCGGTGGCTTGCCATACTGGGCGGGATCGTGCTGGTCGCGATCACCGCGATGACCGTCGTAAGCATCACCGGCCGGGCGTTCATCCGATTCGGCCTGGGTCCGGTTCCCGGCGATTTCGAGCTGGTCGAGGCCGGCGCGGCCTTTGCCGTATTTGCCTTTCTTCCATGGTGCCAGATGAACCGCGGTCATGCCACGGTCGACGTCTTCACCAGCTACCTGTCGCCACGCGCCAACCGCATCATCGACCTGGTCTCGGAAGCGCTGATGACCTTCGTCATCGTGCTCGTCGCCTGGCGGCTGTGGTACGGAATGCAGGACAAGATCCGCTACAACGAAACGACCTTCATCCTCCAGTTTCCCGTCTGGTGGGGCTTCGCTGTTGCCATGCTCGCTGCCGCCGTGGGTGTCCTCGTCTCCTTCTTCGTACTGTACATCCGCATCCGCGAAGCGATCGAGGGCCGCACGATCCTGCAAGGCCAGGGAGCGGTCCATTGAGCAATCTCGAGCTCGGCCTCTATTCCTTCCCGCTGCTGCTGCTTCTCATCTTCGTGAGGATACCGATCGGCCTCGCCATGCTGACGGTCGGCCTCGGCGGGCTGTATCTGGTCTACGGCAATGCGGCGCCCATCCTGTCGCGCCTGAAGGGCGAGACATATTCGACCTTCTCCAGCTACTCGCTATCGATCATCCCGCTCTTCCTGTTGATGGGCCAGTTCGCGGGCCTCGGCGGCATGTCGCAATCGCTTTTCAAGGCGGCGAACGCATGGCTTGGCCACCGCAAGGGCGGCGTCGCCATGTCGGCCATCGGCGCCTGCGCCGGTTTCGGCGCGATCTGCGGCTCGTCGCTGGCCACCGCCGCCACCATGGCGCAGGTGGCCCTGCCGGAGCTGAAACGCTACGGCTATTCCGGCGCGCTGGCGACCGGCACGCTCGCCGCCGGCGGTACGCTCGGAATCCTGATACCGCCATCGGTCGTGCTGGTGATCTACGCCATCCTCGCCGAGCAGAACATCGCCAAGCTGTTCCTGGCCGCCTTCGTGCCGGGGATTCTTGCCGCCATCGGTTACATGATCGCGATCTCCATCTATGTGCGGCTCTATCCGGGCTCCGCCGGCTCCAGCCCGCGTCAGCCCTACGCCGAGCGCTTCCGGGCTCTGGTGGACGTCTGGCCCGTGCTTCTCGTCTTTTTCCTGGTGGTGTTCGGCATCTATTTCGGCTGGTTCACGCCCACGGAGGCGGCCGCCATCGGCGCGGCGGGGACGGGCGTCATCGCCTGGCTCAACGGCGGCCTGACGCGCACGACGCTGGTTAGTTCGATCCTGATGACGGCGTCGGCGACGGCGATGATCTTCTTCATCGTCTACGGCGCTGCGATCTACAATTCCTTCCTTGCCATCACGCAGCTTCCCAATCAGGCGGCCGGCTGGATCACCGCGCAGGGCTTCAGCCCGTGGGGCGTCCTGGTCTGCATGCTGATCTTCTACCTCATCCTCGGCTGCTTCATGGATTCGCTGTCGATGATCCTGCTGACGATCCCGATCTTCTTTCCGATCGTTACCGCGATGGATTTCGGCATGGGTCCCGAAGAGCTGGCCATCTGGTTCGGCATCCTCGTTCTGATCGTGGTGGAGGTGGGGCTGATAACGCCCCCCGTGGGCATGAACCTCTTCGTCATCAACTCCATGGCGCGGGACGTTCCGATTCTCCAGACCTATCGCGGGGTGACGCCCTTCGTGATCAGCGATCTCGTCCGCACGGCCTTGCTGGTGCTGTTCCCGGCCATCTCGCTGTTCATGGTGCGCTGGCTCTACTGAGCCGGCGGCCTACTCGAAGCGGTAGCGCAGCCCGACGCCGACGCGGTTCGACGTGTACCACGGGGGGCCGAGCGCGCCGTAGTTCTCCGAGCGGTGGTGGATGCGCGCCACCGCGCTCAGCCCCTTCCAGCGCGGGCTGGAGAATTCGGCCTCGATGCCGACGAACCACAGGAGCTGCGGCGCGTCGACGCCGCGCTGCCTCGTCGGCCCCAATTCCCATTTCGGCTTGGAGAAGGCCCAGGAGAAGCCGTTCGACACGCCGATATTGAAGCTGGCATGGCGACCGAGCCTGATCTCGCCGGAGCGGACCATCAGCGCGACGGTCGCCTCCGTGTGGTCCTCGACGCCGAAATGCTGGGCGATCTGCGCCTCGCCCTCGAACCACCAGCCGAGCAGTCGCGAGCGCCCGATGCGCATGTCCCACTGGCCGAAGGGTTTGGCCACGATCAGCGACACCATCTGCGAGCCGACGAAGGTCCAGCGGAACGCCTCGACGAAGGTGCGCAGCAGCCCGCCGTCGACCAGTCCGCCGGTGTAGAGCGTCAGCGCCAGCCCGTCGCGCTCGCGCGCATAGGTCAGCACCCGCTCGCGCTTGGGCGTCGTCACGGGGTCCCGCGCCCCCGGGTCCTGCGCAGATGCCGGCGCGCCGCCGAGCATGGCCGCTGAGGCAAGGACGGGAAGGAGGGCAAACGAACGGCGGATCATGCGCGGCAATCTGCGCATGCGTGCCGCGCGTCGCAATCTTTCGGCCCGGGCGCGCGGCCACAATATCCGCGACTGTGACCGCAATGCCGCATCGGCGCGCGCCGACGCGCCGTCACACGAAGGCGACGGCGACGCCCTTCTTGCGGAAATAGGACTGCATCAGCTTGCGCCCCTGCCGGTTGGGCTGGGCGAGCCTGGCGGTCTCGAACGTCGCTTCCTTGAGGCCCTCGCGCGCCATCGCCGCCTTCAGCGCGCCGATATGGACGTCGAGTTCCTCGTTGTCGTTGCGCAGCGATTCGTAGATCGCCTCGATCGCCTGCGGCACGGTGATGTCGGTCACGAAAGCATATCCTGCGGGGGTCCGGGTCGGTCGGTCAGCGCTGCCTGACGAGGCCGTAGAGGTTGGTGCAGCGCGTGCCGGAGCGGCAATAGGCGAAGACCGGCGCCGGCAGGTCGGCCAGCGCCTTCGCCTGCTCCTCGACGTTCTCCGGCGTGATCTGGCCGCTGATGACGGGGATGTAGCGAAACTCCAGCCCCGCCGCGCGCGCCGCCTGCGCCACTTCGTCGGCGGTCGACGCCTCGCCGGGATGCTCGGCGTCGGGGCGGTTGCAGATCACGCTCCTGAAGCCGGCCGCCTTGACGGCCGCGATGTCGCCGGCCTCGATCTGGGCCGAAACGGCATAGTCGTCGGTGATGCTGCGATAGTCCATGGCGCGCGGGCTCCGGTCGTCCTCAAAGGCGCCCGTACATGCCACCCCGCGCGCCGCCGGGCAACCTGTCCGCGATGCCGCAGCCGGCCCCGCGGTAGAATAATTTGCCCTAACCCGATCCAGACCAGTGTCAGGCCGCCAGCAGCCCGCCGGCCGCCGCCAGCGCCGCGAGGTGGTGCGCGTCGTCGCCGAAGGTGAGGTTGATCATCGCCATGCGCTTGAAATGGTGGCCGACCGCATATTCCATGGTCATGCCGACGCCGCCGTGAAGCTGGATGGCGTTTTCGCCGACGATGCGCCCCGCGCGCCCGATTTCCGCCTTGGCGGCATGGGCGATACGCCATTGCGCGGCATCGCCCTCCTCGTCCTCCATCATGGTCGCCAGCAGCGCGATGGAGCGCGCCTGCTCGATGGCCACGAACATGTCGACAGCCTTGTGCTGGAGCACCTGGAACGAGCCGATCGGCACGCCGAACTGCTTGCGCACCTTGAGGTAGTCGACGCTCGCCGCATGCATGGCCGACATGACGCCGATGGCCTCCGAGCACAGCGCCGCGATGGCGGAGCGCACGACGCGGCCCACGAGCGGCAGGCCGCCCTCCGGGTCGCCCAGCACCGCGTCGGCGGCGACGGGCACGCCCTCCAGCGTCACCTCGGCGGCCCGCTGGCCGTCCTGGTTGGCGTGCGGGCGGATCGAAACGCCGGCCGCCTTCGCATCGACGAGGAAGACGCCGATGCCGCCTTCGTCGCGCGCCCCGCCGGCCGTGCGCGCGCTCACCACCAGCCTGTCGGCGGCCGGTCCGCCGACCACGCCGAACTTCCTGCCGCTGAGCCGCCAGCCGGCGCCGTCCCGTCGCGCCACCGTCTCCACATGGTTGAGGTCGAAGCGCGAGTTGCGCTCGGTCTGCGCGAAAGCGAGCTTCGTCTCGCCGGACGCGATGGCGGGGATCAACTCGGCCTTCTGCGCGGCGCTGCCGCCCAGACGCACGAAGCCGCCGCCCAGGATCACGCTCGGCAAATAGGGTTCGAGCGACAGCGCGCCGCCCAGCGCCTCCATTACGATGGCGGTTTCCACCGGCCCGCCGCCCAGCCCGCCATCCTCCTCGGCGAAGGGCAGGGCCATCAGCCCCATTTCGGCCAGCACCTGCCAGATTTCGGAACTGTAGCCCTCGGCGGAAGCGAGCACCGAGCGGCGCTGCTCGAAGCCGTAGCGGTCCTTCAGCAGCCGCTCGAGCTGGTCCTTCAGGAGGCTCTGTTCTTCGGAAAGATCGAAATCCATGTCCTGCCCTCAGAGCCCCAGTACGGCCTTGGCGATGATGTTCTTCTGGATCTCGTTGGAGCCGCCGTAGATCGAGACCTTGCGGTTGTTGAAATAGGAGGGCGCGGCGACGCCCGCGTCCTCCGGCTCCAGCGGCGGCAGGTTGGTGCCGTCGGCCGGCACCTCGTGATAGGGCATGGCGTGCGGCCCCATCACCTCCATCAGCAGCGCCGTCGTCGCCTGCTGGATCTCCGAGCCCTTGATCTTGAGGATCGAGGATGCGGGGTCCGGCCGGCCGGTATTGCCGCGCCTGGCGTCGGCCGCCACCACGCGCAACTGGGTGATCTCCAGCGCCTTCAGCTCGATCTCCACCGCCGTCAGTCTTTCGAGGAAGCGGCGATCCTCGATCAGCGGGCGGCCGGACGACATCTCGCGCGCCGCGAGCTGACGGATGCGGGCGAGCCGCTGCTTCGACACGCCGACGCGGGCGATGTTGGTGCGCTCGTTGCCCAGCAGGAATTTTGCGTAGTCCCAGCCCTTGTTCTCCTGCCCGACGAGGTTCTCGGCCGGCACGCGCACGTCGGTGAAGAACGTCTCGTTCACCTCCCATCCGCCGTCGATGGTCTGGATCGGCCGCACCTCGATGCCGGGCGTCTTCATGTCGATCAGCAGGAACGAGATGCCTTCCTGCTTCTTGGCCGCCGTGTCGGTGCGCACGAGGCAGAAGATCCAGTCGGCATATTGCGCGTAGGAGGTCCAGGTCTTCTGGCCGTTGACCACGTAAGTGTCGCCCCCATTGGCGCCGGAAACGCGCACCGCGCGCGTCGTCAGCGAGGCGAGGTCCGAGCCGGCGCCGGGCTCGGAAAAGCCCTGGCACCACCAGTCGTCCAGATTGGCGATGCGCGGCAGGAAGCGCTCCTTCTGCGCCTGCGAGCCGAAGGTGTAGATCACCGGCCCCACCATGTTGACGCCGAAGGGCAGCGCCTGCGGCGCCGGCCATTTCTGCATCTCCTCGATGAAGATGTACTGGCGCATCGGATCCCAGCCCGTGCCGCCATGCTCGACCGGCCAGTGCGGCACGGCCCAGCCCTTGGCGTTGAGGATGCGGGTCCAGTCGACCATGTCGCTTTTCTTGAAGCGGTCGCTCTCGATCCAGCGCCGGTGGATGTCCTCCGGCAAATTGTCGCGCAGGAAGGCCCGCACCTCCTCGCGGAAGGCGCGTTCCTCGGGCGTGAAGCGCAGATCCATCTCAGGCTCCGTTGCTGGTCGACCCCCACTCCGGTTCGCTGCGCTCACCACCTCTCCCCCGCTCGACGGGGGAGAGGAAGCGCCGGCCGCCTCGCAGGGCTCCTTCCTCTCCCCCTTCGAGGGGGAGAGGTGGCACGCGAAGCGTGACGGAGCGGGGGTGCTTCATTCAATTGATCTCGAAGAGGCCGGCGGCGCCCATGCCGCCGCCGACGCACATGGTCACCACCGCATAGCGCACGCCGCGCCGCTTGCCCTCGATCAGCGCGTGGCCGGCGAGCCGCGTGCCGCTCATGCCGTAGGGGTGGCCGACCGCGATGGCGCCGCCGTCGACGTTGAGCCTCGCCGGGTCGATGCCCAGCCGGTCGCGGCAATAGATGACCTGCACGGCGAAGGCTTCGTTGAGCTCCCACAGGCCGACGTCGCCGACCTTGAGGCCGTGGCGCTCCAGCAGGCGCGGCACGGCGAAGACCGGTCCGATGCCCATCTCGTCGGGTGCGCAACCCGCCACCGCGAAGCCGCGGAACGTGCCGAGCGGGGTGAGCCCGCGCCGTTCGGCTTGCTTTCCCTCCATCATCACCGTCGCGGCCGCGCCGTCCGAAAGCTGCGAGGCGTTGCCGGCGGTGACGGTGCCGCCCTCGCGCACCGGCTTCAGGCTCGCCAGCCCTTGCGCCGTGGTGTCGGCGCGCGGACCCTCGTCATGGGCGATCTCCACCTCGCGCTGGGTGACGGCCTTGGTCTCCTTGTCGATCGCCGCCATGGTGGTCCGCATCGGCGCGATCTCGGCGGCGAAACGGCCGGCCTCGCGCGCGGCGGCCGTGCGCCGCTGGCTCTCCAGCCCGTATTCGTCCTGTTTCTCGCGCGAGATGCCGTAGCGCTTGGCCACGATCTCGGCCGTGTCGATCATCGGCATGTAGACATCGGCGGCCGGGCCCTTCAGCACGGGGTCGACGAGGTGGAAGGTGTTGCGGTGGTCGTTCTGGACGAGGCTGATGGATTCCAGCCCGCCCGCGATCGCCGTCGTCACCCCGTCATTGCGGATGGCGTTGGCGACCACGGCCATGGAATTGAGCCCCGACGAGCACTGCCGGTCGATGGTCGTGCCCGCCACCGTCACCGGCAGTCCGGCCGACAGCAGCGCGCGGCGGGCGACGTTCAGGCCCGTCGTGCCCTCCTGCATGGCGCAGCCCATGACCACGTCCTCGATCTCGGCGGCGTCGAGGCCGGAGCGCTTCAGCGCGTGGGAAATGGCGTGCGCGCCCAGCGCATGGCCTTCGGTGTCGTTGAAGCCGCCGCGATAGGCCTTGCCGATGGGCGTGCGGGCGACGGAAACGATGACGGCTTCGCGCATGGTGGCTCCTTAAGCGGGACGCGCTGAAAAACTGCCGCCGGTCTCGGCGAGCCGGCGCAGCGACGCCGCCGGGCTGAAGACGTCGCGGCCGGTGGCCGCGTGCAGGCGGTCGAGCGCGGCGACGATCTCCTTGAGGCCGGTCAGGTCGGCCCAGAACATCGGCCCGCCGTTGCCGACGGGGAAGCCGTAGCCGTTGACCCAGACCACATCGATATCGGACGGCCGCGCGGCGATCTTCTCTTCGAGGATCTTCGCGCCCTCGTTGACGAGCGGATACATCGTGCGCTCGACGATCTCCGCGTCGGGCACCGCGCGGCGCGTGATGCCGGCCTTCGCCGACTCCGCCTCGATCAGCGCCGTCACCTCGGGATCGACCTGCCGCTCGCGTCCCTCGTACCGGTAAAAGCCCTTGCCGGTCTTCTGGCCGAAGCGGCCGGCCTCGCACAGCGCGTCGGCGATGGCCGCGGTTCTGCCCAGCGCCTTGCGGTTGCGCCAGCCAATGTCCAGCCCGGCGAGGTCGCCCATGGCGAACGGCCCCATCGGCCAGCCGAAATCGGTGAACACGCGGTCGACCTGCTCCGGCGTTGCGCCTTCCAGCAGCAGCGCCTCGTTCTCCGCGCCGCGCGCGGCGAGCATGCGGTTGCCGACGAAGCCGTGGCATACGCCGACGACCACCGCCACCTTGCCGATCTGGCGCGCCAGGACCAGCGCGGCGGCGACCACGTCCGGCGCGGTCCTGTCCGCGCGCACGATCTCCAGCAGCTTCATCACATTGGCCGGGGAAAAGAAGTGCAAGCCGATCACGTCCTGCGGCCTCAAGGTCGACGCGGCGATCGCGTCGACGTCGAGATAGGAGGTGTTGGTGGCGAGTATGGCGCCCGGCTTCGCCACCTTTTCGAGCTTGCCGAACACGTCCTTCTTGACCGCCATCTCCTCGAACACGGCCTCGATGACGAGGTCGCAATCGGCGAGCGCGGCATAGTCGAGCGCGCCCGACAGGCGGGCCATGCGCTCCGCCTTCTTCGCCTCGGTCAGCGAGCCGCGCGCGACGGAGGCCGCATAGTTCTTCTCGATCGTGGCCATGCCGCGGTCGAGCGCCTCCTGCGTCATTTCGAGGATGGTCACGGGGATGCCGCCATTGGCGAGCGCCATGGCGATGCCGCCGCCCATCGTGCCGGCCCCGATGACGCCCGCCTTGCGGATCGGCCGCGGGGCTACTTCCTTGCCGATTCCGGGCACCTTCAGCGCCTCGCGCTCGGCGAAGAAGAGATGGCGCTGGGCGCGCGACTGGTCGCCCGCCACCAGCCGCAGGAACGTCTCGCGCTCCGCCTTCAGCGCCGTGTCGAACGGCATGGCGAGCGCGTTGCGCACGGCCTCAGCGGCCGCCACCGGCGCCTCCAGCCCGCGCGCCTTCTTCGTCACCTCGGCGATCAGCCCGTCCAGCGCACCGGCATTGCCGTCGGTCCTCGCCGCCCGCTCGCGCACCGGAACGGGCCTCTCGCCCGCTCTGCCGCGCGCGAAGGTGACGGCGGCGTCGACAAGATCGCCGTCCGCCACCGCATCGACCAGCCCCTCTGCCTTCGCCTCGGCCGCGCCGATCGGGTTGCCCGACGTGATCATGGCGAGCGCCTTCTGCGCCGGCACGAGCCGCGGCAGGCGCACCGTGCCGCCCGCGCCGGGCAGCAGGCCGAGCTTCACCTCGGGCAGGCCGAGCAGCGCCTTCGGGTCGGCCACGCGGTGATGGCAGGCCATGGCGAGCTCAAGCCCGCCGCCGAAGGCGGTGCCGTGGATCGCCGCGACGACCGGCTTGCCCGCGGTTTCGATCAGCGCGCAGATTTCCGGCAGGTTGGGGCTCTGGATCGCCTGCGGCTTGCCGAACTCGGTGATGTCGGCCCCGGAGACGAAGGTGCGGCCCGCGCAGGCGATGACGATCGCCGCGACGCCCGCGTCGCCCAGCAGGCGCGTCAGCTCGGCATGCAGCGGCTGGCGCAGATGCAGGCTGAACGCGTTGACCGGCGGGTTGTCCAGCGTGACCACGGCGACATCGCCGCGCCGCTCGACCGTGACATGCTCAGCCATTTCTTTCCTCTCCGCCGGTTCAGGCCGCGTGCCGGCGCAGGAAGCCGCCGATCAGTTGCGCGGTGACTTCCGGCTGCTCGACATTGGGGATGTGCCCGGCGCCCTCGACGATCTCCAGCCGGGCGCCCGCCATCAGCTCTGACAGCGAGCGAACCAGCGCCGGCGGCGTCGAGCCGTCCTGCTCGCCGACAATGCACAAGGTCGGCTGTTTCAGGCCGCGCGTGCTCTCCGTCAGGTCGGCGTCGCGCAGGGCCGCGCAGGTGCCGGCATAGCCGTCCACCGTGGTGCGCGTCAGCATCGCCGTGTAGCCGACGAAATCGGGATTGTCGGGACGCCGGTAGGCCGGCGTGAACCAGCGCTGCATGATCGGCCCGGCCAGCGCGTCGATGCCCTTCTCGTTCACCGTGGCGATGCGCTGGTTCCACATGGTGGCGGTGCCGATCTTGTGCGCTGTGTCGCACAGCACCAGCGCCGAGACGAGGTCGGGCCGCTTCGCCGCCAGCGCCTGCGCGATCATCCCGCCGACCGACAGCCCGACGACGGCGGTCCGCGTCACGCCGAGATGCGCCAGCAGCGCTTCGACGTCGCCGACATGGTCGTCGAGCCGGTAGGGCTGCGGCGTCGCCTCGGAAAGCCCGTGCCCGCGCTTGTCGTAGAGCACGATGCGGAAGTCGCGCTCCAGCGCCGTGGTGATGGGGTCCCAGATGCGGAAATCGGTGCCCAGCGAATTGGAGAAAACCACGGTCGGGCCGTCGGCGCGGCCGCGCAGCGCATGGTGGATGACGACGCCGTTGACGCGCGCGAAAGCCATGAAGTCTCCTCCCGGTCGACATACTACCGGGTATGTTGGTGTTGTCCAGAGCGGTTGCCCGCCGAAGGCTTTTCAGCACGCACGGGCCGGATTGGAAAGCCTGCGCGCTCCGCTTGACACGCTCCCCAGCGCATTCCGTTGACGGCTATATTCTTCCATATATAACGATTGCGAACGCTCACCCGATCGCTGGAGGACCCCATGTTCGGATTGAAAACTATGCGCCGCGCCGTGCTCGCGGTGGCGGCCGTCGCCGCGCTCTCTCTCCCCGCCGCCGCGCAGGAAAACGTCACGATCTTCGCGGCCGCCAGCATGAAGAACGCGCTGGACGCGGTCGCCGCCTCGTGGATCGGCGGCAAGGCCACCATCTCCTACGCCGCCAGCTCCGCGCTCGCCAAGCAGATCGAGGAGGGCGCGCCGGCCGACATCTTCGTCTCGGCCGACCTCGACTGGATGAAATATCTCAGTGACAGGAACCTGACGAAGAAGGACACCGAGACGCGGCTGCTCGGCAACACGATCGTGCTCATCGCCGCAGCCGATTCGGCCGCCTCGGCCAAGCTCGAAAGCGGCTTCGACCTCGCCGGGCTTCTGGCCGGCGGCAAGCTCGCCATGGCCAATGTCGATTCCGTGCCGGCCGGCAAGTACGGCAAGGCGGCGCTGGAATCGCTGGGCATCTGGAACAGCGTCTCGGCCAGCGTCGCGCAGGCCGAGAACGTGCGCGCGGCCATGGCGCTCGTGGCGACCGGCGAGGCGCCGCTCGGCATCGTCATCGCGACCGACGCCGCCGCCGAGCCCAAGGTGAAGGTGCTGGCGACGTTCCCGGAAGGCAGCCACCCGCCGATCATCTATCCGGTGGCCGTGCTCGCCGAATCGAAGAGTGCTGCGGCCGAGGCATTCCTGCGCTACATGCAGGGCGATTCGGCGCGTGCGGTCTATGAGGGGCAGGGCTTCTCGGTGCTGACGCCGCCGGTTTCGAACTGACGCCGCGGATTTCGGATCGTTGACGCTCGCGCCCCTTCGCACCCCCCTCTGTCCTGCCGGACATCTCCCCCTCAAGGGGGGAGATCGGCTGTCGTCTCTGCTTTCGCCAATCGTTGAAGGTTGGCGAAACCAATGCGGCAATCCAATCTCCCCCCTTGAGGGGGAGATGTCCGGCAGGACAGAGGGGG
>CAZVTK010000096.1:0-18082 GCA_964629765.1 uncultured Mesorhizobium sp.
CGGGGTTCACCTCGCTGCGGCTGACGACATAGCCCATGCGCCGGAACCGGGCGAGCGTGCCGCGAAACTCGTTCCAGCTCCTGGCCAGACCGGCCGCCGCGATGCGGTCGGAGCTCGACAGGTAGGTCTGGCGTATCCGGTAGGGCGAGATCCAGGCCAGCAGCGAGAGCGAGGCGGCACCCTGGAAAAGCGGAAGGGAGATGCCGCGCGCGCGCCGCAGCGGCACCTTGCGGCCGGCATGTTCGAGCTCGTCGGGTCCTTCCTTGTGCAGGCAGATGACCTGGTCCTCGCCCGACATGTCCTGCAGGACCAGCGCGCTGTCGTCGCGCCGGTATTCCTGCATGACCGCCAGGCCCGCGCGATAGAGCGGGTCGGTCAGCTCGAACAGGCGGGCGAAGCCGAGGATGCGCGGGGCGAGCGAATAGCGTCCGCCGACGCGCGAGACGAGGAAGCCCGCATCGCACAGCTCGCGCACGTAACGATATGCGGTCGAGCGCGAGCAGCCGAGGCGCTCGACCACGTCATCGATGACGATCGTCGTGCGCGTCTCGGAAAAGAACTCGATGATCTCGAACGCCCGGCGCAGGCTGGAATCGCGGCTCGGCGCGCCGTCCGCAGGCAGAATATCCTCAGCCGGAGTGACCGGTTCCCGATTCATGCTGAGGCCGTATCCCCATCGTGCGGTGGCGTCGATTCTCAGCATGGGAGGATATTGCATATTTTCAACAATCGGTAGGCGGCCGCCGACCCGGGAGCCCGGCCAGAGATCTCAGCCGGGCAGCTCGATGCCGAGCACGATCGTGCTCAGCGTCTTGCCGTGAGGATCGAGGCGCAGCGAGCGGGTGACGCCGCCGGCCAGCGCATTCTCGATCACGAAGTTGAGCGCCCTCAGCCGCGGCAGCTCGTAGCGCCGCACCGGGCCGCCGGCCAGATGGGCGTAGGCCCGCATCACCCGCTCCTCGGTGAGGTGCTCGCGGATCACGTCCCAGCCGGCGTCGTCATAGGCGATGACCGCGACGTTGGAGGTGTTTCCCTTGTCGCCGCTGCGGGAGTGGGCGAGGTCGTAGACGCGCATTGTCTCACAGGGCTCCGGCTGGCACCGGCCGGGGCTTGGCGGCGCGGCTGTCGTCGTTGATGATCAGGATCTCGGGCCGCACCCACGCGCGCGGGATCAGCACCGAATTCACCGCGATGATCTCCTTGGCGCCGAAATTGATCGGCCCGCCGGCCGCCGCTGGCCCCTGCATGTTCATCTGGCGGACATGGTCGCCCAAGAGGTCGGCGCTGCGTTTGTCCGGGCAGCGTCCGGCGACGCGCAGCCGGACCTCGTAGGGATGCGGCCGCGCCTCGCCGCCCGGGTCGCCGTGCAGCGCCGAAATGCCTATCAGGTCGACCTGCATCTCGGTGCACACGCCGCCCTCGGCGCGGAAGCGCTGCAGCACCGTCTCGGCGGCGAGGCGCGCCCGCGCCTCCGCGTTGATCCCCGCATAGGCCACCTCGCCGACGCCGATATATCCGTCGTGGTAGCCGATGACGGTCTTGAAGCTGTCGGTGCGGGGCCGCCCGATCGCGCCGGTCACGCCGACCCGGTCGTTGCCGTAGTCGGTGAAATCCAGCTCGGTCAGGTCGACGACGCAGTCCGGCGTGATGTAGCGGCGCGGATCGTGGATCTCGTACATGATCTGCTCCGTGCAGGTCATGCGGTTGACCAGCCCGCCCGTGCCGGCGGGCTTGCCGATCGTCACCGCGCCGTCGCGCCTTATGTCGGCCAGCGGGTAGGGCAGGTTCGCGAGGTCCGGGACGTCCTTCTTGCCCGGATCGGCGAAGTAGCCGCCGGTGACCTGCACCGAGCACTCCAGCAGATGGCCCGCCACGGTGCCGATCGCCAGCTTCTCGTAGTCGTCGTAGCTCCAGCCGTGGTGGTGCATCATCACGCCGAGGAACAGCGAGGGGTCGGCCACGCGCCCGGTGATCACGGCCTCGGCGCCCGTATCGAGCGCGCGGCTGACGAGATCGGCGCCCAGATAGGCGTTGGCGGACGCGATGCGCGGCAGCAGCTCCTCGAGCGGCGCGCCGCCGTCGAGCAGCGGCAGCTCGGGATGCTTCAGGATGGTGTCCGTGACATTGTCGCCCAGCACGACGGCGCAGGACACGTCGTCGACGCCCTCATCGGCGGCGAACGCGCGCAGGGCATGCGCGGCGCCGACCGGATTGGCGGCGCCCATGTTGGTGACCATGCGAACGCCCTGTTCCCTGCACATGGGGAAGAAGGCGCGCACGCGCTCCTCCAGCATGGGGTTGTAACCCTTGTCCGGGTGCTTTCGCCGGTTGAGGGTTTCGCGCGCGATGGTGCGCTCGGCCAGGCATTCGCAGAGCAGGTAGTCGATCTCGCCCCGCTGCATCATCTGGATGCCGGGCCAGACCCGGTCGTCGGCCATGCCGGCGCCGACCCCGATCCTCAATACGTCCTCGCCATGCCGTCCCGGCTTCATGCTCAGCACTCCTGTTTCGCCGGCCGCCATGCGTGCCGGCGATCGGCCGTCATCGCTCCGGCCGTCTCTAACGAAACTCGTTATACAGGACTTGCAATAATTCCTGCAATACGATAATTATTTCAATCATCGGTCAGGGGATGGAGCTGCGCCGGTGTACGCTGCCCTGTCTGCCGGCGCGCTTTCACTCGCGTCGCCGGGCGGAGGGAGGACGCAAATCCAATCAAGGGGAGGTAGATCATGAAGAAGTCAGCCGGCGTTCTGGCGCTCGTCGCCTCGGCATCTCTGCTCGCCGCTGCCCATGCGGGCGCCGAGACGCTCAAATATGCGCAGGGCAATCCGCAGTCGGCGCCCTCGATCAAGGCGGCCGAGAGCGGCTACGCGCCTGCGGTCGAGAAATATTCGGGGGGCTCGCTCACCGTCCGCGTGTTTCCGCAATCCCTGCTGAAGAACGAGGAGGCGTCGGCGGGTCTGCGCGACGGCGTGGCCGACATCGCCATGGTGCTGACCTCCTACTTCCCGTCGGAATACGCGAACTTCTCGATGATCGCCGACCTTTCGATGATGGTCACGTCGACGCGGAAGGGACCGGAGATCGGGCTCTACGCCTTCGTCGGGGCGCTGATGGAGTACACCTTCTTCGATTGCCCGAAGTGCCAGGACGAGTTCAAGGCGCAGAACCAGGTCTACATGGGCGGTTTCGCCACGACGCCGTTCATGCTGACCTGCTCGCGCCCCGTGACCACGCTTGCCGACATGGCCGGGCTCGACATAAGGGCCGTCGGCGCCAGCCTGTCGCGCTGGACCACCTTCGTCGGCGCCAACCCGATCACCATGCCGAGCTCCGAATTCCTGCAAGCGCTGAGCCAGGGCGTCGTCGACTGCGTCGAGACGACCGTGGTCGACTCGGTCAATCTCGGCCTCGCGGACGTCGCCACCCACATGACCCTCAACGTGCCGGGCGGCACCTTCAGCCAGGTCGCCGGCGCGAACGTCAACCGGGACGTCTGGACCCGTCTTTCGGCGGAGCAGCGCGTAGCCCTGATGCGCGGCTCGGCGGCGCAGGCGGCCGACACGGTGGCGATCTACCTCGACCAGAACAAGGCGGCGCAGGAGAAGCTGCGCGCCGGGGGCAAGATCCAGTTCCACGAAGCGGCGCCGGACCTGTGGGCCAAGACCCAGGAATTCATCGCCCAGGACCAGAAGACCATCGTCGAATACTACGAAAAGAACTTCGGCATCCAGAACGGCGCCGCCGAGGTGCAGAAGTTCGTCGGCCTGTTCGACCGCTGGATCGGCCTCGTCGAGAACGCCGGCACCGGCGACGCGGTGAGGCAGATCTACTGGGACGAGCTGTTCGCCCGGCTTTCCGCCGACAGCTACGGCCTCTGACCCCATCCGGCGCGGGGCAGGGCGGTCATGCCCTCCCCGCGACCCGTGTCGATCCGCAGATATCCGGACCGGAGCGAGGCTCCCGCGATGAGCGCATACCGAACTGCCGGTCGCGTCCTCGACAGGATCGTCGACGTGACCACGGTGATGGGCGGGATCGCCGTCGTGGTCATGATGTTTCACATCGTGATCGACGTGGCCTGCCGCTTCCTGTTCTCCAGCCCGCTGCCGGGCACGATCACGGTGGTCTCCAACTACTACATGATCATCGCCACCTTCATTCCGCTCGCCGCGGCCGAGAAGCTCGACGCGCATATCTCCGTCGAGGTCGTCTACGACCTGCTGCCGGGATGGCTGAAGCTGTTCGCGGTCTGGCTCTCCTTCGCGATCACCGTCGCGGTCTTCGCGCTGATCGCCGCCAAATCGTGGCAGGTTGCGGTCGAGCAGTTCGCGATCCGCAGCAAGATGATCCAGGGCAACGCCGTCATCCCGATCTGGCCGAGCTATTTCGTGGTGCCTTTCAGCGTCGCCCTCATGCTGGTCATGCTGGTGGCGAAGGCCGCGCGCCTCGCCCTGCGAGGCGGCGCCGGACGGCCGCCGGCGGCGCCGTCCCCCGTGGAGCCGTTGCATGACTGACCTTCAGATCGGCGGCGGCGCCGTCGCGCTCCTGCTCGTCCTCATCGCCCTGCGCGTGCCGATCGGCATCTCGCTGATCGGCGTGTCCTTCGGCGGGCTCTACATGATCATCGGCTGGCGCGCCGCGTTCGGCGGAATCGGCAACGCGCCGTACCTGTTCAGCGCGTCGTGGGCGCTGAGCTCCATCCCCATGTTCCTGCTGATGGGCTATCTCGCCTTCCGCTGCGGATTGACGACCGGGCTGTTCCAGGCCGCGCGGGTCTGGACCTCGCGGATACCGGGCGGCCTTGCGATCGGGGCCGTGCTTGGATGCTCCGGCTTCGCCGCGATCTGCGGCTCCTCGATCGCCTGCTCGGCGGCGATGGGCCGCATCTCCGTGCCGGAGATGACCAGGCAGGGATACGACGCCAGCTTCGCCACCGGCACCGTCGCGGTGGGCGGCACGATCGGCGCGCTCATCCCGCCCTCGATCGTGCTGATCCTCTACGGCGTGCTCGCCGAGGTCTCGATCACCAAGATGTTCCTCGGCGGCATGGGCGTCGGCCTGCTCTCGGCCCTCGTCTATTCGGTGGTGATCCTGATCCGCGCGACGATCGACCCGAAGATCGCCCCGCGCGACACGGTGGCGTTTTCGCTGCGCGACAGGATCGTCGCGCTCAAGGACACCTGGGCGATCATGGTCATCGCGCTGGGCACGTTCGGCGGGCTGTTCGGCGGCATCTTCACGCCGACCGAGGCGGGGGCCGTCGGCGCCTTCCTGGTCTTCGCGCTCGCCCTCGTCACCGGCAAGCTCAGCCTCCAGAACTTCACCGCCGCCATCACCGAAACATTGCTGACGACGACGACGCTGATGCTCATCGGCATCGGCGCCTCGCTGTTCGCCCGGCTTCTCGTCGTCTCCGGCGTCGACCTCGCCATCGCCGACGTGATCTCGTCGCTCTACAGCAACCAGTTCACGCTGGTGCTGCTGCTGATGCTGATCTACCTCATCATCGGCATGTTCCTCGAGCCGCTCGGCGCCATGCTGCTGACCTTGCCGATCGTGCTGCCGCTGGTCCTGAGCGAGGGGCTGAGCCCGATCTGGTTCGGCGTCTTCCTCGCCAAGCTGCTGGAGGTCGGCATGGTGACGCCGCCGGTCGGCATGAACGTCTTCGTCATGAAGAGCGTGGTCGGCGACCTGCTGCCGCTCGGCGCCATCTTCAGGGGCGTGTTCTGGTTCGTCGTGGCCGATATCTTCCTGCTCCTGCTCATCTACTGGCAGCCGCAACTGGTCATGTGGCTGCCGGACAATTATGGCTGACGCGGCCGGACATGATCTGCGACAGCCACATCCACGTCTTCGGACCTCCCGACCGCTATCCGGTACGCAGCGAGGCGCGCTACGCTTTCGGCCAGTCGCTGCTCGCCGACTACCAGCCGTTCGCGCGGCGCGCCGGCATTCGCCGCATCGTGGTCGTGCAGCCGAGCACCTATGCGCAGGACAATGACTGCACGCTCGACGCTTCGGCCGCGCTCGGCGAGAACGGCCGCGCCGTCGTCGACATCGACGCGGCGGCGGTCACCGACGACGAACTGGCCGACATGCATCGCAAGGGCGCGCGCGGCGCGCGGCTGAACGTTCCGCTGGCGCTGGAGCCGGACGACGACGCCGTCGCGGCGGTCGTGGCCCGCGCGCTCCGCGTTGCAGCGCGGATCGCGCCACTGGGCTGGCACGTGGAGATGCTGACGCCGGGCTGGATGGCGCCGCGCGTCGTCGCGCCGCTCTGCGACCTGCCGGCGCCATGCTGCTTCGCGCATCTCGGCGGGATGGGCGCCGCCGGGCGCGACGGCTTCGACATCTTCCTGCGCAGCCTGTCGGCGGCCCGCGGGCGATGCTGGGTCAAGCTGTCCGCCTTCTATCGCGTGTCGCGGGATCCGCTCTATCGCGACGTCGAGCCGCTGGTGCGCGAACTCGTGGCGGCCGCGCCGGACCGGATGCTGTGGGGCACCGATTTTCCTCATCCGAAGTTCCGCGACACCGCCACGCCGGAGAGCCAGCTTTCGATGCTGGAGCGCTGCGTCCCCGACGAGGGCGTGCGCCGCCGCATCCTGATCGACAACCCCGCGCGCCTTTATGGCTTCGGCGCGGCAGGCTAGCGACGGCAGACGGCGGGCATGGAAACGCGACCCGACATGACGGCGGCATACCCGGCGCTTCCCGCGCGCCAGAGCGCGATCGCCATCTCGGCCGCCGGCGGCCCGCAGGTGCTGGTGCCGCGCGAAATTGCCGTGCCGGTGCCCGGCGAAGGGGAGGCGCTGATCGAGGTGGCGTATGCCGGCATCAACCGGCACGATTGCAACCAGCGGAGGCGCGGGCCGGCGCCGGGCCAGTCGGACATACCCGGGCTGGAGGTCGCCGGCATCGTCCGCGCGGCCGGCGCGCGGCTTCCGGCCGGCCTGGTCGGGCGGCGGGTCTGCGCCCTCGTCGACGGCGGCGGCTACGCGCCGTTCGTCGCCGCTCCCGCCGGGACGGTCCTGGCGCTCGATGCCGGCATCCCCCTCGACCACGCCGCGGGCCTGCCGGAGGCCCTCTTCACCGTCTGGCACAACGTCGTCGGCGTCGCGGCGCTCGCGCCTGGCGAAACCGTGCTGGTCCATGGCGGCACCAGCGGCGTTGGCAGCATCGCCGTCCAGCTCCTGTCGAGGCTGGGCCATGCGGTCTTCGCCACCTGCGGCACCGACGCGAAATGCGCCGAAGCGCTGCGGCTGGGGGCTGTTGCGGCCTTCAACTACCGCACGGTCCGCTTCGAGCAGGAGGTGCGGCGCCTGACCGCCGGCCGCGGCGTCGACATCATCCTCGACATGGCGGGCGCGGCCTATGGCGCCCGCAACGTCGAGGCGCTGGCGCGCCGCGGCCGGCTCGTCCACCTCTCTCCCGGCGACGGCACGCCGCTCAGCCTGCCGCTGCGCGAGCTGATGGCCAGGGAGGCGCGCGTCACCGGCTCGCTGCTGCGCCCGCTGCCGCCGAACGAGAAGGCGCTGATCGCTGAGCGGCTGCGCGCCGTGGCCATGCCGCTCGTGGCCGCGGGCGCCGTGCGTCCGTTGATCGCCGGCGTGCTGCCGCTGGCGGACGCGGCCGAGGGGCATGCGCGGCTGGAATCGGGCGAGGTCAGCGGCAAGCTGCTGCTGCGCGCCGCCACTGCCGAGCGCATCACGGAGATGGAAACGGCCTGAGAGGGCGGGGCGGCGACAGTCAGGCCGCCTCGATCCAGCTCTCCCTTGCGCCGGTGATCAGCGCCACCACGTCCTGCGGCGCGAGGCTGCGCCGCGCCACGTCGCCCACCTTGGTTCCGTGCCGCAGCACGACGACGCGGTCGGCGAGATCCAGCGCCAGCGGGATGTTGTGGCTGATGAGCACGATGCCCAGCCCGTGCTGCTTCATGGCGCGGATCGCCTCCACGGCGCGCGCGCTTTCCTGCACGCCGAGCGCGGCCGTCGGCTCGTCGAGCAGCAGCAGCCGGCGCTCCCACAGCCGTGCGCGCGCCAGCGCGATCGCCTGCCGCTGGCCGCCGCTGAGGCTCGCCACCGGGCCGTCGGCGCGCGGCACGTTGATCGACAGCCCCCGCATCGCCTCTTCGGCCGCGCCGATCATCGCGCGCTTGGACAGGATGCCCAGCCATCGCGGCCCGCGCCGCGTCTCGCGGCCGAGGAAGATGTTCTCGGCGACGGTCAGGTTCTCGCACAGGCCGAGATCCTGGTAGACGGTCTCGACGCCGAGGTCGCGGGCCACGCTCGGGCTGGCGATCTCGACCGGCCGCCCGTCGACGCGGATCGTTCCCGACGTCGGCCGGTGAACGCCCGAAAGCACGTTGACGAAGGTGCTCTTGCCGGCGCCGTTGTCGCCCAGAAGCGCGATCGTCTCGCCGCGCCGGATCGTGAAGTCGATGCCGCGCAGAGCCTGCACGGCCCCGAAGCTCTTCGTGATGCCTTCCGCGGCAAGCAGCGGCTCGCCGCTTCCCGACCCGCCGGTTCGCGCGCTCATCCGTTCATGCCCCCACCGAGCGTTCCTGGCGCGGCAGCATGCTCCACCATACCGCGAGGATGATGACGGCGCCCTGCGCGATCATGAAGACGATCGGGTTGACCCCGAGCAGGATCATGCCGTTGCGCAGCACCGCGACGAACATCACGCCCAGCACGGTGCCGATCATGCGGCCGGCGCCGCCGGTGAACAGCGTGCCGCCGACGATGACGGCGGCGATGACGTCGAGCTCGAGCAGCGTGCCGTTGCCGGCGTCGGCCGCATCGAGCCGGATGGCGAGCAGCATGCCGCCCAGCGCCGACAGCATCGACACGATGACGAACACGGCGACGCGGATCAGGCTCACGTTCACGCCGTAGCGCGCCGCGCTCGCCGCGCGTCCTCCGGTCGCGTAGAGGTGCCGCCCGAACACCGTGTGCGACAGCACGAAAGCACCGGCGAGCACGACGGCCAGCATGATCGCGATCGGCACCTTGATGCCGAGCACGGCGCCGTACCAGAACCAGCCGAGCCCCTCCGGCAGCGGCCCGATCGACACGCCGTCGGTGATGTAGACGGCCACGCCGCGCAGCACCGACAAGAGCCCCAGCGTGGTGATGAAGGAGGCGATGCGCCAGCGCACCCTGAGCAGGCCGGTGAACGCGCCGATGGCGGCGGCCAGCGCGAAAGTCGCCAGTGCCGCCAGCACGGGCGTCACGTCCGCATGTACGATGAGCCAGGCGAAGACGACGCCGGCGAGCGCCACCATCGAGCCGACCGAAAGGTCGATCTCGCCGGCGATGATGACCATCGTCATGCCGACGGCCACGATCATCGTCACCGAGGTTTGCCGCAGGATCGCCTCGAAGTTCGACAGCGTCAGGAAATTCGGCCCGAGAAAGCTGCACACCACGATCAGCACCAGCAGCGCGGCGCCCACGCCGAGCTCGGAACGCCAGCCGGCAAGGGTTTGCGCAAGGGGTGGAGGCTCGGCCGGCTGCGCGCTCCCGCGCCTTTCGACCCGGCCGTCCGCGCCTTCCTCTATGCTCGCCATCTGATGCCCTGCACGCTCCGCTCCCACGCCGGCTGCCCGGCGGCCCATGCTGCCGGGGGGCGCCCGGCCTTCACTTGTTCGCGGCGACCGAGTTGGCCAGATCGATGAAGTCGCGGGTCTGCTGGACGGTTTCGCGCGTGTAGAGCTTGGCCGGCAGCCGGATTTCGCGCGGCCCGGTCATCTCGTTCTTCGCCGCCCTGATGCCTGCCTCGGCGCCGAGATAGGCGATATTGTACAGGTCCTGATCGGCGATCGCCATGACGTTGCCGTCGGCTGCGAGCAGATTGTTGGCCAGAAGGACGCTGAGGTCGAAACCGTAGACGATGGCCTTCGAGCCGGCGCGCTTGAGCGCTGCCGCCGCGCCTTCGGCTGCGCCGCCATTGGCGGCGTAGATGATCTGCGTTTCCGGCTCGCGTTGCAGGATCTGCTCGGCCGCAGTGGCGCCCGTCTCGGGGTTGAAGGCGACCACCTCCGCGACGACGGTGACGTCCAGCTCCTTGACCGCATCCTGCGCCGCGCCGTTGCGGGCCGTGGATTGCGGGTTCTGCGGCGGCAGGAACAGGAACCCGACCTTCGCCTTGCCGCCGAGCGGCCCCTTGATGTGCTCGCGCATCTGGCCCGCCACCTCGCGCGCCAGGTCGCTCTGGTCGACGCCGACGGAATAGTGCGCCACGGTCTTGTCGGCGAGGTGCGTGCCGTCCTCGACGATCACCACGCCCTTCGACTTGGCCTCCAGCAGCACGGCGGCCGACGCCTTGGCATCGAGCACGAAGATGACGATGGCCTTGACGCCGCGCGTCACCATGTCCTCCACCACCTGCGCTTCGGTCGCCAGTTGCCGCTGGCTGAGGCCGATCACGATGCCGGCGCCGTTCTTTTCCGCCGCGTCCTTCATGCCGCGCTCGGCCAGCAGCCAGGACTGCGAGTCGCGCGCGTAGAGCACCCCGCCGATCTCGACCGCGTTCTGCGCGAGCGTCGCCGTCGCGCCGGCAAGGCCGAGCATCGCGGAAAACCCGGCGCCCAGAATCCACTTCATGCCCTTGCTTGTCATTGCGCTCCTCCCAGAGCCTTGAGCTGCCTGTCCCGTACGGACCGCGCGTCACGCGCCGCTCGATTGAAACATATCCCACATTATAAGAATTGTCTACAAGTTCTGATATATGGGAATTGTTTGTGTGTAGCCCCTTGGGAGGCCCGCGCTCCGGCTCAGGCTCTGGGCCGCGCCTGGTCTCAGGCCCGATTGACAAGCGGGCCTGCTTCTCGATACCCTACAGCAATGCAATATATTACTTTACTGTGTAATATGTTGCGGAGGAGGGGCCTCGGCCGCGCAAGGCGCGCTCCGGATTGCGAATGACGGTGCATGCTAACATATGTCGCAAAGCGCATTGTCGGGATGGTGGCGGTCCTTTTCCTGGTCGTCACCATCGTCTTCATCATCGTCAGGGTGACGCCCGGCGATCCGGCCGTCGTCATGCTCGGGCCCGACGCCCCGCCGGAAGCCATCGAGGCCCTGCGCGGCCGGCTGGGTCTCGATAGGCCGCTGCCGGTCCAGTATGTCAACTATATCGGCCAGGTGATCCGCGGCGATCTCGGGCAGTCGATCTTCTTCAACAAGCCCGTCGCCGCCGCCCTGGCCGAACGGGCCGAGCCGACCTTGCTGCTGACGCTGCTGTCGTTCCTGATCGCATCGGTGATCGCCCTTCCCATCGGCATCTATGCCGCCTACCGGCGGGGCTCCCTCGCCGACCAGACCTCGACGCTGCTGGCCATGCTGGCCGCCTCTATCCCCAGCTTCTGGCTCGGCCTGCTGCTCATCCAGATCGTCTCGGTGCGCTGGGGCGTCCTGCCGGTCTCCGGTTACGGCGGGCCGGGCACAAGCCTCGTCGAGAGGGTCCGGCATCTCATCCTGCCGGCCATTGCGCTCGGGGTCGTCGCGTCGTCGCTGATCCTGCGGTTCACCCGGGCGTCGATGCTCGACGTGCTGAACGACGACTATGTGCGGACCGCCCGGGCCAAGGGCGTGAGCGAACGCAGGATCGTGTTGCGCCACGCGCTGAAGAACGCGCTCATTCCGATCCTGACCGTCATGGGCATGACGCTCGCCTCGCTGATCTCGGGAGCGGTGGTGACCGAGACGGTGTTCGGCCTGCCCGGGGTGGGCAACCTCGTGGTCTCGGCCGTGCTGCGGCGTGACTATCCGGTGATCCAGGGCGCGCTGCTGATCGTCGCCGCGCTCTACGTCCTCATCAACTTCATGATCGACATGCTCTATCTGCTGGTCGATCCGCGGGTGCGCTACTGATGGCGGCCGGGACCCTGGCATCGGGACGCATGGCGAGCGGCTTTCGCCGACTGGTGCGGCGCAAGCCGGTGGCGATCGCCCTGATCGTGCTCGCGGCCTTTGCCCTCGCGGCGCTGTTCGCGCCGTGGATCGCTCCCTACGATCCATCGAAGCTGTCGATCGCCAACCGGCTGAAGCCGCCCAGCTTCGCGCATCTTCTCGGCACCGACGAGTTCGGGCGCGATATCCTGTCGCGCATCCTCTACGGCGGGCGCATGTCGCTGCTGGCCGGCGCCGCCACGGTCGTGCTTTCCAGCCTGATCGGACTGACGCTCGGGCTGGTCTCCGGTTTCTTCCGCCGGCTCGACACCCCGATCGCCCGGCTGATCGACGCGATGATGGCGTTTCCGGACATTCTGCTCGCCATCGCGCTCGTCGCGGTGATCGGGCCCTCGCTGACCACGGTGATCGCGGCGCTCAGCATCGTCTACGCGCCCCGGCTGGCGCGGATCGTCCGCGCCTCGACGCTGGTGATCCGCGAGCTGCCCTATATCGAGGCATCGCGGGCCATGGGCATCCGCACCCATCGCATCCTGCTGCGTCATGTGCTGGGCAATCTGTGGTCGCCGGTCCTGGTGCAGGGAACGTTCATCTTCGCGAGCGCGATGCTGGCCGAGGCCGGCCTGTCCTTCCTGGGGCTCGGCGTCAGCCCCGACATTCCGACGTGGGGCACGATGATCGCGGCGGGGCGCTCCTTCATCGGCACCGCGGACTGGATGACCTTCTTCCCCGGTCTCGCCATCGTCCTGTGCGTCCTGTCGCTGCAACTGGTCGGCGATGGTCTGCGCGACCTTTTGGACCGTCGCCTGAGCAAGGAGTTCTGAGATGTCTTCCGGGATTTCCGGGCAAGCGGCACCCCTGCATATCAGGAACGTGAGGCCCGTCGGGCTGCCCGGGATCGCCGGCGGCGCGACCGACGTGCTGATCGCGGCGGACGGCCGCATCGCCGCCGTCGCCCCCGGCCTGCCGGCGCCCGAGGGCGCGCGCGTGCTGGACGGCGGGGGTGCGTGGCTCTCGCCCGGCTGGATCGACCTGCACACCCATGTCTGGCACGGCGGGACCGACATTTCGGTCCGCACCTCCCAGTGCGGCGTGGCTCGCGGCGTGACCACGCTGGTCGACGCCGGCTCCGCCGGGGAGGCGAACTTCCACGGCTTTCGCGAATATGTCATCGAGCGCGCGCCGGAGCGCGTGAAGGCTTTCCTGAACCTCGGCTCCATCGGCCTCGTCGCCTGCAACCGGGTCAGCGAGCTGCGCGACATCGGCTCGATCGATATCGACCGCACGGTCGCCTGCGTGCGCGAGAACCGCGAGCATATTATCGGCCTCAAGGTCCGCGCCAGCCATGTCATCACCGGGTCGTGGGGGATCGAGCCGGTGAAGATCGCGCGCAAGCTGGCGCGCATCCTCAAGCTGCCGGTCATGGTCCATGTCGGCGAGCCGCCGGCCACCTATGACGAGGTGCTGGAGGTGCTTGCGCCCGGCGATATCGTCACCCACTGCTTCAACGGCAAGGTCGGCAGCTCGCTGATGGAGGACGAGCAGCTTTTCGCGCTGGCGCAAAGCTGCGCGGCGCGCGGCGTCCGGCTGGACATCGGGCACGGCGGCGCCTCCTTCTCCTTCCGGGTGGCCGAAGCCGCGATCAAGCGCGGGCTGATGCCGTTCTCGATCTCGACGGACGTGCACCTGCGCAGCATGGACCAGTCCGTCTGGGACCTGTCGACCACCATGTCGAAGCTGCTGGCGGCGGGGATGGGGTTCGAGGCGGTGGTGGCCGCCGTGACCCACGCCCCGGCCGCGGTCGTCGGGCTCGACTATGCCGACATGGCGGCGGGCCGGAGCCGGGCGGAGCTCACCCTGTTCGACCTCGTCCCCGCCAGGCTGGAGGTCGTCGATTCGCTCGGCGACCGCACCACGCTGGAGCGGCTGTTCGAGCCCCGCCACGCCGTCATCGGGACCGACGTCTTCGCCTCGTCGCGCTACCGGCCCGAGCGCGTCGAGGCCGTCGATCATTCGCACGGCTATTCCTACCGCTGAAGCCTCCCCAAGAAGGACAGACTTTGACTACGCTCGCATTCCCCGATCCCTTTGCCCGGCTGCATGCGCTGAAGCTGGAGCTGCCGCCGCCGCCGCCGCCGGTGGGCAATTTCGTCACGCATGTCCGCGAGGGCTCGCTCCTGTTCCTGTCGGGGCAGGGCCCGCGCGAGGCCGACGGGTATCTGCATACGGGCCGCGTCGGCGAGAACTACGACGTCGACCAGGCCTACGCGATGGCGCGGCTGACGGGGCTGAACCTGCTTTCGGTCATGGCGGCGGCGCTGGGCGACCTGCGGCGCGTGCGGCGTATCGTGAAGGTGCTGGGCATGGTCAATGCCGTGCCCGACTTCAAGGACCATCCCAAGGTCATCAACGGCTGCTCCGACCTCTTCGTCGAGGTTTTCGGAACCGCCTGCGGCGCTCACGCCCGGTCGTCGGTCGGCCTCGCTACCTTGCCGGACAACATCCCCGTCGAAATCGAAGCCATCGTCGCCTTCAGGGAGTGACCGGCCCTTGCACGCGCCATCCCATCGTCTCCTCGATGCGCGCCGCGGCAGCGCGGACCGCGGCGCCGAGGCGCCCGGTGTCCTCGTTCGCCGCGCTCTCGGGCAGCACGATCGAGATGGTGGCGACGCAGTCGCCGGCGGCGTCGAGAACGGGCGAGGCGATGCAGGCCACGGCGAAATCGCTCTCGCTGACCTGGATCGACAGCCGCTCCGCCAGCGCCTTCGCCGCGGCGTCCGACAGCTCCTTCGGGTCGACCGGCGCGCGCCCGGTCGGCGATTTGCGCGCCGCGCGCCGAAAGAGGGCGATGCGCTCGCTTTCGGGCAGGTGGCCGACGAGCAGCCTTCCCGAGGCGGTCCAGTTCAGCGGCATCCGCGTGCCGACCCGCGAGGTGAACCGGTAGTGGTCGGGCCGGTCGGACATCGCCATGACCAGCATGTTGTCCCCGTCGCGCCCGCAGATCTGCACGGTCTGGTGCAGCCGGTCGCACAATTCGTCCGCTTCGCGTCGCGCGACCTCCAGGAATTCGAGCGAGCGGCCGTAAGCCAGCCCCAGATGATAGAGCCGCACGCCCAGCCACAGGCCGCCGTCCTTCAGCCGTTGCAGCAGATCCTTGGCGACGAGATCCTCGGCGATCGAATAGACGGTGGAGAGCGGCGCGCCGATGGCCTTGGCGATGGCGTAGGCGCCGTCGGGCTCGCCCCGCTCGTAGAGGTGATCGAGAATCTGCACGGCGCGGTCGATGCCGCTGACGCGCTTGCGGGAGGAGCCGGCGGACATGGCGTCCCCGGCCGGATCGACGGTCTGCTTCATCTTCGATTCCGCTGGGCAGCAATTCCGCGCCCCGTGTTCCACAACTGTGAAATAGCGTCAAGGACGATATCCGGCCGCTCCCGGCGCGGGAGCAGGCCGGCCTTTCCGGGGAGATTCGCATGAGCGAGGGCACTCTCGACCGGCTCGAACTCGACCGGTTCATCAACGTCTCGGGCACGATGACCGGCCTCGGCGCCTCCATCGCCCATCCCGACGTGGCGCGGGCGATGGCCGGGATCCTGCCGCGCTTCGTCGACATCGGCCAGTTGCAGCGCCGCGCGGGCGAGGCGATCTGCCGCCTGACGGGAGCGGAGGCGGGGTTCGTCACCGCCTCCTGCGCGGCCGGCATCAGCCTTGCGGTGGCCGGCGCGATGACGGGGGCCGATCTCGCCGCCATCGAGGCGCTGCCCGACACCGGCACGCTGAAGTCCGAGGTCGTCCTGCAAATGGGCCACCAGATCCACTATGGCGGCGTGATAGGGCAGGCGGTGCGGCTGACCGGCGCTCGGCTGAAGCTGATCGGGCAGGCGACCTCGTGCCACGCCCATCATCTGCGCGCGGCGCTCGGCCCCGAGACCGCCGCGGCCCTCTATGTCGTGTCGCACCACGTCGTACCCTACGGCCTCCTGCCGCTGCGCGACTTCGCCGACATCTGCCACGAGCGGAACGTGCCGGTCATCGTGGACGCGGCCTCGGAATACGACCTTCGCGGCTTCCTGGAGCAGGGCGCGGACATCGTCCTCTATTCGGGGCACAAGTTCCTGTCGGGCCCGACCTCGGGCCTCGTCGCCGGCCGGCGCGACCTCGTCCGCGCGGCCTATCTCCAGAACGGCGGCATCGGCCGCGGCATGAAGGTGGGCAAGGAATCCATCGCCGGCGTGATGGCCGCGCTGGCGGCCTGGGAGCGGCGCGATCCCGCCGCCGTGCTCGCCCGCGAGACGGGCTATATCGAGCTGTGGATCGCCGCCCTTGCCGGCCGGCCGGGGATCGTCGCGGCGGCCGAGGCCGACCCGACCGGCAATCCGCTGAACCGCCTGCGCATCACCGTCGATCCGGGCGCGGCAAAGCTGAACGCCTGGGATCTGGCCGATGCGCTCGCGGCGCGCGAGACGCCGATCGTCGTCCGCGACCATGAGATCGAGCACCAGTATTTCCATCTCGACCCCTGCAACCTGCATCCCGGGCAGGAGCACGAGGTCGCGGCCGCGCTGGCCGAGGTGCTCGACGAAGCGGTCCGCCGCAACGCCCCGCCGGACACGAATGCGGCCGCGCGCGAGCGCCGCCGCATCGAGAAGCTGCTCGCCTGGCCCGACTGAACCGGTCCGTCGCCTCCACGAAAAGGCCAAGACATGCAACCAGCACCGCTCTCCCGCCCCCGACCGCCCGTCCTCGAGGTCGAGAACCTCTCGGTCTCCTTTCGGGTCGACGGCCAATGGCCGGCGGTCGTCCGCGACGTCAGTTTCGAGGTGGCGCCGGGCGAGACGCTCGCCATCGTCGGCGAGTCGGGCTCGGGCAAGTCCGTTACCTCGCTGGCGATCATGCGGCTGCTGCCGCCCGGCGTGAGCCGGGTCGAGGGGCGGATCGCCCTCAACGGAACGGACATTCTTTCGATTCCGGACAACCGCATGCGCGAGGTGCGGGGGCGCGACGTCGCCATGATCTTCCAGGAGCCGATGACCTCGCTGAACCCGCTGTTCACGGTGGGCGACCAGATCTCGGAGGCGATCCTCTGCCACAACCGCATCCCCAAGGCCGAAGCCGTTTCGGAGGCACTGGGCCTGCTGGAGCGGGTCCGCATCCCGGATGCCCGCCTGCGGCTCGCCGAATATCCGCATCGCCTTTCCGGCGGCATGCGGCAGCGGGTGATGATCGCCATGGCGCTCGCCTCCCGCGCCAGCATGCTGATCGCCGACGAGCCGACGACGGCGCTTGACGTCACCATCCAGGGGCAGATCCTCGACCTCATCAAGTCGATCCAGGCCGAGACGGGAATGTCGGTGTTGTTCATCACCCACGACATGGGGGTGGTGGCCGAGATCTCCGACCGCACGCTGGTGATGTTCCGCGGCGACCATGTCGAGACCGGGACGACGGCGGAGGTCTTCCGCCATCCCCGCGCCGACTATACCCGCCATCTGCTCGCCGCCGTGCCGGTGCTGGGGTCGATGTCCGGCAAGCCGGGGCCCGAGCCCTTCCCGCTGGGCGCGGAGGCGCTGGACAGGCAGCGGGCCGCGGCGCCGAAGACATGGTCGGAGCCGGCGCGGCCGGAACCGGCGTGGCCAGAGACGGACGGGGGGCGGCAGGTCGGCCTGCCGATCGGCGAAGGGGCCGGTGGCGCCCGGCGCCCGCTGCTTCAGGCCCGCAACCTGTGCAAGCGCTTCGACGTGCGGGGCGGCGTGATGAGCCGTCTTCGCGGCCGGGTCCATGCGGTGGAGGACGTCTCCTTCGACCTCTATCCCGGCGAGACCCTGTCGCTGGTCGGCGAATCCGGTTGCGGCAAGTCCACCACCGGCCGGCTCCTGCTGCGGCTCATCGAGGCGGACGGCGGCAGCGCCCGCATCGGCGATACCGACGTGCTCACCGGCGGGCCGTCCGAGATGCGGGCCATGCGGCGCGCGGCGCAGATGATCTTCCAGGATCCCTTCGCCTCGCTCGATCCGTCGATGACGGTGGGCGACGCCATAGCGGAGCCGTGGCTCGAACACGGCTACGGGACCCGCTCCGCCGCCCGGACCCGCGTGGCCGAGCTGCTGCAACAGGTCGGACTGCCGCCCGAGGTGCGCGACCGCTATCCGCACGAGTTCTCCGGC